>NZ_LAJE02000055.1 GCF_000970465.2 Devosia insulae DS-56
CTTCACGCGCGCGCACCTCGGCGCCGGCCCAGTCGGCAATCGCCTCGGCGCGGAGGTTCCCGCTGTGGTGGACGAGGATGCCCGCACCGATCGAGTTCGAGACTTCGACCAGCGCCTTGGCGGCAGCGATCTGGTAGGGCAGCGTCACCGGGTCCATGAAGTTGGACGACACCAGCCCGTGCACGGTGTAGCGGAAATCGAACTGCCTGGTCAGCGCCAGCAGCGCCTCGTGCCGCTCCTTGATGATCCGGCCGCCGGCGACGAGATCGAGGCTGGTGATGCCGATCTCGACAGTGTCGACGCCCATTTCGCTGAGGGCGCGCATATCGGCTTCGAGGGTGGCGAACTCGCCATTGTCCGAGCCGACATTGAAGCCGGTCGCAATGATGTTGCTCATGAAATGTCTCCTGGTGGTTGCAGGCTAAGAAATGTGGCAGGCCGCCCTCAGTGCGAGATGCGGCGCCCGTCTTCGAGCGAGAACAGGTGCAGCGCGCTGTCGGCGAGGCTGAGATGCACCGGCGTGCCGGATTTGAGCTCGGCACTGTCATTGTCGAGCGCCACGATGCGGCTGCCATTGGCATCGGCATGGATCAGCCGCGAGGCGCCCAGCTCTTCGACATAATCGACCACCGCCGGGATCGCGCCATGCGTGTCGGCGCCGGTGCGGCGCACGCCTTCGGGGCGAACCCCCAGCACCACCTTGCGGCCGGGCTGGCGCACGCCATTGAGCTGGCTGACATTCATCCGGCCGCCGGCGCCGTGGACGAAATGCCCCTCGGCGTCGAACTCGCCTTCGAACAGGTTCATTGCGGGCGAGCCGATGAAGTCGGCGACGAAGCGGCTGGCCGGATTGTTGTAGACCTCGGTCGGCTTGCCGATCTGCTCGACCTTGCCGGCATTCATGATGATCAGCTTGTCGGCCAGCGTCATTGCCTCGATCTGGTCGTGCGTCACGAACACCGAGGTGACGCCGAGATCGCGGTGCAGGCGCCGGACTTCCGAGCGCATGGCGACACGGAGCTTCGCATCGAGGTTGGAGAACGGCTCGTCGAACAGGAACACTTTCGGCTCGCGCACCATGGCGCGGGCCATGGCGACGCGCTGCCGCTGGCCACCGGAGAGTTCGCCCGGCCGGCGATCGAGGAACGGCTCCAGCGACACCGACTGCGCCACCTTCATCACCCGTGCGTCGCGCTCGGCCTTCGGCACCTTGGCCACCTTCAGCGCATAGCCGATATTCTTCCGCACCGTCATATGCGGGTAGAGCGCATAGTTCTGGAACACCATGGCGCAACCGCGCTCGCGCGGCTCGAGCTTGTTGACCACAGTGCCGCCGATGGCGATCTCACCCTCGGTGATCTCTTCCAGCCCGGCGATCATCCTGAGCAGCGTAGACTTGCCGCAGCCCGAAGGCCCGAGGATGACGACGAACTCGCCCGCTTCGATGTTGACGTCGACGCCGTGGATCACGGCGGTCTTGGCGTAATTCTTCTTCACGCCCTTGATGGTGATCTGAGCCATGGGTCTATCCAATCATTTGTCGCGAGAAATGAGGCCACGCACGAACCAGCGCTGCATGAAGGCAACGACCAGCAGCGGCGGCAGCATGATGATGAGCGCACCGGCCATGGTGACGTTCCAGTCGGGGGTACCGTTCTGCGCCGGGATCAGCGCCTTGAGCTGCATCACCACGGTGCCGAAATTGGCCCGGTCGGTCGTGATCAGCAGCGGCCACAAATACTGGTTCCAGCTGGAGACGAACATGATGGTGGCGAGCGCCAGCATGTTGGTGCGGCTCAAAGGCAGCAGCACGTCGAAGAAGAATTCGAGCGGGTGGGCGCCGTCCATCTTGCTGGCTTCCACCAGTTCGTCCGGAATGGTCATGAAGAACTGCCGGTAGAGGAAGGTGCCGGTCGCGGTGGCGACCAGCGGCAGGATCAGGCCGGTATAGGAGTTGAGCAGGTTCCAGTTGAGCGCGATCTGCACCCCGCTCACCGCCTGCACCAGCCCGGTAATCCCCAGCGTATCGAGGATGACCTGGAACGGCAGCAACGCGTTGGCGGCGATCGAGTAGGTCGGCACGATGCGCACTTCGAGCGGCAGCATCAGGGTGATGAAGATCAGCCAGAAGCAGATCATCCGCGCCTTGAAGCTGAAGAACACGATGGCGAATGCCGACAGCGAAGCCAGCGTGATCTTGCCGACCGTCACCCCGATGGCGACGATGAAGCTGTTGATCAGCTTGGGCCCGAGGTCGCCGCGCGTCCACGCCGCCGCAAGGTTCTCGAACAGGTGCGACGATGGCAGGAGGCTGATCGGCACCTGGCTGACTTCCTGCAGCGACTGCGAGCCGGCGACCAGGGTAATCCAGAACGGGATCACCACGACGAGGGCGCCGAACGCCATGGCGAGGTAGGTGATGAAGTCGAAGAAGGGGGAACGCTCGATCACGGCTTCACCTCAGTTGTAGTGGACGCGCCGTTCGACCCATTTGAACTGGACGAACGTGAGGCCGATGACGAGCAGCATGAGGACGATCGACTGGGCCGCGGCGCCCGAGTAGTCGAGGCCTTTGAACCCGTCGAAATAGATCTTGTAGACCATGACTTCGGTCTGCCCGATCGGGCCGCCCTCGGTCATCACATCGATCAGCCCGAAGCTGTCGGTGAAGCTTGAGATCAGGTTCATGATCAGGAGGAAGAACGCCGTCGGGGCGATCAGCGGCAGCTGCAGGTCGATGAGCCGCTGGAACGGACGGGCGCCATCCATGGCGCCGGCTTCCGAGATCGAGCGCGGGATCATCTGCAGCGCGGCGAGAAAGAAGATGAAGTTGTAGCCGATGCCGAGCCAGGCATGGCAGACGATCACCATCGCCAGAGCATGAATACCATTGGTCGCCGGGTCCCAGATGCCCGGCCAGATCTGGTTGACCGAGCCGATCAGCCCCGATTCCGGCGCAAAGATGAAGCGGAAGGCGACGCCCGCTGCCGGCGCCGCGATGGCGTAGGGCCAGACATAGATCGACTGGAAAATGCGGGTGCCCTTCAGCGAGCGATCGACGAACGCCGCGAGCGTCAGCGCCACCGCCATCGACAGCCCGGTGGAGACAATGGCGTAGAACGCGCTGCGCAGCACCGTGCCCCAGTATTCCCGGTCACGGAAGATGGCGAGGAAGTTGTCGAACCCGACCCAGGTGTTGCCGCCGCCCCACGGCTGCTCGAGCGAGAATGCCCAGTAAAGCGCCTGCGTGGTCGGCCAGTAGAAGAAAACGAGGACGAGGATCAACTGTGGCGCAAGCAGCAGCCAGGGCATCCACCCGTTGCGATAATAGGCGCGGCGTTCCATGAGGACCTTCCACCAAAATAGCATGCACGGACGGCCGATGGGCCGTCCGTGCGGAAGTCAGGCAGAGATCAGAGCAGGTTCTTGCCGGCGTAGGTCGCCTCGAAGCGACGCAGGATTTCGTTGCCCTTGGCATCGAACTCTTCGAGCGCCTGCTGCACCGGCACGTTGTTGAACAGCACCGACTGGATGGTCTTGACCATCTCGGCGCGGATCGAGGCGTAGTTGCCCAGGCGAATGCCACGGGTGTTCTCGCCGGCCGGCATGGTGAGCGACTTGATGGCCAGCTCGCGGCCCTTGTACGGGGCGGCGTCATAGAAACCGGCGGCCTTCATGGCCTCGAAGCCGGAATTGGTAACCGGGATGTAGCCGGTGACCGTCGACCACCACTGGGTCTGCTCCGGCGTGGCAAGGAAGTTGTAGAACGCCGCGGCGCCCTTGTATTCCTCGGCGGACTTGCCCTTCAGCGTCCACAGCGAGGCGCCGCCCACGAACGAGTTGTGGCGCTCGAAGCCGTCAAGCATCGGCAGCATGGCATTGGTCCAGTGCACGCCTTCCTTGGCCTGCTTGCCGAAGGTGCCGTGATCGGCAACCGACGACGAGGTGATCTGGCACTTGCCGTTGACGAAGGCGTCATTGGCAGTCTCGCCGGCATCCTTGGACTTATGAACGAAGAGACCTTCGTCATACATCTTCTTGATCCAGGTCAGCTGGTCGACGAACTTGCCCTTTGACACCACCATCTCGGCATTGAGGCCACTGAAACCGTTGCCGAGCGTCGCGATCGGCTGGTTGTGGATGGCTTCGAACTGCTCGAACCACTGCCAGGCGCCGGCCGGGTCGAACGCCACCGGGCAGTCATAGCCAGCGGCCTTCATTTTGCGGGCGACGTCTTCGACCTGGCTCCAGGTTTCCGGGATGCCTTCGAAGCCAACCTTGGCCAGCGCGTCGGTGTTGTAATAGATCTGCGCGGTGGAGGAGTTGAACGGCATCGACAGCAGTTCGCCAGTCGAAGTCGAGTAGTACGAGCCGACGCCGGCGAAATAGTTCGCCCAGTCGATCTTGTAGCCGTTCTCTTCCATCAGCTGGCGCACCGGGACGAACGCGTCCGACAGCATCAGGTCGAGCGTGCCGGCGTCGAAGATCTGGGTGACGGTCGGCTGCTTGTTGGCGCGGAACGCGGCGATCGTGTTCTGCAGGTTGTTGTCGTAGTTGTCCTGGCTGACACAGACGATCTCGTAGTCGCTCTGCGACTCGTTGAAGGTCTTGCACATGTCCTGGATGCGTTCGGAAAGGTCGCCGCTGAGGCCGTACCAGAACTCGAACTTGGTCGCGGCAGCGGCAGGCGAGGCCACAAAAGTCAGGGCGGTCGCCGCCAGAGCTGCGCTGAGCAGCCAATTGGATTTCATGTTCAGTCTCCAAGCAAGGGGAATGTCGGTCGATTTCTCGAGCGGCGCACTCCTAGTCGGAGACCTTGACGGTTGGATTTCAGCCCGATGAACGAGCCGTGACAGCTCGATGACAACTGGATGTCACGAGAGCCAAGTGCTTGAAGACGCAGGAGTCGCTACGGCCGAAGCGGCAGATAAAGATGGCGGCCATGCGGCGGAGAGCTGTGCATAACCACGCCGGTGCTCTCGAGTGACCAGCACCTACCGGCGTCATTCCCGCGCAGGCGGGAACCTAGTGGGATGCTGCAGCACCCGCTGATGCCGGGAGATCCCACTGGGTTCCCGCCTTCGCGGGAATGACGCCGGTGGTTGGCGTAGGACCGAGCCGCGCTCGCTCAGAGCGGGCAGCGGCGCGGCAGGCCACCGGCGATAATGGTGTCGCTGACCGGATCATAGCTCGAGAACGCCGCCTGGCAGGCTTCAATGTGCTGGGTCCACGAGCCCGAGCGGTTGCCCAGCGAACTCACCAGCCACAGGTTGTTGGGGCGAAGCCGCGAGCGCGGATGGATTGCGAGCTCGGCATTGATCGCCGCGGCGGCCGGGTCGAAGTTCGGGAAATTCGGATTGCCGGGGTTACCGTAGATGTAGTCGTCGCCGTCCGGCAGCGGCGTCGGCAGGTAAGTCGGGGTGCCGCCGCGTACGATGATCTCGAGCGGCTGGGCCAGCGCCGGACCGGCGAGGAGCAGGGTCACAGTTGCGGCTACTACGGGGAGCAGGCGTTTCATTCCAACCTCCATGTCGTCCGACCATCAAAAGCGAGAGCATTCATGCAATGCTCGGATAACGTTGATACTGCCGATTAAGTACCGCGCGCCAGTTAACAATCTCGCGACCGGCACGAGTCGGCAATAGCTCAATTACAATGGGGTTCGGTACACTACCGTATCAAGACCTTCCATGCGCGCCTTGATCTGCAGCGCGACGAATTTCGAGAAGAAGCGGCTGAGCGCCAGGTTGCCGCCCTGGAACCACAGGTTCTCCTGGGCCACCGGCTTGTACATGTTGCGCAGTTCGCCGTGCCACGGGCCGGGATCGTTGCGTGTGCCGGAGCCCAGCCCCCAGCAGGTGCCGATCTCGTCTGCCACCTCGCGCGACACGATCTTGGCCACCACTTCGTGCATCGACTGAAAACCAGTCGACTGGATGATCAGGTCGGCGGCGATCTCGCTGCCATCGGCAAAGCGGATGCCGGTGGGGGTGAGCGTCTCGATCTCCACTCCCGCCTTGATGCCGATCTCGCCGTCGATGATCAGCTGCGAGGCGCCGACATCGACGTAATAACCCGAGCCCGTGCGATAGGCCTTCATCATCAGCCCGGTTTCGTCCGGCCCGAAATCGAGCAGGAACCCGGTGGCGCGGAGCTTGTCGTAGAACGCTGCGTCGCGCGCCCGGATCTTGTCGTAGAGCGCCTTCTGCTTTGCCGGCTGCAGCGCAAATGGCGTCGCCGCGCCTAAGAGATCAGCCGTGTCGACATCGATCCCTGCCGCCACCGCCGCCTCGGAATAGGTGTCGAAGGCCAACTCCATCAGCGTTTCGGAGCGCACCACCGTGGTCGGCGAGCGCTGCACCATGGTGACCTCGGCGCCGGCTTCCCACAGGTCGACCGAAACGTCGTGCCCGGAGCTGGCGGCGCCGATCACCACGGCCTTCTTGCCCTGGTATTTCGTCCCATCGGAGTACTGGCTGGAGTGGAGGATTTCACCCTTGAAGCCGGTCGCCCCAGGCAGCGGAATGAACTTCGGCGGCCCATAGGCGCCGGTAGCGAACACCAGCTGCTTCGGCCTGAGGGTGAGCGGCTTGCCGCCGCGCTTGAGTTCGACCGTCCAGCGCTGCTCTGCTGCGTCGAACTTCGCCGAGATGCATTCGGTGCAGCCCCAGTAGCTGAGCTCCATCACCTTGACGTACATCTCGAGCCAGTCGCCCATCTTGTCCTTGGGGGTGAAGACGGGCCAGTGCGCCGGGAACGGGATATAGGGCAGGTGGTCGTACCAGACCGGGTCATGCAGGACGAGTGAGCGGTAACGGTTGCGCCAGGAGTCCCCGGCCTTGGGGTTCTTCTCGACGATCACGGTTGGAACGCCCAGTTGCTTCAGCCGGGCCCCGAGCATGATGCCGCCCTGCCCGCCGCCGATGATCAGGCAGTAGGGGTCGGCGCCGGCACCGAACGAGGCTTCGTCGCGCGCCCGTGCTTCCGACCAGGTTTCGCGGTTGCGGTCGGCGCCGTGGCGCACACCCATGGCGCGACTGAAGCCGAGTGCCTCCTCATGCCCGTCGAGCGCTTGCAGCGTGGTGAGCATGGTGCGGCATCTGCCGTCCTCGAGGGTGAAGATGCCCTGCCCTTGCCCAACCTTCGTCTTGAAGCTGAACCAGGGCTGCAGCGGTTCTGATGGGCCGCCCGTGGCACTGGTCACCTGCCAGCTCGAGGGCTGGGTCGATTCCAGCGTTGCTTCGAGCATCGCCGCGATGGCGGCCTTGCCCTCCATGGTTTTGACGTTCCAGGTGAAGGCGACGATGTCGCGCCAGTAGCAGTCCTCGGCAAACAGCTCGAGCGTCGCGGCAAGGTCGCCTTTCGCCAGCGTGTCGCTGAACATGGCGAGCCAGGCGGCCGCCGCTGCCGCGGGTGCAGTATCGTGCATCAAGTAGACCCCAACTATGGGCGACGGGCACACCGTCGCAGAACCGCGAGACAGACGCGGCAACAAACTCAGTCGCCCAACGGCTCCAGCACCCGGCCCTTGCGATGGTTCAGCACGGTGTACTTGATCCGGCGCAGCGTCTCGCGCGCATCGGGGTCGAGCCGGGTGCCGACCGCGCTCGAAACGAGGTCGATAATGGCAAGGAATGCATAGCGCGAAGCCGTGGGCTTCAGCGGATCGGGGAACTCCGGAATATCGACGGTGAGCGCTACGTCCGCGGTGGCGGCGAGGTCGGTGTCAGGGGCGGTGATGCAGATCGCCTTGGCCCGGTAGTGCTTGGCCAGTTGCACCGCGTCCACCACTTCGCAGGTGCGGCCGGTGCCGGAAATGGCAATCACCAGATCATTCGGCTTCAGCGTCGAGGCCGTCATCTTCATCACATAGGGGTCGGAATGCGCACTGACCACGACGCCATAACGGAACAGCCGGTTCTGCGTTTCCAGCGCCAGCGAGGTCGAACTGCCCCCCAGCCCGAACACCAGCACCTGATGGGCGCTCGCCACCAGCTCGGCCGCGGCGATTATATCCTTGGGATCGATCTGCCGTTCGACCAGATTGAGCGCGTTGCGCGCCTCGCCGAACACTTCGGTCCACAGCGGCGAGGCATCCGAACTGACCTCGCCGGCTGGCGGCGCCGGCGCGAAGTACAGCCGCCCCACCACCACGCTCTGCGCCAGCTTCAGCTTGAAGTCGCGCACCCCGTCGCAACCGATGGCGCGACAGAAGCGGGTGACCGTCGGCTCGCTCACTTCGGCGCGTTTGGCGATCTCGGCGTTGGAGGCATCGACCGAGAAGGTAACGTCGGCCAGCACCACGTCGGCGACGCGCCGTTCGGCCGGCCTGAGCTCACTGTAGGAATCCTTGATCTGCGACAGGATGTCGGGGATCGGCTTGGCGTAGGCTTCGCTGTCATCGCGCCTGGGCTTGCGCATATCCGGCCTTCCGGCTGTTGGGTCTGACGCGACTTCTATCATTTCTGACCAGCCAATGCCCTATCCCGGAAACGCCTCGCCTGCGGTGTCCCGCCGCCCATTTCCTCGGCACAATGTAGGAAACTTACACACGATGCAAGCCTCAAGAAGCCCAGAAATTCGGCAGTTACCTTCACGCTATGAAACTAATCTGACAGCCGCTTGACTCGGAAAGTAGGATAGTTACAGACTGCCTCCAGGACGGGGATGAGGGCGCAACAGGGAGCGCCCGTAAGCCGTTCCATAGTCTGGTACGGGGCAGCGCGAGGGCCGATGACAGCTCAGGAGTTGAAGCAACCGAAGCTACGGGTGAAGGGCGCCACCAAGGTCTACAATACCCGCTCGGGCGACCTGTTGGCGATCGATCGCTGCTCGCTTGATGTGATGGAGGGCGAGATCGTTGCGATCGTCGGCCCTTCCGGTTGCGGCAAGACCACGCTGCTATGGTCGATGTCGGGGCTGCACGGCCTCACCTCAGGCGAAGTGCTGCTCGATGGCAAGCCGGTCACCGGCCCCAATCCCGAAATCGGCATGGTGTTCCAGGAGGCCAACCTCCTGCCCTGGCGCGATCTCGATGCCAATATCAACTTCCCCTTCGAGATCAAGGGCACCAAGCCCGATCGGGTCTGGATCGACGAACTGTTGAGCCGCGTCGGCCTCGAAGGCTTTGGCGGGCGCTTCCCGCGTGAGCTGTCGGGTGGCATGCAGCAACGCGCCGCTTTGGTTCGCGCCCTGAGCTACAAGCCCTCCGTGCTGCTGATGGACGAACCGTTCGGCGCCCTCGACGCCTTCACCCGCGAAGAGATGAATCGGCTGGTCGAGGAAATCTGGCTCGACACCAAAACCACCATCGTCCTCATCACCCACTCGATCGACGAAGCCATCTTCCTTTCCGACCGCGTGGTGGTGATGAGCCCGCGCCCCGGCCGGGTCGCCAATATCCACGAGGTGCCGTTCGCGCGGCCCCGCTCGCTCGAGATCATGTCGACCAAGGAGGTTTTCGACCTCACCAACATCATCAAGGCGGAAATCGTCGGCACGCAGCAGAGTCGCTTCCCGAGAGACGCGGTTCAGTCGGCGGCAGTGGCGTGAGGATCAGATGAGCGAAACCGACGCCATTCCCGAGTTCAAGAAATCCGCCGGCGCCGCCAGCGAAGTCGGCATCACCAACATGTCCGCCCTCACTTCCGGCCCCGGCATCAAGTCGATGGGCGAAGTGCTGGCGATCGTCCTCGTCGCCGTGGTGATCATCGGCGGCACCGAACTGCTGCTGAACCTCTTCGCTGTGCCGCAATATGTGCTGCCCAAGCCGAGCGAGATCGCAGTGGCTTTGTTCACCGATTTCCCGTTTATCGCGCCGCATCTCGGCCATACGCTGGTCGAGCTGTTCGTCGGCTTCGGCATCGGCGCGGTGGTCGGGCTGATCCTCGCAGCGGTAATCACCCAGTTCCCCTTCGCCGAAAAGATCATCACGCCCTACATCCTGCTGCTGGTGACGACGCCGATGCTGGCGCTGGTGCCACTGCTGATCCTGCGCTTCGGCTTCGGCTACGAGCCGCGCATCATCGCCGTGGCGCTGGCTTCGGGCCCGATGGTGATGATCAATGCCGCCACCGGCTTCCGCCGGGTCGATCGCGGCAAGATCGCGCTGGCCCGCTCCTATGGCGCCTCGACCCTGCAGATTTTCTGGAAGGTGCGCGCCCCGATGGCGCTGCCGATGATCTTTGTCGGCCTGATGGTCGGCTCGATCTTCGGGCTGCTGACCGCGGTCGGCGCCGAAATGGTCGGCGGCGGCTTCGGGCTGGGCAACCGGCTGACCTCCTACTCATCCATGATCCAGATGCCGCAATTCTTCGCGGTGGTCTTGATCCTCTCGATCCTGGGCATCCTGATCTACGTGCTCTTTTTCCTGCTCGGGAAGAAGTACGCGAGCTGGGAGGCCTGAGGCACTGCCTGCCGCCGGAGGGAATGGCGGCAGGAATAAGGGACTAAGGGACGATCCATCAACAGGGGTATGATTGAATGACCAAGTTCTCGCTTTCCGGCGGCATGAGCCGCCGCACCTTCCTGCAGGTTTCGGCCGCCGGCGTGATAACCGCAACGGCCCTCGGCGGCATCGGCCGCGCCAGCGCCGCGCCCTATCCGAAGTTCACCTGGATCTCGCCGCGCGGCACCCTCGAAGTGCTCGACGACTATCCGTACTGGATCGGCAAGAAGATGGGCTATTTCGATGGCCTCGAGGTGGCGACCGACATGCAGCCGGGCCCGTCCGACGGCACCGCCACGGTGAAGTTCGTCGATGTCGGCCAGGCCGATATGGGCTTCCCCTCGCCGGGCGTGTTCTCGTTCGCACTCGAAAACGGCATGAAGCTGAAGTCGGCCTTCCACATGGGCGCGCTCGACACCTTCAGCCTCGCCTTCCGCAAGGGCGAGGGCTCCAATGACCTGAAGAAGCTCGAAGGCAAAACCATCCTGCTCGGCTCGGCCGCCTGGCAGCCGATCGTCGACCCGATGCTCGCCGTGCACGGCGTCGACATCTCTAAGGTGAAGTATGTCGAAGCCGGCTGGCCGACCTGGGGCACCGCCCTCGCCAGCGGCCAGGGCGATGCGGCCCTCGCCTGGGAGGGCCTGCGCGCCGAGTGGATCGGCTCCAAGCTCGACTTCGAATACTGGCTGGGCGTGCAGCACTCGCCGCTCTTCGCCAACACCTTCGTGGTCCGCGCCGCCGACCTCGACGATCCCGACAAGAAGGCCTTCCTCGACAAGTACCTGCGCGGCTGGGCCATGGGGCTCGAGTTCGCCTATCACAATCCGCTGGCGGCCGTCGAAGCGGTGTTCGAGCAGTTCCCGACGCTCGCCACCAATATCGGGCCCGAACTGGGTGCCACCTCGATCCTGCAGCAGATCGCCGTGTTCCGCGGCGACATGTCGAAGCGCAAGGGTTGGGGCGACCACGACCTCGCGGCCTGGCAGACCTTCTTCGACAAGATCTACGAGCTGAAGCAGATCACCAAGCCGGTGAAGGCCGAAGACGTAGTGACCAATGACGTCATTGGGCCTGCCAACGACTTCGACCACGACAAGGTCAAGGCCGATGCCGCCGCCTACGTGCTGTCGGACGCCTTCAAGGCCATCAACATCGAGGACGTCAAGGCGCACCTTTACGACCAGGCCATTCCGGCCGATCGCTGAGCCAACGTGTGGGCGGCATCCAGTCGGTGCCGCCCACGCTCACAGCATAGACCGCACTGGGTCCCCGCCTTCGCGGGGATGACGCCGGTGGTTGCAGGAATTTCACGGCTACATGGCCGACACGTAAGCGGATGGGGAGGGCCGGATGGCCAATGTGGTAAAAGTTCTGGTCGTCGGGCTCGGCAATATGGGCGCCTCGCATGCGAGCGCCTATCACCGCAATCCGGGGTTCGAGATCGTCGGGCTGATGAGCCGCTCGATCAAATCCAAGCCCATTCCGGGCGAGCTCAAGGGCTATCCGCTGTTCGAGGATTATGACGAAGCGCTGCGGGTGGCTAAGCCCGATGCGGTGTCGATCAACTCATGGCCCAACAGCCATGCCGAGTACGCCATCAAGGCGATCAATGCCGGCGCCCATGTGTTCATGGAAAAGCCGCTCGCCACCAACATTGCCGACGCCGAAGCGGTGGTGAAGCTGGCGCGCGAGAAAAACAAAAAGCTGGTGCTGGGCTATATCCTCCGCGTCCACCCCAGCTGGATGAAATTCACCGAACTGGCGCAGACGCTGGGCAAGCCCCTCGTCATGCGGCTCAACCTCAACCAGCAGTCGGGCGGCCCGACCTATGACTGGCACAAGAACCTGATCGACTCGCTGATCCCGATCGTTGATTGCGGCGTCCACTATGTGGACGTGATGTGCCAGATGACCAAGGCCAGGCCGGTGCGCGTGCACGGCATCGGCGCCAAACTCTGGGCGGAAGCCGACAAGCAGAACTACGGGCACCTGCATGTCGAGTTCGATGACGGCTCGGTCGGCTGGTACGAAGCCGGCTGGGGCCCGATGATGAGCGAGGTCGCCTATTTCGTGAAGGACGTGGTCGGCCCCAAGGGCGCCGTCTCGATCGTCCCCAACCCCAAGGCGCATAAGGAAGGCGTGTCGGACTCCTCCGATATCGACCAGCACACCAAGACCGACGCCATCCAGTATCATCATGCCGAGGTGAACCCCGGGGACAAGAGCTTTGTCCGCAAGGACGAGATCTTCACCATGACCGACGAGCCCAACCACCAGGAGCTCTGCGACCGCGAGCAGGCGTTCTTTTTGAAAGCCATCCAGGAAGATCTCGACCTCACCGAGTCGATGGATGCGGCGGTGAACAGCCTCAGGATCGTGCTTGCCGCCGAGCAGTCGATCAACGAAAAGCGCGTCGTCGAACTGGCCTGAGACACACCTGATCAGCGTGACGAAACCGGCGGGCAGTTGCCCGCCGCAGTCGCCCCATACCGCAAGCGGAGACCATCGATGACTTCACCGGCAGCCGGACAGGGCTTCGATATCGTGCTGAAGGGCGGCCGCGTCCTCGATGAACGCAACGGCGTCGACGGCGTGCTCGATGTGGCGATCAAGGCCGGCAGGATCGCCGCGGTCGGCAAGGACCTCGCGACAGCGGGGGCAAAAGTCGAGGATGTCAGCGGCGCCATCGTCGCACCGGGGCTGATCGACATCCACACCCATGTCTACCACAAGGCGACCTCGCTCAGCGTCGACCCCGGCTTCATCGCCCGCCGCTCCGCCTGCACCACGCTGGTCGATGCCGGCAGCGCCGGCGCCGGCAATTATGACGGTTTTCGCGATTACGTGATGATCCACTCGCCCTACCGGATCTTCGCCTTTCTCAACATCTCGTTCCCCGGCATTTTCGGCTTCGACAAGGGCGTGTCGATCGGCGAGGCGACGCTGCGCTCAATGCTGCCGGTGGAGAAATGCGTCGAAAAGGTCGAGGCCAACCGTGACCGCATTATCGGGGTGAAGGTGCGCATCGGCGGCATCGTCACCGGCGAGCTCGGGCTGGGCGCGCTGGAGCTGGCGCTCGAGGCCGCCAACGCGCTGAACCTGCCGTTGATGACCCATATCGGCACCGCCCCGCCGAGCTATGCCGATGTGGTCGATATGCTGCGGCCCGGCGACATCCTCACCCATTGCTACCGCCCCGACCCCAACTCGGCCATCGGCCCCGACGGCAAGGTGATCGATGCGGTGCTCAAGGCCCGTGAGCGCGGCGTGCTGTTCGACATCGCCCACGGCATGGGTGCCTTCGGCTATGACAGCGCCGAGGCGGCATTGCAGGATGGTTTCAAGCCCGACCTGATCTCGTCGGACGTGCACGTCATCGCCGTCGAGGGCCCGGGCTACGACCTGCTCCACACCATGAGCAAGCTGCTCAATTGCGGCCTGTCACTGCCCGAAGTGATCGGCATGTCGGCCAACCGCCCTGCGCTCGCCATCCAGCGGCCCGAGCTAGGGCACCTCGGCGTCGGCGCCGTCGCCGACATCACGGTGCTGAAGCAGTACGACAGCAACTACGTGTTCCAGGATGTGGTCGGCAAACGCCGCCAGGGGTCATCGCTGCTGCAGCCGGTGTCGGTGTACCTCGGCGGCAAATCCATGGAAGTCAGCCGCCGCCCATTCGAGGAGAGCTTCCTCATCGGCGGCCATCATGGGCATGAGCACTAGAGAGATCGAGCGCTTGGCGCCCCTCACCCCGCGGTGAGGCCTTTGGCCTCATCCGCCGCCCTCTCCCCATAGGGGCGAGGGGGCGATGGGGGCACCGCCGGTTCAAAGTGCGTCCCCTCGC
Organism: Devosia insulae DS-56; assembly: GCF_000970465.2. Lineage (GTDB taxonomy): Bacteria > Pseudomonadota > Alphaproteobacteria > Rhizobiales > Devosiaceae > Devosia_A > Devosia_A insulae. The sequence goes on from NZ_LAJE02000055.1 coordinate 14,289, forward strand.
CCCTCTGGGGAGAGGGCTAGGGTGAGGGGCGCCAAGCACACCGGCCCCGCGTCCCGCCCTCACCCGATCCTCACCACATTCCCCGTGCGCGCCGACTCCTCGGCTGCCAGTGTCGCCTGCAAGGCCGCGGCCGCATCCTCCGGTACGCCGATCTTCGGCGTGCTGCCGCTCAGCGCGCAGCTGGTGAAATAGTTGAACTCCTCACGCAACGCGCCGCCGCGGACCCCGTCGAACATCGGCCAATAGGTGATGTCGGGCGAATGCAGCTTGTTGGCGTCGACGATACCGAGCGGAGGAAAAGTGTCCTGGACGTGGATGATGCCTTCGGTGCCGATGATCGACATGCGCTCGTCGATATCGAACGGCGTTTGCGTCGGCATGCACCACACCGTTTCGAGCGTCGCGGTGGCGCCGCCGGCGAAGCGGAACATGGTCTGGCCGATATCGGGGTGCTTCAGCCCGCGCACGTCGACCGTCTGCGCATAGGCCGAGACGATCTTGTCGCCGGTCAGCCACAGCATGATGTCGGTGTCGTGGATGGCGTCGCCGACGATCGGGCCGATCTTGTTGAGGATGGTCGGGGTCCAGGCGGCCGGAATGTTCCGACGCGACGACAGCGCCACCACCTTGCCGATGCGGCCCTCGGCGATCGCCTGCTTGGCCATCCGGTAGCGCGGGTTGAAGCGCACGATATGGCCGATGAACAGGATGCCCTTCGCCCCCTTCGAGGCGGCGATGATCTTGTTGGCATCCTCGACGGTCGAAGCGATCGGTTTTTCGAGGAACACGTGCTTGCCGGCCTTCAGCGCGGCGATCGCCGGCTCGGTGTGCTGGTCCCACATGGTGCAGATCGACACCGCATCGATCTCCGGGTCGGCGAGCATGTCGTGATAATCGCGATAGAGCTTCTCGACGCCGAACTTCTCACCCAAAGCCGTGAGCCGATCCTCGGTGCGGGTGCAGAGCGCCGCCAGTTCGAGGTTAGGCACGCCCATGATGGTTTCGGCGTGGATCTCCCCAAACCAGCCGAGCCCGATAATGCCGATACGCAGCTTGTCCAAAACGACCCCCTCAAATGAACTCAGGCTAAATGCCTTGCTTAAAAGTCCTCGAGCGTCAGCTCGCGCGCCATCACGATGTTGCCCGAGGTGAGCCCGCAATCGACCGGGATCGCCGCGCCGGTGACGGCGCTGGCGGCGTCCGAGGCGAGAAAGGCGATCACCCGCGCCACCTCGTAAGGCTCGACGATGCGGCGGAGCGGATACCAGCGCTCCAGCGTCTTCAAGACGTTCGGATCCTTGGCCTTGCGCTCGTCCCAGACCGGGGTGCGCACCGTGCCGGGCAACACGATATTGGCGCGGATATTGTAGCGGCCATATTCCTGCGCCAGCGAGCGGGTGAGCGAGATCATCGCTGCCTTCGAGGCGCTGTAGGCCGGATCGCCCAAGGCCGCGAGGCCGTTGACCGAGCCGACATTGACGATATTGCCCGAGCGCCGCTCGACCATCTGCGGCAGCACCGCGTGGGCACAGGCATAGGCGCCGCCGACATTGGCGGCCATGTCCTCGTCCCAGCCGGCCGGGTCGGTCTTTTCGAAGGTGGCGTGGCGTGTGCCGCCGGCATTGTTGATGAGGATATCCACCACGCCGAAGCCCTTGAACGCCGCAGCCACCGCGGCGGCATCGGCGATATCGGCCACCGCCGGCTTCACCGTGATGCCGTCCTTGCCGAGCGTTTCGGCCAGCGCATGTACCTTGTCGCTGCGATCGAGCGCCGCGATGGTCGCGCCTTCTTCGCCGAAGAAACGGCAGAGCCACTGGCCGATGCCGCCTGCCGCGCCGGTGATGGCGATGGTTTTGCCGGTGAATGCGGCGGTCATGTTTGCTCCTTCAACAATGCTCACTCCTTCTGCTCCCCTCCCCCTTGAGGGGAGGGGTGGGGGG
>NZ_LAJE02000056.1 GCF_000970465.2 Devosia insulae DS-56
GAGCTCGGCGGATAGCCGAAAACTGTGCTGCTGGGCTCACGCTGGGGCCGGCGCGTTTTCAGGCCGGACGGCCTATCCCCCGAGCCGCCGAAACACTTCCGATATAGCATGCGGCGTATAGGGCTTCGGGATGAACGCCCCGTCCGGCAGTGCCGATGGCGCCGGGCGGCCTTTGCCGGAGGTGACGATGATCTTGACCGGCGGCCAGCGGTGGCGCACTGCCGCGGCGAGCGCCAGCCCATCCATCGCGCCGGGCATATCGACATCGGTGAACAGCAGGTGGATCTCGGGGTGGGCTTCCAGCGCCCGGATGGCCTCGGCGGCGTTGCGGGCTTCTACCACGGCAAAGCCCTGGTCGCGGAGCTCGTCGGCAATGGAATAGAGCAGCAGCGCCTCATCCTCGACCACCAGCACGGTGGTGTTGCGCGTCGTCATCTGGCGGCTCCTGCATCGGATTGTTCGAGCGTTGCGCTCAAGGTTGCGACGAGGCCGTCGGGGGCGTAGTCCACGTCGACCTCGCCACCAAAATCGGAAGCCAGCACGCGCTTGATCAGCAGCGAGCCGAAGCCGCGCCGGGTCGGCGGGGTCACGGGCGGGCCGCCCGTCTCGCGCCAGACCCAAGTGAGGGTTCGCTCGCCGCGCTCGTTTGTTTCCACCGACCAGTCGATCGATACGCGGCCGGTTTCGTTGGACAGCGCGCCATATTTCAGCGCGTTGGTGCCGAGCTCGTTGACGGCCAGCGCCATCGACAGGGCCATCTTGGGCGACAGCGCGAAGCTGGGCCCGCTCAGCGCAATGCGCTCCGATGGCAGGTGGGCGGTTGCCGCCGCGATGACAGCCTGCATCGGTGCATCGGTCCAGTTCCGGCCGAGCAACGCATCATGGGCGGTGCCCAGCGCGCCCAGGCGCTGGATCAGCGCCTCCTTGCCGGCTTCGAGCGTGGTGTCGCGCAGCGTCTGGGTGGCGAGCGCCGACACCATGGCGAGCATGTTCTTGATCCGGTGCGACAGCTCGTGCGTCAGCATTTCCTGGCGTGCGTGGGCTTCCTTCTGTTCGGTAATATCCTGCACCACGCCGAACATGGTCACGGGCTCGCCCGCCTCGTCATGGATGAACTCCATGTGGCGGCTCAGCCAGCGCAGCTCGCCGGTATCGGGCCGGCGGATGCGGTATTCGACGTTCTGTGCGGCGGTCCCCGCTCGGCGCGTCTGGTCGTTGGAGCGCACGTCCCTATCCTCGGGCACCACGATGCTTTCGAACAGGCTGACATGCGCCTTGTCGCGCTGTTCGAGCCCCCACAGGTCCCAGAACTTTTCCGAGCCCTGGATGGTGCCGCTGGCGATATCGACCTCGAGCGAGGCGATGCCGGCAGCGTGCTGGCTCAGCCGGAAGCGCTGCTCGCTGCGGCGCAACTGATCCTCGATGCGCCGGCGCTCGGTGACGTCGATCACCACGCCGATGGCCCGGCCCGAGCTGAGGGTCGAACCCGGCGCCAGCTGCGAGCGGATCAGCAGCCACTTCTCGGTGCCATCGGGCCAGAGGTGTTTCATCTCCACTTCGAGATCGAGTTCGCCGCGCGCCACGGCGGCAGCGCTGATCGCCGCCACCCGTTCGGCCTCGCCGGGGGCGTAGCGCGACTGATATTCGGCCAGCGTCGGCGTCGCCTCCTCGGGGAAACCATAGAGCCGGTTGAGGGCCGGCGACGGGGTGATCTGCAGGGCGTCGATATCGAGCTCCCAGATGGCCAGCTGGCCGGCGTCGATGGCGAGCCGCAGCCGCGCCTCGCTCTCGGCCAGCCGGGTAAGCGTCGCCTTTTCGTCATCGATATCGGTATTGGTGCCGATCCACTTGCTGATCGCGCCCCTGGCGTTGCGCAGCGGCACCGCCCTGGTCAGGTACCAGCGGTAGCTGCCATCGGCGCCGCGTATCCGGAACTGCACTTCGTACGGGGTGCCGTCCTGGAGCGCCGCGGACCAGCGCTTGCCGGCCTCGGGCAGGTCGTCGGGGTGGATGATGCTGGTCCAGTTGTCGCCGTCGAGCGTGCCTTCGCTGCGGCCGCTATAGCGGTAGACGCCGGAGTTGAACCAGTCGAGCTTGCCGTCGGGCCGGGCGCTCCAGACGTGGTTGGGCATGGCCTCGGCGAACACCCGGAACTGTGCTTCGGCTTCGCGCTGCCGGGCATCGGCCCGCAGCAGCCGGAAGGTGCCCCAGGCGATCAGCACCAAGGCGACGAGCGCCGGGATGACCAGCGCCAGCACCCCCCAGGTGGCTGCCCAGTAGGAGGCGAAGGCATTGTCGCTGCTGACCGAGGCGAGGGCGACGAGATTGGTGCCGGGGACGCGGCGATAGCCGACGACGCGATTTACGCCATCGGTGGGGGAGACGGCGTCATAGCTGCCACTGGGCGCCAGGGGTAGGTAGGTGGTGAAGAGGATATACTGGCTGAGGTCCTGCGGCCCGGGCGGCGGCGGGTAGCGCGAGACCAGCTGCCCATCGTCGCGCAGCAGCCCGACGGTCGATTGCCTGTCGAGGTGCAGCGACTGCCAGACCTCCTCGAGCAGTTCGGAGTTGAACGAGATGATGGCCGCACCGGCAAACTGGCCGTTGCGCTCGATGCGCTTGCTGATGGTGAAGATCTGCTCGCCGTTCAGCCGGCTGACCAGCAGTGCCGAAACGTGGAACGGCTCGCCGGCGGCGACCGCGGCGAAATACTCCCGGTCGCGCACATCGATCGGCTTGAACTGCTCGTCGGTGGTGAGGCTGGTGGTGCCGGCGGTATCGACCACATAGATCCTGGGCTGGCCGGGCAGGGTGGAGATCGCCTCCTTGAGCTGCTCGGCCGCACCTGGTGGTGGCGCCGAGATGTCGGCCCCGAGCGTATCGTCCACCCTGAGCAGCGTCTGGCGCGCCGTCTCGAAGGCCCATTTGGCGTTGGCGGCGACCACCTGCGAGGACGAACTGGCGTCGTCATGCACGGCGCGCTTGGTATCGAAGTAACTTGCGGTCAGCAGGTAGGCGGTGCCCGCGATCAGCACCAGCAGCAAAGCCAGTATCGCCCCGACGGCCACAAGGTGTGGACGCAGCTTCATCGAAGCCGGACGGTCTGCCATATCTGAGATGCCCCCTCGCGCAACGCGCAACGCCATAAATGCCGAAGCGGCGGTTAAGTTCCATGGCGGTGGTTCGGGGCAGTTTAGCCGAAGGCCGGGTGCAAGCCTGCGTGACCGGAACCGATGGCTCCCCGGCTTCGTTGAGGACGATGGAGCCAGTGCTCCTCCAGAGGGCGCCGTGCTGCAGACGAAGTTTCATATCGTGCTCAATGCCAATTCGGGCGGCGCGACGCGGCTCGGCATTACTGCCGAGCGCCTGCACGGGCTGTTCGCCGAGCGGGGCATTGCGGTCAGTGTCGATGCCGATGCCAGCCGGCCGTTCGCCGAGCGGCTGCAAACCGCCCGCAACAGCCCGGCCGAAGCGCTGCTCTCGGCCGGAGGCGATGGCACGGTGACCGCCCTGGCCGAGGTCGCGATCGCCACCGGGCGCAGCCTCGCCGTGCTGCCGCTGGGGACCGCCAACCTTCTCGCCCGCGACCTCACCATTCCGACGACGCTCGAAGCCTGGTTCGAGGCGCTCGGCGAGATGGCCCCGCGCCGGATCGACGTGGGCGAGGTGAACGGGCAGATCTTTCTCCACAAGGTGGTGATCGGCGCGGTGCCCGGCATCGCTGCGGCGCGGGAAAAGCTGCGCGGTCACGATGGGTTTGCCGCCCGGATCGCCTTTCTCGGGCATTTCGTGCGCCGCCTGTCGCGGCTTCGCCGCTTTGCTGCCGAGATCACGCCGCGCTCGGGCGAGCCTCGGATCGAGCGGGTGCAATCGATCGCCGTCGCCAATAACGACTATGGCGAGGGGCTGGGCCAGGTGTTTCACCGGCCGCGCCTCGATGAGGGAATGTTGAGCCTCTATCTGTTGCGGCAGCTGCGCCTGCGCGATGCGCTGCGGCTGGCGACCGAGATGGTGCTTGGCTCATGGCGGAACGACGAGGTGCTCGAAATGGAGAGCGTCCGTGCGGTGGTGGTCAGGACCCGGCGCTCGCTGGTCCGGGCGATGCTCGATGGCGAGGTGGTAACCCTGCAGGGGCCGCTGCGCTTCCGCACGCTCCCTCTTGCCCTGTCGGTGCTGGCGCCGCCGGTTGCCGAGGCCGAACCGGGCCTCGTCGAGCCGGAACCGGAGGCCGGGTGAACCATGCGCATCTGCCACCTCTCGGATCTGCATTTCGGTCGCCACGATGCGAGCCTTGCCGCAGGCCTCGCCGATGACCTCGCAGCGCAGCGGCCCGACATCGTCGTGGTCAGCGGCGATTTCACCCAGCTTGGCTCGGAGAGCGAGTTTCGCGCCGCCCGGGCATTTCTCGATACGCTCGCGGTGCCGGTATTTGCCGTGCCGGGCAATCACGACGTGCCGGCCGTCAACCTGATGCGCCGCTTCCTCGATCCCTATGGCCTCTACCGGCGCTATATCGCCACCGAGCTGGAGCCGTTTGTGGAAGTCGGCGGCGTCGCCATTGCCGGGCTCAAGACCTCGCGGCGGCTGCGCGCCGGGCTGAACTGGGCGCATGGCGCGATCAATCGCGGGCAGCATCGGCGGCTCGCGGCGCGGTTCGACAAGGCCTCGCCCGACGCTCTCAGGGTGGTGGTGGCGCACCACCCGCTGATGCAGCCCGAAACAGCGGGCGAGAAACCGATGCGGCTGGTGAAGCGAGCCGACCAGGCGCTCGAGACGTTCTCGGAGCTGGGCGTGCGGCTGGTCCTCTCGGGGCACTTTCACCTGTCCTATGTCCGCAAGCACGAGCGGCCGGGCAGCGTCGTCGAAGGCGCGCCGCAGGGGCTGCGCCAGGCCGCCAATGTCCCGATCCTCGTGGCGCAGGCGTCGTCGACGATTTCGACCCGGCTGCGCGGCGAGCCCAATGGCTACAACCTGATCGATATCGAGAATGGCCGCATCTCGGTGCGGGTGCGCGACTGGAGCCGCGACCAGTGGGTGACCCGGGAGACGGCATCGGGCCTGACCTGAGGGTTGGCGCCGGACTCATCGGCCGGCTTCAGCCACCCGCTCGAGCCGCGTGACCCGGTCGGACACCGCTGCCAGCTGCGCGCCCTGCCGGACCTGCTCGACCAGCGTGGCGGTCGCCGTTTCCAGCGTCCGCTCCACGGCCCGCAGCCGGCCGTCGAAAGTCGCCCAGCCGACGGCCATGGTGACGAGCAGGCCACCGAAGGTGATGACGTGGCCGAGGTTGATGGTGAGATCGAAGCGGGGGGTGGGCATTACGGCCTCCCCAGCTTGAGCTTCAGCAGCTTCTCGAAGAGGGTCTTGCCGCGCTTCTCCAGCGCGGTGCGGCTCAATTCCTCGATGCCGGTGGCCTCGCGGTGCGGCATTTTCTTGATCGGCAGTTGCTGGCCGTCGATCACCACCTGTGGTCGGACTGTCGCGCGAAACGACTGGATCTGGCTCCAGACCAGCGCCACGAGGCCGGGCACGGCGCCCAAGGTGATCTCCCGCCAGTTGCCGGCGACGATCTTGGCGATCGCCACCTGCAGCTGGGGCGGCAGCGCGTTGTAGAAGTTGATCATGGCGAGCAGCGCGGCGCCGAGCCAGCCGCCCCAATCGAGGATGCGGCGCAGGAACCAGCCCAGGGCGGCGGAAGAGAGAAACGTGGTCATATCAATGTCCTCAGAAGGGAAGCGGGAGGGTGAAGGCGGCAACCACCAGGCCCACGGCGATGACGAGCCCGAGGATGGACCAGGCCAGCGGGCCCCAGCCTTTTGGGGGCGGGACTGGTTTGGTGGGCAGGGGCTTGGTCGGGAGCGGTGCGGGAGTGGGTTTGGCCGGCGCCGGCGGCGGCGCCATCGCGTTCAGCACGTCAGCCAGCACGGCTTCGGCGTTGCCGGCTTTGGTCAGCGAGGCGTTGATACCGTCGCCGGCATAGTAGCTCTCGCCGCGCTCCACGGTGCGATGCGCGCCCTGCTGCCGGCTGAGCACCGGGAAACTGGCCCACTCGCGCGCCAGGCGGTTGCCGAAGTCTTGCAGCGACAAGGTGTTGGCGGCGAACGGGCTCCAGCCGCGCCGCTGCAGCAAGGCGAGGCCGAACCGATCCTGCAGCTCGGGGGTGAACTTGCTCGACAGCGGCACGCCCAGCTCGGCGATGAGGCTGAGCAGCGTCGGCCGGATGATCTGGTAGCGCCCGGCCGCGCCGCTCGGCGCCTTCAGGTTGCGCACCCAGCGCTTCTGCTCGGCCAGCAACTCCTCGAGCGTCATCTCGGTGATCGGCCTGGTTAGCGCACCGGGCTTTTCATTGCGGTAGCCGATGATGGTCTCATAGCCGGCCTGGCCCTGCCGGTTGGTCTCGAGCCCGGCGATGAAGTCGAGCAGCATCGCCGCGCCGTGGGGCACGTTGGGGTTCATGGGGAGTCTCCGGTCTTTGCGAGGGGGAGGGATGCGATGTGCGGCGCTATTTGCTCAGTTGGCTCGATCTGGTAGCTTCTCCGCTACACAGGGGAGGGAGTGGAAATGTCGACCAGTGCTGCGGAAGCAAGGATGCCGTCGGGCTCCAAGCTCCCACCACACGAAGATAAGCACTCGATCCAAGTGCGATTTGTTGGCATTGGCTGGATTTGGCGTGCCCAGTTCACTGGGTACAATCGGGACGATCGCCGGTGGGGATTTGCGTTCACAAGACGCAGTGCCGATGCGGATGCCTACCTAGCCGCAGCAGAGATGTTCTATCTCGCGAGCGATTAGCCCCATGCCGCCCCCAGGATGTAGCCGAAGTCTGAGCCTCCGGCGCGGCTGACGGTTTCGGTGTGGCTACCGGTTACACCCCGTAAGTCGGCGTGAGAATATCTACACGTGGCGAGGAAGTCGGTGCGCTCTAAGGCGTCGCTCCACGTGACAGCGCCCGTGACCGAGAAGCCGTGTTGGTGCGCGTAGGTAGCCACCCTTCGCGCAGGGATCGTCATGGTCCGCGTCCAAGTATTGCTCGTTGCAGACTCGTCGGCAGGCGAAGACGGGGTTATCGACGTGTAGCCCGTGAGCAGCCAGACACCAACGGCGGCGCCAGTGTTTACCCCGTTGGCGGCACTGAGGGTCACAGTTACGTTGTTTGAGCCAGCGGCCACGACACGAGATGCGATGGCTTTTTTGTTGAGCAGGGCCGGAGCGTTGAAGTGAAGTGTACCGGCAGTCCCGCCGATCGACACCGACAAGTGCGTGCCGGACGTGTCACCTCTGATGGTGGACAGTACAAGCATCAGCCCGGCCGTCGGGGCGACAAAGCTGCCGAAGTTGTACGCGGCTGTATTGGCTGTGCTGGACGCGGAACCTAGCCACGTTAGCATTAGGGGGGCAGAAGCAACAGGCGGCACCATCCCGGAAGTATCGCGTCCATCCGTCCCTTGCGCAGGAGTTCGGCCTCTATAGCGCGGCGCTCTTCCCTGTTCGAAAGCGCGGGGAAGTATCGCTGAGGATCGAACTCTGGCCGGATGATCGCCGGCCGTTTGTTAACCCAGTGATCCGGCAGAACGAGTGGCGGCGGTAGCTCGATCATGCGTCTGCCCCTGCGTGGAGCAGTTGCTTGAGGTCATCTACGCTGAGCCCCCACGCCGCCAGCTTTTCCGCTGGCGTCGGATCGGCCGCCGGTGGCGCCACCTCCTCCAGCGCCCACTCTTCGACAACCTCTCCCTTGCGCTCCACATATCGCGGCTGCCCGACACGCTGCTTGCCCTCGGGGACGTCCACGCCACGAGCGCGCCGCAGCCCAAATCGAGCCAGTTCCTCCGCCCCCCACGATCCCTCGGCAAGCAACTGCTCCACCTTGCCCAGGTCGAGCACCTCCTCAACCGGATACGGCTCGCACGGCATCTCCGTCTGCCGGCCATCGTGATAGGTGACGGAGCAGGTTGCCACCATGCGCTCGAGGGTCTGCACGCCATGGATCGGGGTCCACGCGCCGTCGACCTGGTGAACGAGGGTCATGCGGCTCTCCTTATGATTGCGGTGACGTAGGTGCGGCTCGCCCGGATGACATAGGCGATGCCCAGTTCCTGCGCCGTGGTGATGGAGTAGGGGCCGGTCTCGACGCCATCGCAGAGCAGCCAGGCGGCGTTGAGCGTCAGGATGCGGGTGGAGGTGACGGCGCCGAACCACAGGATGCCGGTCTGGCCGGTCTTGAGGTTGGTCGGGGCCGAGAGGCTCTGGTTGCCGTTGAGCCCCAGCACGGCGTTGGCAGCGCCGCCGAAATTGAAGCCGGTGGCGAAATCCACCGCGATGCTGGTGCCGTCGGTGAGCACGGCGAGGCCCGCCGCCGCCCAGACCTGGTCGACGACCAGTGCGCGCACAGTATCGGAGCCGGTGCGATACTCGGCTGCCGTCGCAAACTCCGAAATACCCTTCGCGACGGTGCTCGCATCAGGATGGTTAGCGGCCGGCAACACGCCGGTCACAGCCGCCGCCTGGGCGAGGTTCAGCGCCCCATAGAGCGGGTCGGTCGCCCCGGCCTGCAGCACCTGGTACTGCGTGCCCTTGGCAAGCCGGGTCGGCGCGCTGGCGTTACGCACGAGGATGTCGCCCTGCGTGGTCAGGACGCTCGACGGGATGGCGCCGGTGATCCGGGCATCATCCCCCGCCGCAACCGTTCCCGCCGCAGTGCCGACATTGCGCGAGGCCGCGTTGCCGAGCAGCACGCCGCTGTCCTTGATCAGCTTGCCGCTCGTGCCGTCGAACAGCGCCACCCGGCTATCGACCGCGCTCGCCGGCCCGCCGACATTGCCGGCGGCGGTGACCACCGGGTTGGCCGGGTCGGTGTTGTCGACGGTGACGTTGGCGCCGGCGACCACCGAGGTGAGGATGCCCGGCGCGCCGCGCGGCAGGCCGAAATTGAGGATCGCGGCGCCAGGCGTCCCGACATTGACGACGCTGGCCGGAGCCCCCGGTGCCAACGTGGTGACAGCGCCCATCGTCACGGTGGCGGCGGCGCCCTGCGGGATGTTGAAATCGAAGACGGCATCGTTGGGCGTGCCGACATTGCTGACCGCAGCGGGGCTTGCCGGGCCGACCGTGGTCACCGTGCCGACGGCAATGGTGGCGGCATTGCCCTGGATGCCCTGGATACCCGCGGGGATGCCGAAGTTCAGCACCATGTCCTTGACGGTGCCGACATTGGCGACCGTGGCGGGCGAGCCAGGCGGTAAGGTGGTGACCGTGCCGACCGTGACAGTGGTGTCGAGGTCGTCGATAGCGATCAGGTCCTGCCAGTCCTGCCCCAGATAGCGCCACTGCACCATCATGCCGGTGTTTCTGAGCTCGATCTCCATCGGAAGCAGCGCCGGGGTGACGCGCAGCCGCACTTTTGGCGGCGGCACGGGTTTGGCGCGGACGGTGAATTCGGGCTGCGCCTTGATCCTCAGCCGTGGGGTGATGGTGTCGCTCATGAGCCGAACCCGCCCCCGACAAAGGCCAGCGTACCCGTGAACAGCTGCGTCGTGCCGCTGCCGTTGGTCATCCGGCAGCCCACCCGATAGGTGTTGCGGATATCGAGCGCGCCGAGTTGGGGCACGCTGAAGCGCCACTGGATGGTGCCCGGCTCGGGGATCTCGATGCTGTTGTCGGCGGTGCTGGCGAACAGCCGGCGGGCGCCATGCTCGCTCACCTCGAGCTCGAACAGCACGCCCGCCGTGGCGAGCGGCAGGTTGGTGGCGTCGTCGATCAGGTCCACCCGCTGCGCCCAATCGGCATCGTCGGTGGCAAAGAACTGCAGCTCGTACATGGCGGGCCTCAGAGTTTGATGATGACGAGTTCGAACAGCGAAGGCTGGACGTTGGGGTGCGAACCGCCGCCGCCGGTGCTGTCTGCCGTGGCGCCGGTGATCGCCGCGGTACCAGAGCCGCCGATCTGCTGGCCGGCCGCATTGCCTGCCGCGCCGGTGAAGGCCGGGTACTGCGAGGTCCCGATGCCGATGAGGCCCATGCCACCGGTGGTGGTCTGAACCGGGCCGCTGTCACTTCGGGCGGAAATCGAGGATGGGTGGCCGTGGTTGGGCATCAGCAGCGTGCCGGCATTGTGCTGGTGTGTCGGCAACTGCGCCGTGGTGAGCGTCTGGGTTGCAGAGCCCACTGTGGCGCCGAGCGTGGTGTTGGTTTCCCCGCCATCCACCGTCGCATCGGGGATCAGGTTGATATCGGCATTGCCCATGCCGCCGAGCCCGATGGCGATACGGTCGCGATAATCGGGCAGGGCAATCGTCTTGTTGGCGGCCCAGTCGCCAGCCGCCGAGGCGCCGCGCCCGCCGCTGACGGTGAGCGTGGCGTCGGCGGTCCAGAGGTGAAGGAACAGCGCCTGGCAATCGGCATTGGCGCGCTCGGTGGCGCCCGAGCTGGGCGAGCCGAGGCTGCGGCCGTTGCAGCGCACCCAGCCGGTGGGCGCCGCGGTGCCATAAAAGCCGATGCGCATGCCGGTGGTGACCAGCAGCGTCGGGTCGGTGACGCCGGGGTCGGGCGGCTCGTAATCGGCCGATTGCGGCACATCGATATCGTCGTCGTCGAAGATCAGCACGCCATTGGCGTCGGTGAGCTTCTGGCGATAGCTGCCCGGCGCCGGACTGAGATAGATCACCGGGAACATGCCGCGCGCATCGGCGAGGATCGGCTGATCATGCGCCACGCTCAGGGCGCCATCGGCATAGACCACCTGCGGCGTCGAGGTGGCGGTATCGTAGAAAGAGAGTTGGTCGCCAATGCCGAAATTGGGCACGCGCGAGCCGGGCCAGATGGCTGCCATGGGGAAGTCTCCGGGGGAGGGGGATAAGGCTGTCGGCAACTCGCAAGCAGCTTTGCGGGGCTGATCTCCGTCGCTATGCTGCGTTCCACTGCGTGGGGGCATAGATGAGGGCTGCTATTTCTCGGAACGGCACGGGCGGCCGGCGTTGCCGATGGTATTGCGGCGTCGGCGATGCACCAGCCAGGACAAGCTCCAATGTCTGAGCGAAAGCGTGCCGTGCTGACGCGCGGCGAGACCTTGTTCTGGGAAAGCGCGTATGTGATCGCGGTCGTGATCGGGATGTTTGCATTGGTGGCCGGTTCCCAGGTCAGGCCGGAGCTGAACCCGCTGCTGGTGCTGCTACTTAGCGTAGTCCCCGGCGCGATCGTCTGGATCGCAGGAAAACTCTGGAAGCCTCGTCCCGTGGCACGCGGCGATGACGTTGACATGACGCCTGATCGCTACGGGTCTTCTGACCCAGTAGTGGACGAGACGTACCAATCCAAGGGGCCACACATTTGGTACGCCTTCGCCGTTGCTGCGGTGCTGGGGCTGATCGCGACCTTTGTCTACCGGGGGCATTTTGAGGACCAAGACAGGCTCGCGCAGTTCTCAGTAATGCCTGGCCTCTTAGTAGGCGGCGTGGTCGTAGTACGATGGACCATGAGGCGGCCGTTGCTGAACGTCCAGGTCCGGCCGCTCTTTAGCTTCCTGGGGGGGCTTGTAGTGCTCACCCTCGGGGTGATCCTCTACTTGTACCAGGAGACTTTCTCACCAGAGGGGCAAATACTCGCTAGCGTCCTGGTTGGCTTCGGCTTGAGCGTCAGCTTCCTAATGTGGCTCCGCAGCGTAAAATGATGGAATTCCCTTGCGCTCCGCAGCTTCGTCATAGCCGTCTAGTGACTGGTTAGCTCTTTCGGGTTCTGATGCCTGATCTGGATCTTGAACCGCATCAGTATCGTCGCAATGGCACCTATAGTCTGCGAGACATGGGGTGGCTGGCGACGCTCGCTGTTCCGCCCGGCATCCTGGCCCCGTTCCTGGCGGCAGGGGTGCTATCATTCTTCCCACCTGTTCCGCAGTGGGTTGCCTGGGGGTTGGTGCTGGCTCCTGGCATCGCCCTGATCGTCTTGCACGAAGCCCTGGACGGAACGCGGATCAAGCGTGCAACTGAAGCGAAGGATCGGGGTCCGGCAAAGATAGGCCGATCCAAGGCGGGAACGACTGAGGATGTACCGCACGCTCGACTTCCGAAGTGAGTTCGTGTGGCTGGCGCGCGGCGCCGCCCGCCTTCCCAGCAAGGACCTTCGCCACTATGTTCGCCCGACGTTGGAGAGGGAAGGCCGTATGTTGCGCACGCTGTTTCTGGGTGTCTGGTCCCTTTTGATCGTCGGGATCAATTTGATACCGCTCGGCGTCGTCTGGTACGTGCTCGAGCGGGTAACCGACCGTACCGAGGTGCTGATCGTTACGCTCGCCGGAATGCTTTATGCGATGATCAATTCGACGGGGAGTGGAAACAACGCAGAGATTCGCGAGCTGAAGCAGGAGGTCGCCGAAGCTCGGATGGAAATGCGAAGGCTTCTCGATCCCAAAGGGAAGGAAAGAGCCATTGACGAGGTTGAGGCGCGAGAGAGGCGCAACTCGAAAGAGTTTCACAGAGCCGCGTGGAACCTGGTCCCAGCCTTGGTATCGATGGTCGTGTTCATTTGGTGCCTCGTCCGCTTCTTCGCGGTGATCTGATGCTTGGTTCGAGATGAAGCGATGTTGTCGAAGGGGCATCGGAGGCGTCGAGCGAATTGACGCTCGTTTTCCTTGCTGCAGAGCGACAGCTCAGCACGAACTGTCGTAGCAAAAGACTCATCCCGCCGAGAAGCTCTCGGGGTTCAATACGACCGATCGTCGACATAGGGCGGGAGCAGGGGATTCCCACCGTTGACGATGATATGAACCCCGTCGTTGTTGCCGAGCCCTGGAGCCAATGCGCGGAGGTCGAGCGTCCCCGTAGGTACGGGAGGGATTGCTTCGCCAAGTGCGGCGGTGGCCCGCACAATGTCAGCAGAGCGCTGGGCGTTTTGGCCGATCTGCCCTCGGGCAGCTCCTCTGACGAACGGTTGCGCCATCCTGCCGACGATTTTTGGGATGGGGAGCTCATCGAGGGCGCCGCGTAAATCGGCCTCGCTCAGGAACTTAAGGGCCTTGTTGATGTTATCGCCCTGAATGAAGTGCTTAATACCGGCAATGTCTTCTGGTGACAGTTTGGCTTTCTTTTCCCCGCTTCTCAGGATTTCGCGGAACTCATTTTTGAGGCCTTCTGGAAAATTGTCACCGAATGTTCTCGCGTTCTCGATTGCTGTCTCAATAATGTTTGTGCGCTCGAATTTCGCAAGTTGTGCCTTCGCCGCGCGCCATTGCGCCGCAGCCTCAACACCGTCGCCGGTGCCCTTGAATGCCTCCTGCGGCAAGCCGTCCATAAAGCTGTCGAGTTGCTTGAGCATACTTTTGGCGACCTCGGCTTCGCCCGGCATTTCGCTACGAGCCGCGTATTCGAAGCTCTCGTAGAGCCGCCGGAACGACTTGATTGTCATCGGCTCGTCCGCGAACTGGTCGAGCAACCTCATAGAGCCACGCACTCGATCGTAGTTCGCGACCATCTCGCCGCGGACCGTCACCCCTTCACCAACCAGGGTCTGGCCCAAGTCCTGCTTGAGGAGACTGGTAGCGGTGGGCGTTAAGACCACGTCCGCTGACTCGGCTGCCTCACGGGCTGCCTCCGCGGTAGCCTTGACGGCAGCACCGCTTGGTGCGGCGGCGATGGTCTTTGAGTCGGCAAGGTATTTGGCGCCTGCTTTGAGTCCGGCGTTGACAGCATTTCCAGCTGCATCGAGCGCGACGCCTGCGGCCATGCCGCCAGCCGCACCGGTAGCCGCACCCCAGCCACGGTCGGCAAGCGTGTCACCGCTGGCCGCGCCCGCGCCGTAAAAAGCGCCCTGAACGCCGTTGACCAGGAGGTTTGTGCCGATCCGGCCCAGGCCGGTGGCTGTGCCGGTGCCGCCGGTCACGAGTGCAGTCGGGAGTGAGCCCAGGATCTCGGCGCCATAGGCAACGATCGGGTTCTCCTGGCGAAAGGCCTCGAGGTTGCGGCGCTCGCGAGCGACACTGGAATCGTAGCGTTGCCAGAAGTCCTTGCCATCATCGCCATGCAGCAGCTGGTCGAGGCCCGCCTGGCCAAACGAAAGCAGCTCGTCACCCCACCCGAACGTCAAACCTTGCCCGGCAGCACGAGCCAGGTTCTCGGTGAGGTCCGGCTTTGCTCCCGCGGATTCGAAGCCATTCTGGGCCAAGTAGAGGCTGAGCAACGGATCCTGGGCGGCGTTGGCTGCGGCGTGTGACGTATCGACCAGCCCTGTCGGCTGCCGAGGGTTGAACGGTACACCAACCATTACTGCACCTTGCTAGCTATTGGTTGCGAGGGAGGGGCCGAAAGCGGCGCGTATGAGTCTGCGGGAGCGGTGATCGGGAATGAGGGCCAAGTTCTCCCGGGGATCGGCCATCAGGGTCTCTCCCAATTTGCGGGGCTGGAGGAGTCACCGCCGGTGAAGCCGGTAAAGGCGTAACCCCTTTGGGCCGGCGGCGATGGACGCGCTTCGCGCGGCAGAGGGTAGGGTGCGTAGGGAGAGGTCGATGCGGTGGGCTGCGGCGTCCGGGCCGTCCCCCCGAGCTGACCCGGCGAGGCATAGGCATCGGCCCGACGCTGTGTCGCTTCCTGCACCATCTGCAGCGCCAGCGGCCGCGTGTGCGGATTGGCGAACAGCGCCCGCAATTGATCGGGCGGCGTCGTCAGCCCAAACTGCGACAACGGCGCCGCAGCGTTCGCGAACTGCTGCGGCGCTTCGCGCTCGTAGCGATCGGCTTTGCCCTGCGCCACGCCCTGGTCCCATAGGTCGAGCAGGTCGGTGGGCTTGGTCTGCGAGGGCTGCGGAATGACATAGTTGGGGTAGTTCAGTGCCATCTTCGGGCTCCTCAGAAGCTTGCGGGCATTTTGGTGGTGGGGTTGACGGAGTTGCCACCGAAGCCGCCATAGCCGCCAAATGCCCCGCCCCCGAAGGCGCGGCCGGCGATGCCGGCGACGGCGCCCAGCGCGTCGAGCATGGCGCCCTGGCCGGCTTCCTTGCCGGCGGCGACCTGGTTGTTGGCGCCCATGTAGCTCGAGGCGAGGCCGCTCTCGAAATCGAGCCCGAGGCCGCGGGCGGCGACGTCGTTGCCGACGCCCTGGCCGTACATATTGTTGTAGCCCGAGAGCCCGTTCATCCAGTTGCCCCAGGCCTGGTCGGCATAGCCGGTGGCGTAGCGCATCAGGTCGAGATCGGTATTGCCGCTATCGAGCCGACCCATGGCCGAGCCCTTGCGGGCCACCGCATCGAGCCCCTGGTCGAGCGCGAACTGGTAGCCCGGCCCGGCGCGGAACGCCTCCTCGGCCCGGGCGTAGCCGTCGGCGCCGTTGAGGCCCATGGCATCGGCGTAACGGCCGGCGCCGAGCTTGCCGAGATCGAGGTAATCGCCGGTAACCCCCTGGATCCCCTCGATGATCGGCCGGCCGGTATTGCCCAGCTGGTTGATGACGCCGCGGTTCTGCTCGGCGGCCTTCTGCGTGGCCTTGCCCTTGTTGAGCCCCAGCCAGTCGCCGATGGTTTCGAAAATGTCAGCCATTTGAGGCTCCTATTTGTAAACGCGGGCGGTGAGCCTGCCGCTGCCATAGTCGAGCGGCATGCCGGTTTCGTTCTGGAAGCGGACGGAAACGGTGTTCGGGGCGGAAACCCACGCGGTGATGGTGATGCCGGCCGTCGTCAGCGAGAACGCTGCGGTGGCGAAATCGCCGAGCGCCGCGCCCGGCACCGTCACGTCGGTGGTGGCGCCGGCGCCATCGGCGAGCAGCGGCGGATCGTAAGTCGCGCTGGCTTCGAGCGGGGTCAGCTCGGCGAGTTTTCCCGCCAGCTGGTTCAGCCAGTCGTACCAGGGTTTGGTGATCGCCCCGTCGGCGTCGACCAGCCGGGCGCTCGGATGCGGGATCGGCCTCAGGCTATCCGGCGTGCTCATGCGGCGCGCTCCTCGATATCCATGGCGCCGCCGAAAAACGCGATCTCGATGGGGTCGGAGATGCTCATCTCCCAGATCCGGCCCTTGCGGCCGGTCAGCCCGGCATTGTTGATGTCGATAGGTACGTCTTCGCCCTCGGTGCCGACCCGGCGGGTCAAGGGGTTCCCCCAGCTGCGGCCGCCATCGTCGGACCAGCGGATCCGCACCACCGGGTCGGTTTCGATCGGCGAAATGCCTGCGTCGATGCCGATGCCGGTTTCGAAATCGAAGCTCGCCTTGTGGATCACGGCGCGGCCGGGGAAGCGGTGCGCCTGGTTGGAACGCAGCGTCCAGACCAGCGGGTTCGCCCCATCGCGCCGCGCCGCCGAGTTCAGCTCGAACGCTTTGCCGCTTTGAAGGTCGAAGGTGAACCACTTGCTCCAGGCGGCGATGCCATAGCGGCAGCGCCAATCGCTAAAACCATAGCTCTGCCGCTCGTGCCAGCTGCCGGTCGAGACGTCGTAGACCCAGGTCCAGCCCGGCCCGCTCAGCACCCAATAGGCGTGGCCCGCCGCCTGGTAGACCCAGGCCACCAGCTCGGCGGGGTTGGTCACCGCTTCGATCAGCCGGTTGAGGTCGGGGCCGGAGATCGGCGTGGGGTCATAGCCCTGGAGCTTGCGCACTGTGTTGTCGTTGGCGACGAAGATCACCGTATCGGCAAAGCCCGGCTCGAACCCGGCCACCGCATAGGGGGCTTTGAGCCCGATCGGCACCACCACGGAGCGGTTGAAGGCGAAGCCGGTGGGGTTGCCGGCATTGGCGTAGAATTCGAGCGAGGCGGTGCCCATCGCCATCGACCCAGCAGATCGAGTTGACCGAGGGCAGGTCGCCATCGCTGAACACGGCGACAGAGGCGCCGGAGATGTTGATCTGCGACATGCCCGAGGAGTGGACAATCAGCACATCGGGCACCGGCGCCTTCATGTTGCGGGCCATGGTGACGGGGCCGCTGCCGCCAACCGTGCCGGTGAGTTCAGTCACCACATAGCTCGAGGTGATCGAATAGACCCGGTTACCGGAAACGACATAGAGCACCGAGCCCACCAGCAGGGCGCCGCGAATGGCGGTCTGCGTGGTGGTGAAGCGGGCGATCAGCCCGGCGACGCGGCGCCAGACGATCTCGCTGCGCGAGCCGGTGGGGGCCCGCTCGGCGATGGCATTGATCAGCCGGCCGCCGGTTTCGGTGGGGTTCACGCCCGGCGCGGTGCCGGTAGGCCAGCTGATCGGGGGCATCGGAAATACTCGATTGGGGTCGGGTGAGATAAGTCCGCGCGCGTTGGCTCGGATCACTGATCGCGAGCTACGCTCAGCGCGCTGTCGGCATAGACCACCGTGTCGCGATCGAAGGCTGGTCGCTGTCGCTTCGTCCTACATGGCGAGGGTTCGGCATGGTCGATGCGGGCTATTGCCGCCTCGAGGACGCGGACCTACCGTGCGCTCCGACGCAATGGCAACGAAAGCCGGCGACGACTGTTTTGCGGTGCAAACGGCCAAGGATAGGAATCGTGCCTATGGCAAGCAAGCGACCCACCGACCTCGACCTCGACATCAACGAATACAAAGTTCGTGGCGAGGATGGAAAGTACCGGCTACGGCCGGATCGCGGCCTGAACCGCATCGGGTCGGTAGCTATGCTCGGCTTTCTGGGTTGGCTCTACATCGCCTACCTGCAGGACATCTTGCCCTGGTACGGCTTCCTGTTCATCGTCTTCATGGCATTCGCCGCCGGCGGCCTGTTCACGATGAGCCTTAAGCACATCGACTGGTGTCACTGCCCGCTGATCTCAGGCCATTGAGGCTGCGTCGTACGCGCCTCTCGGGGGTGAACTTGCCAGCCGAAACAAGAGATAGGATCCGGCTAAGACAGGCGCATCGAAACAAACGGTTGAGGGCCGATCGCCAGCCATTCATTTCGGCTGCCGGGCGATAAGGTATTGGCGGCTGTCCGCAAACAGAGAAAGCTTAAAGAATGTCGGAAATTGATGAACAGAAGCGGGCTGCGGATATACTTGAGCGCATGAATGTAACTATCCAAGGAATATATCATATCTTGGGGTTCCTAGTATCTATGATGGTATTCATAATATGTAAGTTGATGTTCTTCCCAAATTTCAGCTTCTTCTCCTGACGGTCGTCGCGTGGTGGTGGTCGCGTGGTGGTCGTCGATTTCTCCGTGGGCGGGATACTCCCGCGGCCTTAGCCGGGGCACGGCGAAGCGGCGGAGCCTCTCGCTCTCAATCGGCCCTGGCTTGATGGTGATCAGTTCACCCAGCTCGGCGAGCGGATCGCGCCGCCGCGCCGTCCGGTGCGAGAAGGCCTTTGCGGTTCGCGAGGGCCCGCACCGCGATCAAACTGATCAATGTAGCCCGGTGATGGTGGGGGCATGGTGATGCTGCCGATCTCGGCGCGCCCACGGAGCTAGCGATCGAAGGCTGATCGCTGTCGCTTCGGTACACGGCACGGTTCGGCATGACCGATGCCGCTATTGCCGCCTTGAGGACGCGGACCTACCGTAACGCTCGGACGTAGTGAGGGGATATGAATGGAATCGCAGGACACTAAGAGGGAGCGCACCACCGCCGAGGTCGCAGGCGAGCATCTGCGCGCAGAGATCGAAGTCGCCAGGGAGTTCCGCTACAAAACCTACGGATACGTCGATCTGACGATCGACCGCGCGTTCGCTGACAATGTTCTGCACAAGGAGCTTGGCCAGTTCGGCACATACGAGCTGGACTACTATATCGACGAAAAGAAGCGAGATATTCTGCTGGTGAACGGCCGCAGGGATGCAGCGCTCGCGGCCAAAGCGGCGGAGAGCGTCCACAGAGTGGTGCTCGGCCTAAGAAATCTGATCTGGACAGTGATCGTGCTGCTGATTGGGCTCATCGTAATGGTGGCGCCCATGGCGATGAAGCACTGGTCGTTATGATGGCGATCGGACCTCGCGCCGATCGGTGCTCCCGGTCGAGGCAGCGCTGATCATGGCGTCTGCCTATCCCAAC
The DNA here is from genome assembly GCF_000970465.2 of Devosia insulae DS-56. Taxonomy (GTDB): domain Bacteria; phylum Pseudomonadota; class Alphaproteobacteria; order Rhizobiales; family Devosiaceae; genus Devosia_A; species Devosia_A insulae. Next base: position 18,942 of record NZ_LAJE02000056.1, read on the forward strand.
TGCGATAAGCAGGAACCACCGCCTTTTCCGCGGCCGGCGCGCGTCCACCACTAGGTTGCTGTCCAGCACCCCAGAGCCCGCGCGCCAGGGCGCTGAGGAGCAGCGGAGGCGGGACGCTGTTTGCCGCTGGTACGACCCGCCCGAGGAGCGCCAGAGCCATGCGCTCGTTGGCCATGCGTTGCTCAGCCACTGCCAGGCCGCCGGTGAGGCGGTTGAAAGCCTGTAAGGCCGCGTCACCGTAATTGCCCTTCATTAACGACCAAAGGGTGCTCTCCCTCGTCGACGGATCGAGGCTGGCATCGGCGGACTTCTGCATTTCCGTAGCCAATCCCTTCTCCGCGCTCGCCTTCGTTGCCGCCATTTGAGCTTCGCCGTCGAACAATCGGGTCAGCCTGTCGGCAGTTTCCTGCCCGAAAGCTGTGACCAGCTTCTCGCGGTTCCAGGTTCCTTGGGCGCTGAGGATTTCATGCATGGCGGCGGGGTTGCTTGGTCTGGTGCCGATGATCCTAGCGATGTCGGCGATCATTCCTTGCTGGATGCGCACCGGAACGCCTGAGGGACCGATGAATTCCCCACGGGGAAGTGCACCAGCTGCGAACGCATCGCCGAAGTCTGCCGGGTGTATGACCGCATCTCTGTCGCCGTTGCGAAGTGCGAGCGCGCCGAGGTCCAATCCTTCGTGTTGCCGTGTCAGCTCGTCGAACTGATCGTCCAGCGCCCTGGTGCCCGGGACATGACCGAGTGTTTCGTCGAGCAGGAGCGCATCCTGCCTGGCCGTGATGGCGGCGGCCTCGCGAGAGGGTATGGGAGCGGGGCCAAAGATCTCCTCCAGGCCCGCTTTGATGCGATCGCCGGTGCCTGCTGCTCGCAAGCGCATCGCGTTAATCACAAGGTCCTGCGCCGGCCCCGGTTTCGACGGGATTGTGCCAAGAGTCGTCTGGAGGCGGGGCGACAAGTCACCCAGGACGGCATCAGGGCCCACTGCATTGAGCGCCGCCTCGGCGTCATCCACCCCAATCCCCGCGCGCGTTAACTCCGCAGTTATGGCCCGGCCGGGTGGGGGTGGGTCCCCGATCAATGCGAGTGGTGCGGTGAGCAGAGTCGGCACGATCGCCTCGCGGGCAGCCTTCACCGGGTCCTTGCCCTCGCGGGTGATCGCGTCGCTGGTGTTGATGAGGTATTGTGACAGTGTGCCATATCCTAAGCGCTCGGCCAGTTTGCCCTCGAAGCCTAGCAACTTCGCCAGTGTCGCGACCCTCGACGCGGCGAGATATGGCCCCATGTTGCCGATCACTTTGCCCGCGAGCGCCCCCTTCTTGTTTTGCAACTCGCGCTGCACGTTGGTGTTCAGCACGTCGGACTGGGTGATGGGGATGTCGTCGGGCTTCAGGAAATTGTGGAGATCCGCTTGCCATTGAGCGAGCTGCTTCTCGATCGGCACGCCGGCGACCGGGATACTGTTTATCGTGCTGGTGAGAGCCGCGTGGGCTTGGTCCAGCGGCTCGAGGCCAGGCTGGTACATGCTATCGGCCGAGACTGGCCTGAGCGTCGTTTCGCTCGGGAGCCTCATGTCGACCTCGTTCGGGGCCACTGAAAGACGCCGGTTCTCGCGTTGTTCGTCCGAGGTTCCGTACAAGTTGAACCTCATGCCGTCGACCTCATCCAAGGCATCTGACAGACGCTGGCTCTCGGCGTGTTGTTCGTCGGTGAGGTGCTGGTAAGGGATGTCGCCGAGGTCACGCAACCGCGAGCGCATCGCCCGCACACCTTGCTCGCTGTAGTCAGGAACGGGCGTGAAGGGCCGACTGGTGCCAAAAGCCTTGGCTCGGCTGAGCCCATATAGTGGCACGTCCCTCAAAAGTGGGGCGTTCTGCCATCTTTGCGTGCCTGGTGAAGCGAAGGGTGCGTCTTGCCAGCCCATCAGGGTTTCCTCCGAACGGAGCCATCGGGAGCGCGGAACGTCGCGCCGCTGGGCAGGGCGTCGTATCCTGCGTCATCCTTTATCGTCGCCATGAGATCTGTGGTTCTGGGGGCGGCAGTAGGGGTCGGCGATGCGACCGACTGAGGCGCTTGGCGTGCGGTGTACTGCGGTGGCTCGATGCGCTTACGCAGCAGCGCATCATTGGCAACCGCGCGTCGCGCCGTCGCCTCCTGCACCATCTGCACGGCGAACGGCCGCGTATTCGGATTGGCGAACAGCGCCCGCAACTGATCGGGCGGCGTCGTCAGCCCGAACTGGGACAGCGGCGCGGCAGCGTTCGCGAATTGCTGCGGTGCTTCGCGCTCGTAGCGATCGGCTTTGCCCTGGGCGACGCCATGGTCCCACAGGTCGAGCAGGTCGGTGAGCTTGGTCTGCGATGGCTCGGGGAGGACGTAACCAGGGTAGTTCAGTGCCATCTTCGGGCTCCTTGGAAGCTTGCGGGCACGCGGGGGGTGGGGGTGACAGAGCTGCCCGCCGCCAAAGGCGCGACAGCCATCAGAAGTACTCGATTTCCTGAGTGCGGCCGGAAAGGATGGTCGGCTTCAGGCCGCGCAGCCGCTGTTCGGCGAGGAGCCGCTTCTGCTCGTCGGGCGCCAGGCCGAAGGCGCGGGCCCGGGCATTGGCGAGCAGCACAGCGA
>NZ_LAJE02000057.1 GCF_000970465.2 Devosia insulae DS-56
CTAGGTCGCTCGTCGGCAGCGTCAGAGGTGTATAAGAGACACACCACCCCCTCCCTCAATCCCTCCCCTCAAGGGGGAGGGAGGCGATCGCATCTGTCTCCGCAGCAAAGCAGCGGGACATCACCGCCGCTTGCCGATCTCGGCGCTGTCCACCGTCCACGCCAATGCCTGATCGCTGAGCGTAAACCCTAGGCCGGGGCGGTCGGAGACGAGCATGCGTCCGTCCTTGATTTCGAGATGCTCGTTGAACAGCGGGTCGAGCCAGTCGAAATGCTCGACCCAGGTGTCGTGGGCATAGGCCGCCGCGAGATGGAGGTGAATCTCCATGGCGAAGTGCGGCGCCATTTTGAGGTATTTCTGCTCGGCGATGGTGGCGATCTTCAGGAACTGGGTGATGCCGCCGACCCGCGGCGCATCGGGCTGGATGAAATCCACCGCGTCGTGCTGGATCAGCGCCAGGTGCTCGGCGACGCTGGTCAGCATCTCGCCCGAAGCGATCGGCGTCACCAGGTTAGCCGCCAACCGGGCATGACCCTCGACGTCGTAGGCATCGAGCGGCTCTTCGATCCAGACGAGGTTGAACTCCTCGAGCGCCCGCCCGACCCGTTCGGCGGTCGGCCGGTCCCATTGCTGGTTGGCATCGACCATCAGCGGCACACGATCGCCGACAACCTTCCGTACCGCGTCGAGCCGGGTGAGGTCGGCCATTGGGTCGGGCTGGCCGACCTTGATCTTCAGGCCACCGATCCCGGCGGCGATCGAGGCTTCGCAGTTCTCCACCAGCTGCTCGACCGGCGTCGACAGGAACCCGCCCGAGGTATTGTAGCAGCGCACCGAGTCGCGGCGCGCTCCGAGGAGCTTGGCCAGTGGCAGGCCGGCGCGCTTGGCCTTCATATCCCACAGCGCCACGTCGAAGGCGGCGATGGCCTGCGTCGCGAGCCCGCTGCGGCCGACCGAGGCGCCGGCCCACACCAGCTTGTCCCAGAGCCGGGCGATATCATTGGGGTCTTCGCCGATCAGGTTGGGCGAGATCTCCCTGGCATGGGCGAACAGGCCATAGCCGCCGGCGCGCTTGGAGTAGGAAAAGCCGATGCCGTGGTGGCCGCGCTCGCTCTCGATCTCGGCAAACAGCATCGCTACCTCGGTCAGCGGTTTCTGCCGGCCGGTCAGCACCTTGGCGTCGCTGATCGGCGCCTTGAGCGGCAACAGGATCAGCGACAGTTTGATCCAGGCGATGCGGTCGGTGCTGGCAGCGCCGGGAGCGAGCCCGGCGAGGGGGCCGGCAGCAGGGATGTTTGTCGTCATCGGGAGACTCCGGGGTCAGGCGTGGTCGTCAGGGCTTGAGAGGCCACGTCCTGCCGCGCTGTCGGTGAAAGGGCTGCAGAGTCATATGATAAGCTATGGTGTATTGGCCTGGATCAGCGCCCGATAGCGCTGCTGGCTGCCCTTGAGGTGCTTGCGCATCGCCTCGCGCGCGGCGGCTTCGTCGGCGTTGGCGACGGCCTGGGCGATCTGGCGATGTTCGTCGAGAATGCGGTCGAGATAGGAGGCGCGCACCGCCTCGGCCCCATTGGTCTGGATGGCGAAACGGGGGATGGCCGCCTGGCCGAGCAGGTCAAGGAATTCGGTGAAGCGCGGGTTGTTGGTGGCGGCGGCGATGGCGCGGTGGAAGGCGAAATCCGCCTCGTTGGAGCGCTCGCCGCGGGCGATCTGCGCCGCCACCACATTGTGGGTGCGGAAGATCTCTTCTTCCTGCTGCGGTGAGCGGCGCAGCGCCGCGAGGCCGGCGGCTTCGATCTCGACCGCAGCGCGCAGCTCAAGTGTTTCGAGGATCGAAGAAATCCGCGCCGGATCGATGCTCTGGAAGGCGAAGGCAGGCGGCGCGGTGCGGGCGGTAACGAAGACCCCGGCGCCCTGATGCGACTCGACGATGCCATCGGCCTGCAAGCTGGCCACCGCTTCGCGCACCACGGTACGGCTGACCGCGAAGCGCTCGGTGAGGTGCGATTGCGAGGGCAGCTTGTCGCCGACACTGAAACGGCCGGAGGCGATTTCGGCGCGCAACTCCTCGCTGACCTGTTTGACCAGGCTGCCGCGGGCGCGGCCAACCGGCAGCAGATCCGTCATGAGTTGGCCCCCCTTTGCCCCGCCGACAAACGGGTACGGAGCAGCATATATCGCCGCTTGGCGGATGCAAACCGGCTGGTACGACAAGTGTGGATGGCCACGGTTTCGCGGGGGCATCCGCGGCTCAGCCGCTGAGCGTGTCGACCTTGCGCAAGGCCGGAAACAGGCGGGACCACAGCAGCACCACGGCCAGCGTGCCGATGCCGCCAAAGGCGACGGCGGCGACCGGGCCCATGAAGCCGGCGAAGACGCCGGCGCGGAACTCGCCGAGCTGGTTGGAGGTGCCGATGAACAGCGAGTTCACGGCGTTGACCCGGCCGCGCATGTGGTCGGGGGTGAGCAGTTGGACCAGCGAACTCCGCACCACGACGCTCACCGTGTCGGAGGCGCCGAGGATGATCAGCATCACCACCGAGAGCACGATATTGGTCGAGTAGGCGAAGACGATAGTGGCGACCCCGAAAATTGCGACGGCCCACAGCATCTTGATGCCGACCCGGTGCTGCAGTGGGAAGCGGGCGAGCAGCAGCGACATCACCACCGCGCCAATCGCCGGAGCCATGCGGAGAAAGCCGAGCGCCCAGGGGCCGGCATGGAGGATGTCGCGGGCATAGACCGGCAGCATGGCGGTGGCGCCGCCGAGCAGCACGGCGAACAGGTCGAGCGAGATCGAGCCCAGCATTACCGGCTTACTCTTGATGAACACCACGCCGGCGAACACCGACTCGAAGGTCATCGGGGCACGGGCGGGGAGGGTCGCAGGCTTGTCGATCTGCAGCACATTGTAGCTGGCGACGAGGAACAGCACGCCCGAAGCGAGGAACGGCACCACATCGCCGAAGCCATAGAGAATGCCGCCAAGCGCCGGGCCGATGATCAGCGCGGTCTGCATCACCGAGGTCGAGGTGGCGACGGCGCTCTGCAGCTGCGCGGTGGGGACGATCCCCGGCAGTAGCGCCGCCATGCTGGGTCGCTCGAAGGCCTGGGCGGCGCCGAGCACAGTCACCGCGGCAAAGACGCCCCAGGTCGGCAGCCAGCCCTGCCAGATACCGAGTGCGATGAAGCCCATGGTGATGGCCTCGATCACCTGGCAGACGAGGCCGATCTGGCGGCGGTCGAACTGGTCGGCGACGTGCCCGGCAAAAAAGGTCAGCACCAGCATCGGCAGGAACTGGAACAGCCCGACCAGCCCGAGGTCGAACGGATTGCGGGTGCGATCGTAGATCAGCCAGCCGATCGCCACCGCCGACCCCTGGAACGCCACCGACGAGAGGGCCCGGGACGAGAGGAAATGACGGAACGAGGGGATGTGGATGACGTGCGGTGTAGCGGAGGGCATTGGGTGGCTAGGGAGCATATCGAGGGGGCTGGCTCAAGCGGGACGATAGTCGTGGAGGCTAAGGCGCGGGCAGGGGCGTCCCCTCTCCCCTCAGGGGAGAGGGCTAGGGTGAGGGGTGAGGCAGTTCAGAGTGCTGGGTGATCCAGCATTACTGAGAGGCTGCACCCCTCACCCTAGCTGCGCTAACTCGCTGGCGCTCGTAAGCTGCGCTTGCCCTCTCCCTCGGGGGCGCTATGGCGCTCCCCTAGGAGGGGCGAGGGGACGCCGACTGCCGGCTTAGCGGGCGGGCAACAACCCCCGTACACCCAGCCAGCTCTGCAGCATCTCGGCCCACGGGTCCGACAGCAGCCCCGACTTACCGAAACCAAAACCGTGGGCGCCGTTGCCGAAGACGTGTAGCTCGGCGGGGATGCCGGCGCTGTGCCAGGCTTCGTAGAGGCGGACGGAAGAGAGCGGGGCGACGGATTTGTCGTCGTCGGAAATGGCGAGGAACAGCGGCGGCGCGTCTGACGGTAGCGGCAGGCCGGCGCGATAGGCGGGGTAGATGCCGACGGCGAAATCCGGACGGCTCGCCGCGTCGTGCTCGAACACCGGGCCCATGGTGACGGCGCCGCCGGCCGAGAAGCCGCCGATGCCGATGCGGGTGGGGTCGAGGCCCCAGTCGGCGGCATGCTGGCGGACGAAACGGATGGCCTGCCGGCCGTCCTCTTCGCCCCAGAGGCGCGCCTCGGCGATCGCGGGGTTCGACGGGGGCGCGGCGCCCATCGGGCCGGGCTGGTGCAGCCGGCGCTGCAGTTCGTTGCGGAAATCCAGCAGGTCGGCATCGGCCTCGGGCGTCGGTGCCAGCCGGTATTTCAACACGAAAGCGGTGATGCCGAGCCCGGCGAGCCAACGGGCCATGTCGTAGCCCTCGTGGTCGATCATCAGGAAGTGGAAGGCGCCGCCGGGGGCGACGATCATCGCCGTGCCATTGGCCTTGCCCGGCTCGGGCAGGAAGGCGGTGAGCGTGGGGGTGACGACGTTGCGGGTCAGGCGCCGGCTCGCCGTGGTCCACGGGATCTGCATGGTCGATTCCCGATGCGTCCAGTGCTCCGACCCGGGGGCGCGACCCTCACCCGGCCAGATGCGGTAGATGCCGGCGGCGCCGGGTGCCTCGGGCGGCCGCTGCTGGTCGATGGCGTTCATGTCGTGTCCCCTTGTATGGTAGTTCGCATTGTCGTCAGTGCGGCGCCGAGGGCAAGTGATTTGCAGCATTGGCGGATCGGTACCGGGGCATAGGCGCTGCTCGGTGGCGTCGTTGCCATGTGGGCAGCGGGGCTCGCACGATGCGCGGCGCCCTCGCTACCGCCCCTCCGCACCAGGGCCGCTTCATGGTCGGGCGCGACGCGCGCGGCAAGTGTGTCGTCAGCGACAGCCTGGGGCTCACCGGCGGGGTGTTCACCGACCGGCAGGCGGCGGTGCATTTCGCCATGGTGGAGTGCGACTACGCGCCGGGCGAAGTCTCTGCCGCGCCGCCCGGGCTGGTGCTCAGCGTTGACACGATCTTCGCTGGGCCAGGTCGGGAACAGTGACAGGAGCCGGTGCGGGCTGACCCCCACCCCTGTCCCC
>NZ_LAJE02000058.1 GCF_000970465.2 Devosia insulae DS-56
CCTCAACTGGCGCTTCACCGATGGCGGCCGGGGCCTGCGCTGGCCCGACCTCGACGTCGACATTTCGATTGAGGAGCTGAGGTAGCTCCGGCGCATCCTGCCCTACTTCACCCACAGATACATGCCGACGGACTTTGGCGCGGTTTCGGCAAAGCCGTACTGGGCGTAAAGCGCCTTGGCCGGCCCATCGGCGATGAGGCTCACATAGGCGGTCGGCGGGGCGTTGGCCTTCAGCCAATCGACCAAGGCCGCGACGATCTGCTTGCCCAGCCCCTTGCCGCGATGCGCTTCGAGCACGGCGATATCGGTCACCTGGTAGGCGGTGCCACCGTCGCCGATCACCCGGCCCATGCCGATGGTCTTGCCGGCGTGCTCGATCACCACCGCGTGGATGGTGTTGGGGAGGCCGCGCGCCGCTGCCTCCTCAGATTTGCCACTCAGCCCCGACAGCCGGCGCAGCTCGCGGTATTCCTCGATCGTGGGGATCCGCTCAATCAATTGGTAGTCGCTCACGCTTCACTCCGCATCGAACAAAGTCAGTTGCACACCATCGGGCGCCTCGAGCCGCGAATTGGTGGAGCGGAACGGTGTCGGCCGTGGCGTTCCCAATACCTTGGCTCCCGCCGCTTCCAGCCGGTCGGTGGCCGCCGGCACGTCGTCGAAGCGCAGCGCCACGCGGAACTGCCCGCCGACGACGCGGCCAACCTCGATCTTGTCGATGAATTCGGCGTGCTTCCTGTCGCTGATCTCCAGCGTCGCGATCCCGGCGCCGAGGATCGCCACATGCCCGTCATCGTCGCCGACCGAGATCTGCTCTTTCAGCCCCATACTGTCGCGCCAGAACGCCAGCGCCTCTTCGAAATCATCGACAGTGAGCACTAGGCGCAATTCGCGGACGGTGTTGGTCATGTAGTTCCTCCAGGTAAGTCCTGAGCGTGGGGGGTGACGCTCTGGCGCTTATGCTCAAGCCGCTATCGCAATATCGCAGCTGCAGCCGCTGGTTTTCAACGCTTCGCGCGCCACCTCGACGAACACCCGGCGGAACCATTGCGCCCGGCCGTCGGCCCGGTCGACCCGGCGATAGAGCAGCGACACGGGCGAGGCCTCGAGCTCCACTGGTGGCTTGGAGATGGCGAGGCCGTGCAGCGACGCCATGCAGCGGGCGATTGATTCGGGGATGGTGGCGATCGCCGGCATGGCGCTGAGCGCCGTCGGCAGCGCCGAAAAGCGCGGCACTGTCGCTACCACCGAACGGGTCCGCCCGAGCTTTTTCAGCGCCGCATCGACATCGCCCGCCATGTCTCCCTCGAACGACACCGCGATATGCGCCTCGCGGGTGAAATCGGCCAAGGTGAGTGGTGCCGTCAGCTTCAATTGATCGGGGTCGTAGATCGAAATCGAGCTCTGGTGGAACAGCGGCTGACGCACGTGCCAGGAAGCCGGCTCGGGGTGGACCGAGACCGAGAGGTCGAACTCACCATTATCGAGCTGCTGGCCCGGGTGATGGGTGTGCGAGGCCACCGAAACCAGCTTGGCCTTCGGCGCCTCGCGGCGGATCCGCGCCGCCAGCGGCCCGAAGAACGCCGTCTCGAGGTTGTCGCACATGCCGAGGCGGAAGGTGCCCTCATAGCTCAGAGGGTCGAACGCATCCGGCATGCGGATCGCCCGTTCGATCGAACCCAGCGCGTCCTCGATCGCCGGAGCGATATCGAGCGCCCGCGGCGTCGGCTGCAGCCCGCGCCCGACCCGCACGAACAGCTCGTCGTCGAGCGCCTCGCGCAGCCGCTTCAGCGCGGCCGAGAGGCCAGGCTGGCCGAGCAGCAGCCGCTCGGCGGCGCGGCTGACATTGCGCTCCTGCATCAGCACCGAGAAGGCCAGCAGCAGGTTCAGATCGATCTTGCGAAGGGCGGTATCATTCATCATTGCCAGTGATACCTCGCATGATCACTATCAATTTGCAATATGGATGGCAGGTCGTCAGTTTCCGCTCCCTCTGCCGGCCGGCGCTCCTCCCTCACGCGACGGCGGCATTGCGAAAGGGATAAATTTCGATGACCTCTACCAAGATCGGAGGTGTCGCCGGGCTGGCCCTGTTCCTGCTCTGCGCCGCCAACTTCCTCGACGCCATGGACGTTTCCACCATCGGCGTCGCCCTGCCCGCCATCCAGGCCGAACTCGGGCTCGAGCCCAATGTGCTGCAATGGGCGGTGAGCGCCTATGTGCTCGGCTATGGCGGCTTCCTGCTGCTCGGCGGCCGCGTCGCCGATATCTTTGGCCACCGCCGCGTCTTCCTCTGGGCGCTCGGCATTTTTGCCGCCGCCTCGATCGCCGGCGCCTTCGTCGATTCGGGTCCGACCCTGATCGCCGCCCGGCTGATCAAGGGCATTGCCGCCGCCTTCACCGCGCCGGCCGCGCTCGCCCTGCTGCTCAGCGTGTTCGGTGAGGGCCAGGCCCGGGCCAAGGCGCTCGGGCTGTTCGCCTCCACCGGCGCTGCCGGGTTCGTGCTCGGCATGGTGCTGGGCGGGGCGGTTACCGTCTTCACCTGGCGCGCCACGCTGGTGATGGCGGCGCCGGTTGCCATCCTCGTCCTCCTCATCGCGCCGTTCGTCTTGCCACCCGACAAGGACAGCGGCAGGTCGCGCGCCTCGTTCGACTGGGCCGGCGCCATCACCATCACGCCGGGCCTCCTACTGTTCGTCTTCGGCGTCACCAACGCCTCGGCCGCCGGCTTTGCCGCCCCGCTCACCTGGGGGCCGCTCGCCGCGTCCATCGCGCTGATCGTCATCTTCCTCGTCGTCGAGTCCCGCCATCACGATCCGATGGTGCCGCTGTCGATCTTCCGTCGGAAGAAGCTGAGCCATGCCAACGTCGTCGCCGCGCTGTTCCAGGGCGTCTATGTCGGCTTCCAGTTCCTCGCGACGCTCTACTACCAGCACGTCTATGGCTGGTCGGCCTTCGCCACCGGCTTCAGCTTCGCGCTCGGCGGTGCCTGCGTGATGTTCCTCGCCCCGCGTCTCGCCGGCGTGGCGCAGCGCAACGGCACGACCAAGGTGATGGCCATCGGCGTCTTGCTGCAGGCCATCGGCTACGTGTTCTGGGTACTGGCGATCGGCCGGTTCGATCCCGTAGCTCTGGTCATCATCACCCAGCTCTTCCTCGGCCTCGGCTATGCCGCCACCTACCCCTCGGTGCAGGTCGCGGCCCTTGCCGACGTCGAAGACGACAAGTCGGGTCTCGCCTCGGGGCTGCTGTTCGCCTCGTTCCAGATTGGCGGCGGTATCGTCCTCGCAGCGGTCTCCGCCATCTTCACGGCGGCGCCGGGCTTCAGCTGGGAGCCCTACATTGCCGGCGGCGCGTTCGTTGCGGCGCTGGCCGTGGTCACGACGCTGATCGCCGCGGTTGGGCCGAGGTCGGCGACCAGTCGCGTCCCCAGCGCCGTACCGCAGGCGGCGGAGTAACCAGTCCGCCCCCTCCCCCGGCTGGTGGAGGGGGCGGTAGGTCAGGTTCGTGCACCACCCACCGGGTCATTCCCGCGAAAGCGGGAACCTCTGTTTTTGTGCCCGCCGCACGATCGCAAACGGAGTTCCCCGCTTTCGCGGGATGACACCGAGTGGGGGCAACTTGCAGGGCCTCAGCGTCACCCCCATTCGCTGGAGATTTCGAGTTTCATGAGCGGCCGCCGGCGACGTATCGCAGGCAACTTGGGAACGGTCGGCCGCCCGGCGGGTTTGGTTCACTCGACCAACCTCAGAGGAGACCTCCGATGGACCATTCCACCCACACCCGCCTCGGCAATACCGAGCTCACCCCGGCGGTGCTCGAAGGCGCCACCGTTTACGGCGCCGATGACGAGAAGGTCGGTACTGTCTCGCATGTCCACGGCGCCGGCCTCGGCAGCGAGATCATCATCGATGTCGGCGGTTTCCTCGGCATCGGCGCGAAGCCGGTGGCGGTGTCCGCCAGCCAGCTCGAGTTCATGCGCGACGAGAGTGGCGACGTGCACGCCGTGACGACGTGGACCAAGGACGCGCTCGAGGCCATGCCCGAGCATCACCACTGACTGATCGGGCGGCCGGCATCCCCGGCCGCCTTCCTTACAGGCGCTTGCCCAGCCAGATGTCCGGCTTGCCATCCCCGTTGGCGTCGGGGATGAAGCCGATGACGCCAAACCCGCATTTTCGGTAGAACTCGAGCGGGTGCTTGCCGCCCGGTGTGGCGGCCAGCTGGCGCAGCACGGCAGGCGTATCGGCGTAGAGATCGGCGCCAAACGCCGTGGTGCCGCCGAAATCGTCGTCGCTGCCGAGATACAGTGTCAGCGCCCCGCCGGCGCGGACCTGGTCTTCGATGGCGGCCACCAGTCGGCTGCCGATCCCCTGCCCCTGCCGATCAGGCGCGACGACCAGCGGGTGCAGCTCAGAGGCGTGCGAATAGCTCGCGATGGCGCCCACCCAGCCGCAAACCGCATCGCCCTCCACCGCCGCAAGGCCAGCCCATTCCGGGTCTCCCGTCAGCTTTGCGATCTCGCCACGCGCCTCCTCGGTAGTCTTCCAGGCAGCCGGCACATGCGCCAGCGCCGCAACCAGGATTTCGGCGGCGGTTTCGCGCTGCGCCAGGGTGAGATCGGTGAACGGGACGATACTGATACCGGCCATGTCGATGTGCTACCCTGCTTCGCCAGCCAACTATGACGGTTCAGCTGTCGAGGCCCGAACGATCAGATCGGGCGTTACCGTCGTACGGATCGCCGGGCCGGTATAGGTGCCTTCCAGCCGATCGCACAGCATGCGCATGGCAAGCTGTCCGACAGCACCCGGATGTGGATTCACACTGGTCAGCGGTGGGTCAAGCGAACGCGACCACAGGCTATTGGCGATCGAAACGACCGAAACGTCCTGGGGGACGCGCAGTCCCGCTTGGCGGAGGCCCTGAATCACTCCCATCGCGGTCACGTCGTTGCGGGCAAAGATCGCCGTGAACTCAGCTCCACTCGAGACCAGATCCGCTACGGAATGCTGGCCCGCCGCCTCCGATGGCAGATCGTAAGACCGCACCAGCTCCGGCTTGATAGCAAGCTTACGCTCTCGCAATACGTCAGCGTAGCCGTCGTACGGTGAGAACCCCGGCAGGTGCGGCAGGCCCTCCACATATGCGATCCGCTGGTGACCCAGCCCGATCAGGTGCTCGACGGCCTGGTGGGCGGCGATACGGTAGTCAACACAGACTCCGTCGCAGTTCACTCCCCTGGGCCAGCGGCCGATATAGACCAGCGGTTTGCCCGCAGCGATGAACTGTTGCACGCCGCTCGAAGACTGCTCGACCGAGTTGGGCACGACCAGCGCGCCGCACACCGTCGGGTCGGCGGCAGATTGGCCGACCTGCGAGCTCTCGCTGGCGGTCGAGTACTCTGACTGGCCCACCATGACGCGCAGATTGTAGCGCCGGGCTTCCTTCTCGATGCCGTTGACCATCTCGCCGTAATACGGGTTCGAGAATGTCGGAATGATCACCGAAACGATGCGCTGCGCGCCGGTTACCACCTCGGCGAGCGCGCTGCCGCCGGTAACGTAAGTCCCGCGCCCCGGCTGACGCTGCAACCGCCCCCGCTGCACCAGGTCGTCGATGGCGCGGCGGATCGTCGTGCGCGACAGGCCGAGTTCTTCACCGAGCTGTCGCTCGGAGGGCACAGCTTCGCCGGCGGGGTATTCGCCGCTTTCGATCCGCTCCAATAGCAGACCAACAAGAGTACCGGTCTTATCCATGACGCTCTATTGACGAGTTTTGTAAGACATGTATCATACCACAATCAGACCGCGAGGGAGGAATGACCAAATACGAGGTCACCAGTTCCCCCGCGGATAGCACGGAATACGCAACGCTGGGTGGGGCGCATGAAGTTTCCTGAGGAATCCCGCAGGCGCAGGCCAATCGCGCCATCCCGCGCGAAATGGAGCGACACAACCGGCGTCCGGAGATCGATACTTTCTGCCGCAACTGCCCGCCCCGCGCCTGATACCGCAATATAGTACCGGTATCATATTGAATTCTGGAAGTGAAGTCCCCGGCGACCCAAAAGCGCCGCTGAATGTCGAAACGAGGAAAGCATGAAGAACGGTTTTGCGCTGGTTGGTGCCGGGTTGTTTGGAGAGAGGCACGCTCAGGCGTACAGCCGCCATCCGCTGGTGGACTTCAAGTATGTCTGCGACCTCGACGAGGCTCGCGCCAAGCGCATCGCTGAGACCTATGGCGCCGGCAAGTACACCACCGATATCAACGAGGTGCTCGCCGATCCCGACGTGGTGGCCGTCTCGATCGCCACGCCCGATCACGCCCACCGCACCGCCACCCTCGCCGCGGTCGAAGCCGGCAAGCACATTCTGGTCGAAAAGCCGCTGGCCACGACCATCGAGGACGCCGAGGCGATGATCGCTGCGGCCCGCAAGGCCGGCGTCAAGCTGATGGTCGATTTCCACAACCGGGCCAACCCCCCGATGGTGGCGGCACGCGATGCCCTGGCGCGCGGCGATATCGGCAAGCCGTCCTACGTCTACGCGCGTTTGAGCAACACCGTCGCCGTTCCGCAGGACATGCTGAAGTGGTCGAGCAATTCGTCGGCCCTGTGGTTCCTGGGCAGCCACATGATCGACGTAGTCGGCTGGATTCTCGATGACAAGCCGGTGCGCGCCTATGTCGTCTCGCGCGACGGGGTACTCAAGGACTTGGGCGTCGATGCTCCTGACTTCCATGTCGCCACTGTGGAGTATGCAAAGGGCACGGTCGCCGTGTTCGAACACGCCTGGATCCTGCCGCGTACCTACAACACGGTAAAAGACCTCAAGCTCGAGTTCCTGGGCAGCAAGGGCGCCATCAATATCGACGGGTCGCATAACCGCACCATGGAACTCTATACCAGCGAAAAGGGCTCCTTCCCGGACATGCTGGTACCCCCGTTCGGGCCGCATCTGACCGGCTTCGTGCTCGACGCCGTGGTGCATTTCGTCGAGGCGGTGCTGCACGACAAGCCTGTGCTGGCGACCGGCGAGGATGGCCTCGCCAACACCAGGATCATCAGTGCCCTGATCGAGGCGGCTCGCCTCGGCCAGCCGGTGCAGTTGTCGGTCTAGAACGGCGCCCGGGGGAGGAAAGCAAGGTGGAACCGAGTCTGCTGTCCGAGCTGGATGGCCTGGTGTCGGAGGCGCGCAACCCCCGCACCGGCCGTCTCGACCGCATGAGCGCCATCGAGCTGGTGCAGGCGATGAACGACGAGGACCGCACCGTTGCGGTTGCGGTCGCCAAGGTCCTGCCCGAGGTCGCAGTGGCGGTCGAGCGCATCGTTACCGCCTTTGGCGAGGGTGGCAGGCTGGTCTACGCCGGCGCCGGCACCAGCGGCCGGCTTGGCGTGCTGGATGCATCCGAATGCCCACCCACCTTCGGCGTCGACGCATCGATGGTGGTGGGGCTGATCGCCGGCGGGGACCGTGCCCTGCGCCATGCCGTCGAAGGGGCCGAAGACGACGAAGCCGCAGCCGTGGCCGACTTGCAGCGCATCACGCTCAGCGGCAAGGACGTGCTGGTGGGGCTCGCCGCTTCGGGCCGCACACCCTATGCCGCGTCGGCCCTGCGCTATGCGCGCAGCATCGGGGCGACGGCCATCGCAGTCACCTGCAACCCCGGCTCGCCGATCACGCACGAGGCCGATATCTCGATCGCCCCCGAGGTCGGGCCGGAAGTTCTTGCCGGTTCGACGCGGCTGAAATCGGGTACGGCGCAGAAGCTGATCCTCAACATGCTGACCACCGCCAGCATGGTGCAGATGAGCAAGGCCTTCGGCAACCTCATGGTCGACCTCAGAGCCAGCAACGAGAAGCTGCGGGCTCGTGCCGTGCGCATCGTGGCGCAGGCCACCGGGTGCTCGATCGCCGAGGCCGGCGAGGCCCTGGTTGATGCCGGGCATGACACCAAGCTCGCGATATTCGTCCAGTTGTCGGGCCTCGACACCCCTCAGGCCAAAACACGACTGGCGGATGCCGGGGGGATTCTCCGCGTCGCTTTGGACGCGGGCATCGATGCGGGGCCGGGGCCCCGACCACTACAAGCAAGGGAGACTAGAAAATGAAGCGCATTCTGTTATCCGCGGCCGCAACCGTGACGTTGAGCCTGTGCATAGGCGCCGCCGAGGCGCAGACCCTCAGCGTGCCCAGCTGGATGTGGGAAGAGGGCAACGTGGGCGTCTGGTTCAAAACCAATACCGCCCAGTTCGAGGCCGCCGAAGGCATCAAGGTCACCCCGACCCAGATCCCGTCTGCCGACTTCGAGAAGGTCGTCACCACTCAGATCGCCGGCGGCGCGGTTCCGGACCTGATGACCGCCTTCACCTCCATGCTCCCGCCGCTGATCGACGCCGGTACGCTCGCGCCACTCGACCAGTGCATCGCCGACGGCGGCTTCGGTGACCGCCTGCTGCCCTCGGTGAGCTTTGCCCAGGTCGATGGCAAGACCTATGGCGTGCCGCTGACCATGAGCCCCTGGTCGGTGGTGGTGAACAAGAAGCTGCTCGCTGACGCCGGCATCACCGAGATGCCGAAAACCGTGGAAGAGCTCTATGCCGCCGCCAAGGCGGTGAAGGAAAAGACCGGCGCCTATGGTTATGCCTTCGGCAATGACATGGCGGCGCCGTTGCACGTCTACATCAACTCGATGCAGTGGGTGCTTGGCTTCGGCTCGGACTGGTCGCAACCGGATGGCACGATCACAGCCAACGCCCCCAAGAACATCGAGGCGATCGGCTGGATCAAGCGGTTCATGGATGAGGGGCTGGCGCCTGTCGGGCTGGGGGTGATCCAGGCACGTGACCTGTTCCTCGACGACAAGGTCGCCATCATGTTCGAGGGCCCATGGCTGATGACCCAGGTCGCGAGCCAGAAGCCCGAGATGATGGCCGATATCGACTTCGAGATCGTGCCCACCCCGACCCACGCAGCCATCACCGGCGGCGCTTTCTACGTGATCCCGGCCAAGTCGCCCAACCCCGAAGCGGCGTGCAAGCTGCTGACCGCATATCTCAGCGAAGACGCGCAGCGGAACTGGCTCGAGGGCCTGTTGCAGATCCCCGGCACCAAGGTGCAGGCGAGCCCGGAATTTCTCGCCAAGAACGCCTGGGTCGGCAAGATGGCCGACATCGCGGCCCAGTATCCGGGCGGCATTGGCTACGCCCCTCCGGGCTACCTGATCCAGGCCGCCGAGTTCCGCCAGATGGTGGTCGACGCCCTGTCGGAAATCTATTCGGGCAAGACCTCGGTCGAGGACGGGCTGAACGGCCTGCAGGGCAAGCTGGAGAACTGGAAAGCGACACTCTAGCAACTTCCCACCCCCGCCTTTCGGGGTGGCGCAGGCCGCCCCGAAACGTCCCTCGAGCCAATGTGAAGTACGCCAATGCCGAGACCCATGACGCAACGCATCAACTGGCTACCTATCTGGCTGCTTGGGCCGGTGGCGATCCTGCTGGCCGTGATCCTGATCTGGCCGATCGTGCAGGGCGTCGCCCTGAGCTTCTTCAACACGCGGATCCTCAACTATTCCGCCGGCAAGTTCATTGGCCTCGCCAATTTCAACGCCCTGTTCCAGGACGAATATTTCTGGAACTCGCTCAGGGTGACGGCAATCTACGGCGCCGCTTCGGTCATCTGCACCTATGCCCTGGGCCTTGGCTTCGCGCTGCTGCTCAACCGTGACTTCAAGGGCCGCGGCTTCATCCGAACGATCTTCATCCTGCCCTGGGCGATCCCGGAGGTTGTCGCGGTCCTGATCTTTGCCTGGATGCTCGACCCGCAGTTCGGCGTGGGCAACTACCTGCTGGTAATGATCGGGGTCATCGAGCAGCCGCAGGCCTGGCTGTCGCAATCGCACCTCGCCCTGCCCGCGCTCGTCGTGCTGACCGCCTGGCAGCAGTTCCCGCTGGCCATGCTGATCCTCCTCGCCGGCCTGCAGACCATTCCCGAGGAGCAATACGAAGCCGCCAGGATGGATGGCGCCGGGGCGTGGACGCGCTTTGTGCACGTGACGCTTCCCGGCCTCAGGTCAGTGAACGTCATCCTGATCCTGCTGCTGATCCTCAACTCGTTCCGGCGCGTCACCATGATCTATGCGATGACCCGCGGCGGCCCCGCCCGTTCGACCGAGACGCTGTCCGTTCTCACCTACAATACCGCCTTCGAGTATCAGCGCGTCGGCTACGCCGCCGCCGTCGGCACCGTGCTGCTGCTGATCCTGCTGGCCTTCAGTCTCGTCTATTTCTGGAGCATCATGCGGAGCAACCAGGCCAAATGACCCCGGCGCGCAAGAAGTCGATCCTCAACGGGTTCTGGTTTGTGCTGACCCTGGTCTGCGCAGCCATCGTGTTCTTCCCCTACTACTGGATGTTCGTCTCCTCGGTCGAGACCGACAGCATCTTCACCTGGCCGCCGCACCTGATCCCGAGCGGATTCAGCCTCGAGTCCTATTGGACCATCTTCGAAGAGCGCGACATCGGCCGTTGGCTCTTGAACACGCTGATCGTGGCGGGCAGCACCTCGCTGTTCTCGACCATCATCGCCATCAACGCGGCCTATGCGCTGTCACGCTTCAAGACCACGACAACTTCGGTGTTCACCGTCATCATCCTGTTCTCGCAGCTTCTACCCGCGGCGCTGATCGTCGTGCCGCTGTTCGTGATCTTCCAGCAGATCGGGCTCTACAACAGCCTTGTCGGTCTGGCGATCGCCGACACCGCCTTCATCCTGCCGCTTGCCATCTGGCTGCTGAAAGGCTTCTTCGATCAGATTCCGGTCGAAATCGAGCAGCAGGCGATGATCGACGGCTGCTCGCAGTTGGGCGCCTTCTATCGGGTGATCCTGCCGCTATCACTGCCCGGCCTCGTCGTGGTGGTCGCGATGTCGTTCATCTCGGGCTGGGACGAGTTCTTCCTCGCCCGCACGCTGATCGCCTCGCAGGACCAGTGGGTGCTGTCGGTAGGCCTCACCTCGTTCCGCGGCGAGTACACGCTCGACTGGAGTCAGATGATGGCTGCGGCAGTGATCTTCGCCCTGCCCGCACTGGCCTTCTTCCTGGTGGTGCAGCGTTACCTGGTGGCCGGGCTGTCGGCCGGCGCCGTCAAGGGCTAGACCGATGCCAGACGGGAGCGTTCATCGATGAGCCTCTCGGTCCAGCTGGGGTTTGATATCGGCGGCACCGCCAGCCGCTGGGTCGCCTGCGATGCCTCGGGCGCCGTGGTCGCTCGCGGCGAGGTCGGTGGTGCATCGGGCCGGATGTTCGAGCCGACCGAGCACGACCGGCTGGCAGGAGTCGCTGCTGCCGTTGCACGAGAGGCGGCGGACAGGGCTCTGTCGGTTGGACGGGTCGTTGCAGGTCTTACCGGTTTTGGTCCCTCCGTTGCCGCCGAGGTCAGCGGCATCCTGGCAGGCGCCTTCGGGCTTGCGCTGGCCGATGTCATCCCGTTCGATTACATGACGTTGGCCTATCTCGACCAGTTTGCACCAGGCGAGGGGCATCTCGTTTCCGCCGGTACCGGATCGTTCGGGTTACACGTTGCTGCCGGCGGATCGCCGGTTCGCGTCGGCGGGCGCGGCATCCTGATCGATGATGCCGGCTCGGGCTCATGGATTGCCCTCACCGCCCTCGACCAAGTCTTCCGCGGCTTCGACCGGTGCGGATCGTTCGTCGACCACCCGGTGCTGGCCAGCGAGCTGCTCGCTGCCATCGGCGGCCGCGACTGGGAGGACGTACGGCATTTTGTCTATGGCGGCGACCGCGGCCGCATCGGCACGCTCTCGGTGGCCGTCGCCCGCGCCGCGACCCTGGGTGATCCGGCCGCTGTAGAAATCCTTCGCGCCGCCGGTGGCGAGCTGGCGCAGTTGGCGCTGGCGCTGATCGGGCGGGCCGGCGAGCGGCCCATCGCCTTCGTCGGTCGCGTCATCGACCTGCACCCCGCCCTCAGGGAGGCGGCGGTGGAGGCACTCGCGGGTCGAACGGTACGATTCGCCCAGGCCGACGCCGCGCTGGCTGCGGCGCGCCTGGATGTCGCACGCGAAGGCTTCGACAAGCTTAGCCGAAAGTCGGCAAAATTGTGAACAAAGGTGTCATTTTCAAGGTGAACGACATGAGCTAACGTTCCTGGTGTTTCGAGTAAACCATTGTCTTGATTGAACGAATAATCTCGCCTGAGCTTGGCGATGCAGACGGGCGGACCACCGGCGAGGCCACTCGCCAACTAAAGAGCGTCGAGATGAAGAACCAGAGTTTGAATGCCGGGGCCACGGGCCCCGTGAGTGATGCTGCGCCGCTTTTCCTGGCGCGGCGCCAACACCGCACCAACCGGTTGCTGCTGGCGAGTGTTTCGCTGCTCGCCATGGCGAGCGCGGGGCTGGCGACACCGGCCGGCGCCGCCGCTTATGGGGTGGCGAACGAGACCGAACTGATTGCGGCCATCACGGCTGCGCAGGGAAGTCCGGATGCGGCTTCAACAATTACATTAATGGGCAGTTTCACGATCTCCAGCGCGATGCCGACCATCGTAGGCAAACAGATCACAGTCGTCACTGACACCAACACGCTGACGCTGGCGACGGGCAATGCCTTCGACGTTGCTGCCGATGCACGGCTGACGCTAACCGGAAAAGTCGTGGGTGTCGGGCCGTCACTCGCAGCGAGTCTGGTCAAACAGGGAAGCGGCGAGTTGGTCATCAACGGCGTGACCGGTACGGGCCTCAACCGGATCGCCCTGCAGGGCGGAACCACCGTGCTCAACGGCGGCACCAGTCTCACATTTGGAGTCTCGGGCGGCACGGTGCCGCAGCTTACCGTGGCGCGCAATGCTAACGAAACTGCAACGCTGACCATTACGGGAAATGGAACGAGCCTGGTGGCAACGGGCACTCAGAGCATGGACCTGGGAGCGACGGGCTCCGGACAGGCGACACTCAATGTTGAGGCCGGCGGGCTTCTTCAGGGGAACTCTTCGGGTATCAGGTTGGCGGGCACCACAGCAGTCAACGTAACTGGCGCAGGATCCACCATCGATGTCGCCGGCTTCTTCCAGTTGAGTGGCAACCACACCGTCAGGGTGACGAACGGCGGACTCTTCGATGTCAGTGGTACCGCAACCTTCGGCGCCCAAACTACCAACATCGCGGCGGGCTGGTTGGATGGCGAGGTGTCTGGAGCAGGCTCACGGCTGCAGGCAACGACATTGGCGCTCCAGCGCGGCTCGCTTTCCGTGCTTGCCGGCGGGGTGGTCGAGGCCACCACGATCAGCGTCTCAACTGCCGCGGGCGGCACGGTATCCCCCGATTTCAACATGCTTGTGTCGGGCGGCGGCTCGGCACTCAACGCGATTTCCACCTTCACTCTCGCCACCAGAGGCGTCGGCGTGCTGACTATCGCCAATGACGGCCTGGTGAGGGTGAATGGGGGCGGCTCCGCTCTGGCCCTCGGGGGCGCGCTGCCCGCAAGTGATGCCACGCTTAACATCGGCGGCGCCGTCGGCGAGGCCGCGGCAGCGGCAGGCACGCTTCAGGCATCGGCCATCACCCTCGCCGCCAGCGCCGAGATCAATTTCAACCACACCGAGACGGGCTACGTCTTCGACATCCCGATCAACGGCAGCGGCGCGATCAACCAGGTGGCAGGGCGCACCATCTTTGGTGCCGACCAGCTTGGGTTCACCGGGCTCACCACGATCAGCGGCGGCATGCTCGAGGTCAACAAGGAACTCGGCGGCACGGTGAGCGTCCTTGGCGGTACCCTCGCTGGCATTGGAAAGGTTGGCGCCACCAGCCTCGCCGCCGGCGGCACCATCGCCCCCGGCAGCAACGGCATCGGCAGAAACGGCATCGACGACCCCGACCTCACCATCGCTGGCGACTACGTCGGCGGCGGCGGGCTGCTGCAGATCGAGACCGTGCTAGGCGACGACACCTCCGCTACCGATCGTCTCGTCATCACCGGCAACAGCGTCGGCACCACCAACGTCAGGGTGACCAATCTCGGCGGCGCCGGCGGCCAGACCACTAACGGCATCAAGATCATCGATGTCGGTGGCACTTCGGATGGCATTTTCAGCCTGCTCGGCGACACGGCGTATGAAGGCCAGCAGGCGGTGATCGGCGGCGCTTATCTCTACAGTCTGCAGCAGGGTAGTGCCGATGGCGACTGGTACCTGCGCAGCATCGTCAACCCCGATGACACGCCGGTATTCCAGCCGGCCGCGCCGGTGATCGAAACCTACGCCGCCTCTGCCTTGCAGGCTTTCAACACCACCGAGACCCTGCAGCAGCGCGTCGGCAACCGCTCGTGGTCGGGCGGCGCCGAGGGCAACGGCATCTGGGGCCGCATCGATGCCCGCCGCACCTCGCTCGCACCCGCCAACTCGACCACAAGCGCCAGCTACGAGGTCGATACCTGGCGGCTGCAGGCCGGCGCTGACGGCGTGCTTGCTGAGAGCGAAGCCGGCACCCTGGTCGGTGGTGTCAACCTGCAGCTCGGCACGATCTCCGCTGCCATCACCTCCACGGTTGGCAACGGCGGCATCGAAGGGACTGCCTTCGGCCTCGGCGGCACGCTCACCTGGTATGGGAACGAGGGCTTGTATCTCGACGCACAGGGCAAGCTGAACTGGTTCGACAGTACGCTCAGCGCCGATCTGCTCGCGGGGCCGCTGGTGTCGGGCAATGCCGGGTTCGGCTACGCCCTCAGCCTCGAATCCGGCCAGCAGGTAGCACTCGGCGACGGCTGGTCGGTGACCCCGCAGGCGCAACTGGCCTACTCGTCGGTCGATTTCGATGCGTTCGACTCGTATGGCTCGACCGTCGCACTACAGAGCGGCGACAGCCTGCTTGGGCGCCTGGGCCTTTCGGCCGATTACGAGAGCGAATGGCAGGATACGGCCGGCGAAACCGGAAAGACCCATGCCTACGGCATCGCCAACCTCAGCTATGAGTTCCTCGATGGTACGGCGACCAGCGTCGGCGCCGATACGCTAGTGAACGAGACAAATCCGCTGTGGGGCAGCGTCCGGCTGGGCGGCTCGGTGAACTGGGCCGGCGACGCGCTGTCGCTCTATGGCGAAGCCAACTTCGGCACCAGCCTCAACCAGCTTGGCGACAGCTACAGCCTCGGCGTCACAGCGGGTATCCGCGGCAAGCTCTAGGCTCGCGATGCTCGAAGCCCCGGTCGCAAGCGATCGGGGCGGCCCATCGTGGGGCTGCTCCATACCCTTGCGCCCGGTTGTGCGGCGGGGGCGCCTGCCCTACCACCCCTCGTGGCTTGCACGGGCTTCAGACCGGGGCATAGCGTCCGGGACTCCTCAAGCAATTGGAGCTCCCGATGTCAAAAGAGTCGTACGGCGCCCCCGGTGGGGCCCACAGCATGAGTGTCGCCGGCACGACCGTCGAAGAAGCAACCCAGCATGCTCTCGAGCTGCGCGCTAATAACCGCAACATTGAAGGCTCCCACGCCTTTCGCGAGCAGGAGCGGGTGCGGGCGGCCATCGAGAAGGCGAAGAAGGCCAAGGCGAGCCGACGGGCGCGCAACCCCTACGAGTTCGGCTGAGCGTCTACCGGCTAGAACAGCGAGGGCTGGGCGGGTGGCAGCTCGGGCGGCCCGTCCTCCTCCTCTGGCGGCGGATCTTCCTTGTTGCCGATCGAGACCATCTGCAACACACCGTTGGGCAGCGCGCGCTGCAGCTTCTGCGCCTCCTCCCACGGGGCCGTCATCCAGGTTGCGATCTCAGCCGGTGTCCTGAGGATCACCGGCATGGAATCGGGATTGGTCTTCGCGATGACGTCGTTCGGCTCGGTGGTGAGGAAAGCGAAAAGGTCGGTGGTGACCATGCCCTCCGAGGTTTTCCGCACGCTGGTCCATTGAGGCGCAAATATGCCGGCGAAGAACGCCAGCGGCCGGCCATCATCGAAGGCGAACCAGGCGTTGCCCAGCTTCCGGCCGTCGGGGCCGACCTCGTTGCTGATCTCGGCAAAGCTGGTGAACGGCACGATGCAGCGAAACTCGGGCGCCAGCCACCGCTTCCAGTGCTGGCTTTTGGTGTTGCGCACATTGTGAGTACCGCGGTCCGGTTCCATGCGCACCAGTTCGGCAAGCTCTTCGGCAGTAAGGGCCCGTCCCTGCTTCTTGGCGATCTTGTCGGCACGAGCCTGTGCAGCCTGATAGAGCGCCTGCGACGAGCTCGGCATGCCCCAGCGCAGCTTGATCAGTTCACGAAGGCCCGGCTGGTTGCGGATGATCGGCGCCAGCATATCGGGATAAACCCCGGTCTGCGGCGGCAAGTTGCCGATATTGGCCCCGACCTCGAAACCGAAAATCGTCTGCACCATCTGGCGGATGGCTTCGACATTGGTGGTGATGGAATACGCGTGGCACATGCGGGAACGCTAACTGCCGGAACCGCTTGCCGGCAAGGCCACACGCGCGGCCCCCTGCCCCGAACGCCGTTGCAGCATCCTCAATAAGTCAGTTGCCCCTGATTTCCGGCAACCATTCAGCGACTGTTCACCGCTCGACCCCTACGCCTCCACCATCAAGGCTGGAGTTGAACCCATGTCGCGAACCATAGTTTCCTCGCCCAGCCTGCCCAAGCCATCCCCCTATTTCAGCCATGCGGTAAAGAGCGCCGGGCTGGTGTTCGTTTCCGGCACCGCCCCCTATTCGCCTGAGACCGGCAAGATCGTGGGCGAGACCATCGGGGAACAGACCGCCCAGGCGCTGCGCAACATCAGCGCCATCCTCGTGGCAGCGGGCACGAGCCTCGAGAGGGCGGTGAGCGCGACCGTCATCCTCGCCGAGGAAGATGACTTCGCCGGGATGAATGAGGAGTGGCTGAAGTGGTTTCCGGCTGATCCGCCGGCGCGGCAGGGCGCCAAGCTTCCGGTTCGGGTGCCTGGCCTCAAGATCTCGATCGCCATGATTGCCGAAGCGTAGGCAACAAAAAACCCGCGCCGGCGGAGGCGCGGGTTTCAAGTCCGGCAGTTCTTGGAGGCTGCCTATTTCAAGCAGCGCCTCAAACGCGGCTGAGTCTGACGGTCTGGCAGAAGACGCCCTGGCAGCCATTGACCTTCAGGCTGTCACTGCCGGTCATGACCATCGTACCGGAATAGACGTCGCCGGCGTTCTTGACCGTGCCGGTCCATTTGTTGTCGGAGGACTGAGTGCCCTGGACGATAACCTGGTTCAGGTATTGCCGGTTCACATCATCCTTGTCGCGCAGCCAGATCAGGCGCGCGCAGAGGGCGCCGCTGCCGCATTCGGTGATCTTGTAACGGCTCTTGCCGTCATCGGCCTGCCAGGTGCCGGTCGGATCGGCGGCGATGGCGTAGACGGGGGCCGCGGCGCAGAGGGTGGCGAACACGGCGGCGGCAAGTTTGGTCGCGAGGTGCATGGTCATGCGTCTCCGGAAAATTTCGGGTCGGTTCGGTTGGTTGGCCGGATAAATAGGAACTTTGGCTGAATCTTGAATAAAGGCATCGTTCATCTGCCGTTCATGTTTGCGGCGAAGTACGGCCCTGAAATGGCAGCGATGCTGACTTGCTTTATGCGTCAGGAGTCTGCGAGCAGCCGCGCTGCCACAATCTCGCCTTCGGCCAACGGCACGGCCGGGATAAAGTTCCGATCACGAAGCTGTGAACGACCGCCAGACCGCCTCATGCGGGCCGATCGGCCAGATGGTTCGGGGCGAAAAGCGTCGGAGCGTTGATGGCTTTGGCAGCTGTGAAGGGTAGCAATTGACCGCTTCGAGCTTGTTCATGCTCGAGGCCCAGGCCTGCCGGCTCAGCCGCATCCCCCGCAGTGCGGCGTGGAGGTCGGCGATGCCGCGGCGGCGCACCCGGCGCGAGGCGGCATAAGGCAAGTCCTCGTAGAACAGCACCGAGTGCTCACCAAGCTCGGGCAGCAGCTCGACGACCACCGCCCGCACCGCCAGATGGTTGACGTGGCCGCCGATCCCGGCCGGGCAGAAGATGCGCGCGCCGGAAGGCAGCGACCGGAGCAGCCCGGTCAGCGGCGTACGGACCTGTGCGATGTCGTCGGCGAGGCCGCCAAGATCCCATGGCGACCGCCGCCGCACTGGTGGCTCCTCGAGGCCGAGATCGAGACGCTGCAGCTGGTAGCGCTCTGAAAACGCGGTGTCTTCCTCGCGACGCAGCACCATCACCCGGTCGATCGTCGCCGCGTCGGGCCAATGGTCGGTCGGCGTGCCGGCGACATAACCGCTGCGGGTGAACAGGTTCACCAGCCTGCCACCAGGCGCAGCGGCGACCCTCGCCCCGAGCGAGAACGCAATGTCGTCGTAATGCGGGGAAGGTAGATATTGTTGTCGGCCCCGGCAGCCGGGACCATAGAGACCTCCGTAGGGAGACGGTTTCGGGTGCCGGGTCGACACCAACTGTCCACAACTCCTGCCCGTACATGAACCCCACTCTTGCCGCAATAACGATGCGCCTCGCCGCGTCCGCCCGCTCCGGTCGACGCCAGAAGCTGCGCCTCGGCACCCTGCCCCGCATCGGCGGCATGGCGAGCATCCCCAGCCGCGCCGACGACCTCGAACAGGTGCTGACCCGCATCGTGCCACAGGTGGAGCGGCTGCACCTGTTCCTGCACGGCTACGATGCCATCCCAGCCGTAGCCCGCCACTCCCGCATCGTGCCGGTGCTGGCGCCGGCCGATACGGCGTTCCGCGCCTCGGGCAAATTCTACGGCCTGCTGCAGCAGAAAGGGCCCTGCCTCTACTTCTGCTTCGACGACGACATCCTCTATCCGCCCGATTACGTGGCGCGGCTGACCGCCGCCATCTGCCGCTATGGCGGCGGCGCCTTTGTCGGTGTCCATGGCAGCGACTATCCCGGCGCCGGGACGAGCTACGCCCGCGATCGCAAGACTCGCCCGTTCGCCAAGCGGCTGCTTATCGACCGTATCGTCGACGAACTCGGCTGCGGCACCCTGGCATTCCCATCGGAGCTGTTGAGCATCGATCCACGTCGCTGGCCACATGGCGACATGGACGACCTGATGCTCGCCATCGAGGCCGAGCGAAACGGCATCAACCGCATCGCAATCCGCCGGCGCCGCCGCTGGCTGGTGCCGATACGCCAAAGCCAGCCGGACAGCCTGTGGCTGCGTACCCTCGCCGACGACAGCCGGCAGAGCGAAGAGCTGCTCGAACTCAAAATACTGATGGGCCGCATCGCCCGGCCAGAACCGTCGGCGCGGCCCGCCGAAGCGCCGGCGCCCTGATCAGCTCCGTCCGAGGAGGAAGGCGGTCACCACCGCGAGCCCGACAAGCACCAGGATAGAGATGAAGCCGGCAAGCAGCACCCGGCCGCCCGACGACAGTACCGTCCGCAGATCGACCGACAGCCCCAGTGCCGCCATCGAGACGAGCGTCAGCTGTGACGAGGCCGCCTGCAGCGGCTGCAGCGTCGCCTCCGGCAAGAGCCCGAGCGAGCGGGCCGCCAGCATCAGCAGGAAGCCGGTGATGAACCAGGGCAGCAGCAGCGACAGCGACGGCCGCACCGCGGCCTTCCGCCCGTGGCGCAGCCCGACGAACAGCACCACCGGCCCCAGCATCAGCACGCGCATGAGTTTTACCAGCGTCCCGACCTGCGTGCTCATCGCCCCCACCGGCCCGGTCGCCGCCAGCACCTGCGGCACGGCGTAGACGCTGAGGCCGGCCACCACGCCATACTGCCATTGCGTCAGCCCGAGCGCGCCGAAGGCCAGCGGCAGCAGCAGCACCACGACGATGCCCAGCGCCGCGGTGAAGGCGATCGAGGCGGCGACATCCTCGGCCGGCGCCTCGATCACCGGCGCCGTCGCCATGATTGCCGAGTTGCCGCAGATCGAGTTGCCGCAGGCGACCAGCGTCGCCAGCCGCTCATCCAGCCCGAGCCAACGGGCCACCAGGTAACTGGCAGCGAGCGCCAGCAGCACCACGGCTGCGACTGCGGCGATGAGGTCGATACCCGATTGCGCCAGCGCCGCCGCGCTGATCGTGCCACCCAGCAGCACGACGGCGACCTCCAGCACGGTCTTTGCGGCGAACTGCACGCCTGCAGCGAAACGTGGGGGAGGCCGAGCAGCGTGTGGATCAAGGTGCCGGCGAGGATGGCGATGACCAGGCCATCGACATAGCGCGCGCCCAGCAAGCGCTGCTCGAGCGCCTCCACGCCAACCGCCAAAGCCGCCACGCCAAGGGCCAGTCCCAACCCGGGCAACACGCCGCCAATGTCCCGCCGCGCTAGCACAGCATGCTCCAAACCAAGTTGCCGAGAGCATAGGCATTGCGATCATTCGCGAAAATGACATAGAAGTGCATGTTTCATTCTGTTGGATCGAACGATGACACTCGAACAGCTCGCGGTTTTCATCGCCGTCGCCGAACGCGAGCACCTGACGCAGGGCGCCAATGCCGTTGGCCTTTCGCCCTCGGCGGCAAGCGCGGCGATCAAGGCGCTCGAGGCCTATTACGACGTGCGGCTGTTCGATCGCGTCGGGCGGCGGATCGAACTCACCCGCGAGGGGCGCGTGCTGCTGGCCGAGGCGCGGCTCACCCTGGCGCAGGTGCGCAACACCGAATCCGTGCTCAGCGAACTGGGGAGCCTGAGGACCGGTATCCTCGATATCCGGGCCAGCCAGACCGTCGCCAACTACTGGCTGCCGCCGCGCCTCCTGGCCTTCCAGGGGCAGTATCCGGGTGTCGCCATCAACTTCGAGGTCGGCAATACCAGCGCCGTCGCCGCGGCCGTGGTCGACGGTCGGGCGGAACTTGGCCTGGTCGAAGGCAGTATCGATGAGCCGGTGCTGGCCAGCACGCCGGTGGTGCGCGACCGACTGGTGGTCGTCACCACCGCGGGCGCGCGCACCGCACTCAGCGAGCTCAGCTGGATCATGCGCGAGCCCGGCTCAGGCACTCGAGCGGTGTTCGAAGGGGCGATGCGGGCTGCCGGCCACGATCCGGGCGCGCTGCGGGTTGCGCTGATGCTGCCCACCAACGAGGCGGTGCTCAGCGCCGTCCGCTCCGGCAGCTGCGCCGCCGCCCTCTCCGAAATGGTGGTCGCGCCGTTCGTCAGAAGCGGCGAGCTGCAGGTGCTCGACATCGACCTGCCGCCGCGGCAGTTCTCGATCCTCCGTCACCGCGAACGCCGCCTCTCGGCGGCTGCGGCACGGTTCGAGGCGCTGTGCCGCGCGGGGGAGCCGGGGCGCGAATGAGGCGGGCACCGGGCTCACAGTGCTC
>NZ_LAJE02000059.1 GCF_000970465.2 Devosia insulae DS-56
CTGAGAGGACGTGTCAGCAGCAGCAGAGACATGGATGTGTTTATCTTTATAATTACAGCGTCGACGGAGAGCGAGAGTAGGTGGCGCGACGGCAGCGTCAGAGTAGTATAAGGGGCAGCTCCACCGCCTGCGGGGGTCCCCTGCCCCCCGTTTCACGGTGGAGGAGCACCGAGAGTTCTGTGCCCATATTGCCCTGCCTAACGCCCGCAACCCGAACCCGAGAAATGACATGAGCAGCAAACCCCGCATCCTGGTGCTTGGCGCCGGCTTTGGTGGCCTCGAACTGACGACCTTATTGTCCGAGCAACTGGGCGACAGCATCGACGTGACGCTGATCGACAAGTCCGACTCGTTCATGTTCGGCTTTTCCAAGCTCGACGTGATGTTCGGCCATGCCGAAGCCGAGTCGGTGCGGATGCCCTACAGCGCCTATGCCAAGCCGGGGGTGAAGCTGCTCAAGCGCACCATCACCGCAATCGACCCGACAGCACGGCGGGTGACCACCGACAACGGCGTGTTCGAGGCGGACCATCTCGTTGTGGCGCTGGGAGCGGAGTACGATTTCGAGGCGACGCCGGGGCTCGCCGGGACCACAGAATTCTATTCGATCCCGGGGGCCGAGCGGCTGCGCGAGCTGCTGCCGAACTTCACCAGCGGCCACGCGATCATCGGAGTGTGCGGTGCGCCCTACAAATGCCCACCGGCGCCGAGCGAATGCGCGCTGATGCTGCATGACTACCTGGTCGAGCGCGGCGTGCGGCAGAACTGCAAGATCTCGCTGGTGCTGCCGCTCGGCAGCCCGGTGCCGCCGTCGCCCGAGACATCGCGCGCTCTGCTCGCCGCCTTCGCCGAGCGCGACATCGAGTTCATCCCGAGCCGGCGCGTCGCTTCGGTCGACAATGCGCGTGATGTCGCCGTGCTGGATGACGGGCAGGAACTGCCGTTTAACCTGTTCCTCGGCGTTCCCAAGCACCGGGTGCCGCCGGTGGTGCTCGCGAGCGGCATGTCCGAGAATGGCTGGATCCCGGTCAATCCGCGGACGCTGGAGACGAAATACGACAATGTCTATGCCGTGGGCGACGGGGCGGCGACCGGCACGCCCAAGGCTGGGGTGTTCGCCGAGGGCGCGGCCAAGGCGGTGGCGAGCGCGCTGATCGCGAAGCTTCGGCAGACTGGCGAAGTAGTGCAGTATGATGGCTTCGGCACCTGCTACATCGAGTTCGGCGGTGGCCGTATCGGCAAGGTCGAGGTGGATTTCTTCTCCGGCCCGCAGCCCACCGGCAACTATTACGAGCCCTCGGTGAGCCTCCGCACCGACAAGCAGCATTTCGGCGCGTCGCGGCGGGCGCGCTGGTTCGGGTTGTGAGGGGGAAATTGGCGAGCTAGCCTCCGATTCTCAGTCGCCACCTTTCCCGGGACATCGCCTTGCTCGATCCACGCCTGACCCTCGCCCGTGATGGAATTGCTGCGCGGTCGCTCGAGGGGATTGTCCCCGCGGACCGCTATGTCGAGACCAGCCTACGGCAGGCACGAGTTCCCTCGGCCGCGCTGCGCCGTACGCCCTCGGCAGAGGCCGAGCAGCTCGATCAGCTGCTGTTCGGCGAACTGTTCGAGGTGCTGGACGAGACCGATGGCTGGGCCTTCGGGCAGGCGCAGCGGGATGGCTATGTCGGCTATGTCGCGGCGGCGGCGCTGGGGGCGCCCGGTGCGGCGCCGACCCATACAATACGGGCGTTGCGGACCTATGGGTTCAGCGCACCCAGCATCAAGGCGGCGCCGGTCGGGCTTTATTCGCTGAACGCGCTGGTGGCCGAGGAGGGGCGCGAGGGGCGGTTTGTGAAAACCTCCGGCGGCTGGTTTGTCGCGGAGCATCTTGCGCCGGTTGGCGACCGTGCGCCGGACTATGTGGCGGTTGCCGAGCGGTTCGTCGGGACGCCCTACCAGTGGGGCGGGCGCGAAAGCCTGGGGCTCGACTGCTCGGGGCTGGTGCAGCAGGCGCTCTATGCCGCCGGCCGTGACTTCCCGCGCGACAGCGACCAGCAGGCGGCGATGGGCGAGCCGGTCGAGGCGTTGCGGCGCGGCGACCTGATGTTCTGGCGCGGGCACGTGGCGATGCTGACCAGCCCGACCGACATCATCCACGCCAACTCCTTCCACATGGCGGTAGCGATCGAGCCGCTGGCCGAGGTGGTGGAGCGGACCAGCCGCCTCGGAGGCGGCGAGCCGACGGGGTATCGGCGGATTTGAAGACGTAGCGCGGTGGTACTTCCCCTCACCCTGACCCTCTCCCCGGAGGGGCCCCGGTCGAGGGCAGAGCCCTCGCCGGTAGGGGACGCACTTTGCACCGGCAGTGCCACAACGCCCCCTCACCCCGCTGGGGAGAGGGTCGGGGTGAGGGGCAGTTCAGCGCATGGCGCCTACACCGGCATCGGCCGAATGAAGTGGTTGGGGCCGATCTCCTGCACCTCGGGTTGCTCCAGCGCCGACTGGCGGCGGATCAGGTCGATGCGGTCGAGCTCGTCACTGAAGCGGGTGTCGCCGAAGCGGCGGTCGGGATCGGGAACGGCAGAGAGCAGCAGGCGGGTATAGGGGTGCTGCGGGTTGCCGAGCACGCTTTCGGTCTCGCCCCATTCGACGATCTGGCCGGCATACATCACCATGATGTCCTCGGCGACGTAGCGGGCGGTGGCGATGTCGTGGGTGATGTAGAGCACGGCGAGCTTCAGCTGCCGCTTCATGTCGTTGAGCAGGTTCAGGATGCCGAGCCGCACCGAGACGTCGAGCATCGAGGTGGGCTCGTCCGCGATGATCACCTCGGGGTTCACCGCCAGCGCCCGGGCGATGCTGATGCGTTGGCGCTGGCCACCACTCAGCTCGTGCGGGTACTTCGGCAGGATCAGCGCCGGGTCGAGTTTTACCCGGGTGAGCACTTCGGCGATGGCGGCGTCGCGCGCCGCGCCCTTGAGGCTCGACTGGTGCAGCCGCATCGGCCGCTCCAGGTGGTAGCGGATGGTGTGGACCGGGTTGAGCGAGGAGAACGGATCCTGGAACACCATCTGCACGGCGCTGCGATAGGCCTTCATATCGCGCACCGCACTGCCTTCGATCGGCTCGCCACGGAACAGGAGGCGACCCTGGTCGGGGCGATACTCGCGCATGATCAGGCGGGCGGCGGTGGTCTTGCCCGAGCCGGATTCGCCGACCAGCGCCAGGGTGCGGCCGGGATGGAGCGCGAACGACACGGCGCGCGCCGCATGCACGGTGCTGCCGCCGCGGTGGAACACCTTCGACACATTGTCGAGGGCGAGGATGGGAGCGCTGTCGGTCATGGCGTGACCTCGGCGATCGGCTTGCCGGTGAGGCGCGGGATCGAGGCCCAGAGCTTTTTGGTATAGTCGTGCTGCGGCGTGCGGTAGATCGCCTGGGCGTCGTTGACCTCGACCAGCTCGCCCTCGAGCATGATGCCGATGCGGTCGGAGACCTGCACCATCAGCGCCAGGTCGTGGGTGATGAACAGCACCGAGAACCCTAGCTCCTGGCGCAGCTTGTGGATGCGCTCGAGAATCTCGCGCTGCACCACCACATCGAGCGCCGTGGTCGGTTCGTCCATAATCAGGAGTTTTGGGTTGAGCGCCAGGCAGATGGCGATGACGACGCGCTGCCGCATGCCGCCCGAGAGCTGGTGCGGATAGGCGGTGAGCCGGTCGGCCGGGATATCGACGAGCTTCAGCAGCTCGGCGGCGCGGGCCCGGGCGGCGACGCGCGACATGCCGGTATGGGTTTTCAGCACATCGTAGAATTGGCGCTCGATCGACAGCACCGGGTTGAGCGAGTTCATGGCGCTCTGGAACACCATGGCGACCTCGCGCCAGCGCAACTGCTTCAGCGCGGCATCGTCGAGGGTGAACACGTCGCGCCCATCGAGCAGGATCTGGCTGCCGGTCCGGATCAGCGCCGGCGGACGGTGCAGCCGGCTGATGGCAAAGGCGATGGTGCTCTTGCCGCAGCCGCTCTCGCCGGCAAGGCCGAAGAACTCGCCCTTGCCGATATCGAAGCTGACATTCTTCACCGCGTGGAAATCGGAGGTGGCGCCGATGTAGTCGATGGTGAGGTTGCGGATCGAGAGGACGGGAGCGCTCACAGGGTGCCCTCCCCACGGCGGATCAGCCCGGTCCAGCGCGCCAGCATGCCGCCGGTCCTGAGCCGCGGGTTGGCGATCTCATCGATGGCGAAGTTGATCAGCGCAAGGCCGAGGCCGAGCACCGCCAAGGCGAAGCAGGGAGTGAGAATGTCCCACCAGGCGCCGACCGAGAGGGCCGAGGCGTTCTGGGCGTTGTAGAGCATGATGCCCCAGGAGACGGTGTTGGGGTCGCCGAGCCCGAGGAACTCGAGCGTCGCTTCGGTGATGACGGCGAACAGCACGCTGCCGATGAAGTTGATGCCGACGATCGAGATCAGGTTGGGGAAGATCTCGAACGCCATGATGCGCCAGCTGGGCTCGCCGAGCATCTCGGCGGATTTGACGAAGTCGCGCTGGCGGATCGACAGGGTTTCGGAGCGGGTGACGCGCACCCCCCAGGCCCAGGAGGTGAAACCGAGGATGACGGCGATGACCAAGGGGCTCGCCTGGCCAATGAAGGCGGCGAGCACAAGCAGCAGCGGCAGGTTGGGAATGACCAGCACCATGTTGGTCAGGAAGGTGATGACCTCGTCGACCACGCCGCCCTTGTAGCCGGCGATGATGCCGAGCACGGTGCCGATCACCGTGATCAAGAGGCCGGCGCCGAAGCCGACGGCGAGCGAGATGCGGGCGCCGTAAAGCAGCCGGGTGAAGACGTCGTAGCCGAGGCGGGTGGTGCCGAGCAGATGGTCGGTGGATGGCGGCTGATGCGGCCGGCCGACGCGCTGGGTCGGGCTGTATTCGGTGAGCAGCGGGGCGAAGATGGCGACGAGGATGACGATGGCGAGGATGGTCACCCCGACCAGGGCCTTCCTGTTGCGCAGCAGCTGGGTGAGGACGCTCATCGGTCAGGCCCGCTTCAGGCGTGGGTCGAGCAGCACGTAGCTGAGATCGACGACGAAATTGGCGACCAGCATGGCGGCGGTCATGATCAGTAGCGCGCCCTGGATCACCGGGTAATCGCGGGCGAGGATGGCCTGGTAGAGCGTGTTGCCCATGCCGGGATAGTTGAACACCACCTCGGTCACCAGCGAGCCGCCGAGCACGGCGCCAAGCGAGATGGCGAGGGCCGAGACAGTGGGCAGCAGCGCGTTGCGCGCCGCGTACCAGAGCATGACGCCGCGGTCGGATAGCCCCTTGGCGCGGCCCATGACGATGTAATCCTCGCCCAGCAGGTTGATCATGTTGTTGCGCATGGTCACCGCGAAGCCGCCGGTGAGGACGATCACCATGGTCAGCATGGGCAGGGTGCCGTGGTAGAGGACGCTGGCGATATAGTCCCAGCCCCAGGCGGGATCGAGCATCGGATCGGCGGCGTAGCCGTTGGGGAACCAGCCGAGCGTATAGCCGAAGGCAAAAAGGGTAATCAGCGAGACCACCACCGCCGGCACCGAGCTCGAAAAGATCGAGAGCAGCGAGATCACCGTGTCGAAGCGGGTGCCGCGGCGCCAGGCGGCCATGACGCCGAGCAGGGTGCCGATGGTGAAGCCGATGATGGTGGCGGTGCCGACGAGGCCGACGGTCCAGATCAGAGCGCGGCCGAGCAGCTCGGTGACCGGCAGCGGGAAAAAGCGGACGGAGCGGCCGAGATCGCCGGTGAAGACGCTCTTCAGGTACGCGAGGTACTGCTCGCCGATCGGCGCATCGATGAAGCCGAAGGTGAGTTTCAGCGCGTTGAGGTTTTCCAGCGACAGGTCGGAACCGGCGCCGGCGAACATCTTCTGGATCGGATCGCCCGGCATCAGGCGCGGCAGGAAGAAGTTGATGGTTGCCGCAGCGATGAAGGCCGCCAGGTAAAACACCACTCGGCGGAGCAGAAAAGCCATTGGATCTCTTCGCTAGGTGGGGGAACGAGGGCGCCTGAGGCGCCCTCGCTGGTAGCGGATTATTGCGCGACCGGACGCAGCGCCAGGAGCTGCAGCAGGCGGCCCGGGTTGGCGTTGGAGACCACCGGCGAAGTGATCGGGTTCTCCGCGTTGGCCCAGCCGGTAAAGCGCTTGGTGCTGTACTGATAGAAGGAGGGGCTGTTGTAGACCGGGATCACCGGCATGGCCGCGGCCACCTTGAGCTGGATGGCGTCCATGATGGACTTCTGCTCGGCCGGGTCCTTCACCTGGGTGTACTTGTTCAGCATCTCGACCACTTCCGGATCGGTCCAGCGCTGCGCCGAGGTGCGGCTCTTGCCGAAATCGGCCGGGTTGAACGAGCGGATATAGGGGAAGTAGGGGTTGGCCGCCGAAGCGATGGCGTTGAGCGACATCGAGTACTTGGCGTCGATCAGGTCGGAAGCCCAGACCGATTCCTCGGGGGTCGACATCTTCACGTTGAGACCGCCCTGCTTCAGCGACTCGATGGCGATCTGCACGGCATCGATCCAGTCGGTCCAGCCGTTGGGGATCTCGATGTCGATGGCGATCGGGGTGCCGTCGGCATTGTCGCGGAAACCGTCGCCGTCCTTGTCGACATAGCCGGATTGCTCCAGCAAAGCCTTCCCGGCTTCGAGGTCGAACTTGCCGTACTGGCCGAACTGGGTGACCACCTCGGGGTTGCCAAAGGCCTTGTAGAACGAACCCAGCATCGCCGGATCTTCGTTGATGACAGGATAGCCGTAGCCGGCGATGTCGATGATCGACTGGCGATCGATCAGCATCGAAACGGCGCGGCGGAAGTTGACGTCGTTGAACGCCTTCTTGTTGTTGGCGTCCGGGCTTTCGAGGTTCAGCGTGAAGGCGACGAGGCTCGAAGGCAGGAACCAGTAGTGGTTGTTCACCGGGTCCTTGGCGACGAAGGTGTTGTCGATATCTGGAACGAAGCTGGTCGCCCAGTCGAGCGTCCCGTCGACGAGCGCCGCCAGTACCTGCGGGTTGTCGGCAAGCTGTGGCATGCGGATGCAATCGACGTGCAGGCTCGCCGCGTCCCAATAATTGGGGTTGCGGCACTGCTCGTAGACCTGCGGGGTGAAGCGAGTGATCTCGGTCATCGGGCCGGAGCCGACCGGGTTCTCGTTGGTGAAGGTCACGGGATCGGCCACATCCTTCCAGATGTGCTGGGGAACGATCGGCATGGCGACGATGGTGGTGGCGACCAGCGAATTGGGCTGGATGAGGTTGAAGCGCACGGTGCGCGCGTCGAGCTTTTCCACCGACTCCATCAGCTTGCCGACGGAGTTGAAATCGAGCGCCGGGAACTTCTTCAGGTTGTCGTAGGTGAAGACCACGTCATCGGCGGTGAGCGGCTGGCCATCCGACCATTTCAGCCCGTCGCGCAGCACGAAGGTGATCGACTTGAGGTCGTCGGCCAGCTCAAAGCTCTCGGCCAGCCGGTATTCCCACTTGGCGCCGGCAAGGCGGTTGAAGATCGCCAGCGGCTCGTAGATGAAATCCTTGGTGGTGGCGCGCGCCGACGTCTGGTTGAACGGATTGAAGTTGCGCACATAGGTGGTGGTTTGCTCGGAGCTGACGGTCAGGACGACCTGCGCACTCACAGGTGCGGTCATCGCGAGCGCCAGGGCGGTGGCCGCAAACAGCTTGCTCTTTAACACTTCCAGTCTCCTCTTTATCGCGGCGTCGCCTCAGGCGAGGCCGTTCTCCCGAAAAATCCCTTCGACTTCAGCGTGCAGCGCTGTGGCATCGACGCGAAGGTTACCGCGTTTGCGCGTCGCGCGCGTGATTCGTTCGATCGTTTGCCCAGCTAGCGGGCGGGCGCCTTCGGCGGCCGAAATACTGGCCTCGAGGCCGCCCTGGGTCAGCAGCGCAATATCGCAACCGGCAGCGAGGGCAGCGGCGACGCGCTCTCGGGGCGTGCCCTTCAGGGCCTCCATGCTGAGGCAATCGGTGATCAGCACACCATCATAGCCGATGTCATTGCGGATCAGACCGTAGACCTCGGGCGAAACCGAGGCCGCCCGCTCGGGGTCGATCTGGGTGAAGATCAGATGCGCGACCATGGCCCAGGGGGTGTCGCGGAGCTTGATGAAGGGCTGGAAATCGGTGGCGCGCAGGTCGTCGAGCGCCGCATCGACCACCGGGCAATCGAAATGCGGATCGACGGTGACCCGGCCATAGCCCGGAATGTGCTTTATGATCGGCAGCGCGCCGACCTCGAGCATGCCGTCGATCACCTCGCGGGCGAGGGTCACCACCAGCTCCGGATCGTCACCAAGGGCGCGCTGGCCGATCACGTCGTGGGTGCCCGGGCGGGCGAGATCGATCACCGGCGTGGTGCCGCTGTCGATGGTGAGATCGGTCATGATGGCGCCCATGGCCTGGGTCGAGAGGCGCAAGGCGCGCCGCGCCAGCGCGAGGTCCTTTTTGGCCAACGCCCCGAACGACCCGAGGCTGCGGAAGCTCGGCCAGTTGCCGTTGTCGAGCCGCTGCACGCGACCACCTTCCTGGTCGATGAAGATGGGCGCATCGGGGCGGCCGACCACCTCGCGGAACTGAGCGCAGAGCCGCCGGGCCTGCTCGCGGTGGTCGAGGTTGCGACGGAACAGGAACAGCCCATAGGGGTTCGCGTCGCGGAGGAAGGCGATTTCGTCTGCGGTGAGCTCGTAGCCGGAGACGCCGACGAACAGGGCCAAAGGTTCGGAGTTGGTGGTCATACGGCCTGCTCGGGATGGGTGATGTCGCGGGTGCGCTTCAGCGCGTCGATGGTCTGCTCGTAGCGCAGCCGGGCGACGCCCATGAACAGGCAATCGACCAGCGCCAGTTGCGCGATGCGGCTGACCATGGCGCCGGCGCGCAGCGTGCTTTCGCGGGCGTGGGTGAAGAGCCGCTCCTCGGCGGCGCGCGCCAGCGGCGATTCGGGCGAGCCGGTGAGGGCGACGGTGAGGGCGCCGTTGTCCTTGGCGAGCTTCAGGAACTGCACGGTGTCGGCAGTGGTGCCGGAATGCGAAAAGCCGATGGCGACGGTGCGGGCCGGCGACATCAGCGCAGCGGTCCAGGCCTCGTGCGCATCGGCCATCAGGAAGACGTTGCGGCCGACGCGGAACAGCTTGTGGTGCAGGTCCTGGGCGACGAAGTGGCTGGCGCCGATGCCGAACAACAGGATGCGTTCGGCCTGGTCGAGCGCCGTGACCACCCGCTCGAGCGTCTTGAAATCGAGGCTCGACACCGTCTCCTCGATGGCCAGCATCTCGAGCGAGGCGACCTTGGCGGCCATTTCTTCGAGCGTATCGGTACGCGCGATCTCGGCGCCGAGCGTCAGGCCGGAGCCGAACTGGGCCGCCTCCTTGCCGAGCTCGGTGGCGAGCGACATGCGGAGTTCAGCGTAGCCGCTGACCCCGACGGCGCGGCAGAAGCGCACCACCGAG
The DNA here is from genome assembly GCF_000970465.2 of Devosia insulae DS-56. Taxonomy (GTDB): domain Bacteria; phylum Pseudomonadota; class Alphaproteobacteria; order Rhizobiales; family Devosiaceae; genus Devosia_A; species Devosia_A insulae. The sequence goes on from NZ_LAJE02000059.1 coordinate 9,492, forward strand.
GCCACCGAGGTGCCGCAGGCCTCGGCGATCTGCGAGATGGTCTTTTCGAGGACGATCGCCGGGTTGTCACGAATGGCCTTGGCGAGCCGCCGCATGGTCGGCGTGAAGCTCGCGGCGGAGGCCTCGATGTTGGACTGAATCCCCATCGCGCCATTCATACCCACGCGAAACAAAAGTGCAATGCGTTCGGTCTCACTGAAAACAATTGACAGCGGAAGCGCGGAATTCCTACCCTTCACCACCGCTGAGGAGCCTAGATGTCACGCACCGAATCGCCCGGAGACGCCTGCTCATGACTGCTGTCGCCAGCGATCGCCGGGTCCTGCTGAGCGAGCTCGAGCTGCTCGTCTCCGAGGAGCGCAACCCGCGCACTATGGGCATCGACCTGATGGCGACGCCGGAGATCGTCGCGACCATCAATGCCGAGGACCGGCTGGTGCCCGAAGCGGTGGGCAAGACCCTGCCGCAGGTGGCGCAGGCGGTCGACAGGATCGTCGAGGCGTTCGGCAAGGGCGGGCGGTTGATCTATATCGGCGCCGGTACCAGCGGACGGCTCGGAGTGCTCGATGCTTCGGAATGCCCACCGACCTTCGGCGTGCCACCGACGATGGTCGTGGGGGTGATCGCCGGTGGCCTCGGGGCGCTGGTCAGCGCCGTCGAAGGGGCCGAGGACAGCGTCACAGGTGGGGCGGCGGACCTCAGGGCCATCGACCTCACCAATCGCGACGTGGTGGTGGGGATCGCGGTCAGCGGCCGCACCCCCTACGTGATCGGTGCGCTGAACTACGCCAAGTCGCTCGGCGCGGTGACGGTGGGACTCACCTGCAACCCGGACTCCGCCATTGCCGGCCTTGCCGACATCTCGATCGCGCCGCTGGTCGGGGCCGAGGTGGTCACCGGCTCGACCCGGCTCAAATCGGGCACGGCGCAGAAGCTGGTGCTCAACATGCTCTCGACCGCGAGCATGATCCGCATCGGCAAGACCTACCAGAACCTGATGGTCGACGTGCGCACCAGCAACGAGAAGCTGCTGGCCCGCGCGGTACGCATCGTCATGCAGGCGACCGACTGCCCCGAGCAGGTCGCCGAGGAGGCGCTGGAGCGTACCGGCAACGACGTGAAGCTGGCGATCCTGATCATCCTCACCGGCCTCGACGTCGAGGCGGCGCGCACCGCCATGGCGGGCGCCGGCGGGTTCCTGAGACGCGCGCTCGAAGCCGGTGCGTGACCACTAGACGACTAACGACTGGCCGAAGCGGCGCTGCCGTCATCGGCTGAGACTGAAACAGAGAGGGAAACACCATGCATTTGACCACGACCAAACGCTTGCTCGCCGGCCTTGCCGTCGCGGCAACGCTGACCACCGCCTTCGCCTTGCCAGTACAGGCCGCGCCGCTTCGCATGGCCTGGGCGCAGGATGCGACCGGGCTCGACCCGCACAAGCAGACGGCATTCCCGTCGCTGCGGCTGCTCGAACTGATCTACGAGCCGCTGGTGCGGCTCGACGCCAAGTATAATGTCGTGCCCGCGGTGGCGACCAGCTGGGAGTTTTCGGCCGACGGGCTGACCCTCACCTTCAAACTCGACCCGAACGCGAAATTCTCGACCGGCGATGCGGTGACCTCGGCCGATGTGAAGGCCTCGTTCGAGCGCCTGCTCGATGAAGCGACCGCCGCGGCGGCGCGGGCCAACTTCACCTCGATCGCCTCAATCGACACGCCCGACCCGCAGACCGCGGTGTTCCACCTGAGCCAGCCCGACGCGCCGATCCTCGTCGCCATGTCGGGCACCAATGCCTCGATCGTGCCGGCGAGCGCCATCGCCGATGGCAGCATCGGCACCAAGGCCATCGGCTCGGGTCCGTTCACGCTCGACGAATGGGACCCGAACGTCAAGGAAGTGCTGAGCCCCAACCCGAACTGGGCTGGCGGCAAAGTCGGGGTCGATGGCATCATCATCTCGGTGCTGCCGAGCGAAAGCGCCATCATCGACTCGATGCGCGCCAACCAGACCGACTTCGCGCTGTTCAACGACCCGACCGTGGCGACGCTGATCCCGGGCGAGCCGGGCCTGACGCTGAACCGCATCCCGGGCTTGTCCTACAACGTGCTGCAGATGAACCCGTCGCGGCCGCCGATGGACAACCTCAAGGTGCGCCAGGCCATTTCCTGCGCCGTCAACCGGCAGGAAATCGTCGACACCGCGCTCGTCGGCGAAGGCAAGGTCACAGGTCCCCTGACCATGGAGGCCTATGCTTCGGACCCCTCGACGCTGTTCTGCTACACGCAGGACGTCGAGAAGGCCAAAGCGCTGATGAAGGAAGCCGGGCAGGAAGCCGGCTTCGAGGTTGAAGTCATCGCCGCGACCGGTGAGCCGCCCTACGCTGCCAACGAAGCGCAGGTGCTGCAGAGCCAGCTCGCCGCCATCGGCGTCAAGCTGAACATCAAGACCATGGATCTGAAGGTCTATGTCGACACCTGGCTGAAGGGCGATTTCGACATGGCGGTGGCGCAGAACGGCGGCCGCCCGGACCCCTATCCGATGTACAACCGCTACTTCACCAAGGACGGCAACCTGGTGAAGGTGTCGAACTTCGTCGATCCCGAGCTCGACAAGCTGCTGCAGGAAGGCCGGGTCGAAACCGACGTGGCCAAGCGCAAGCCGATCTTCCAGCAGTTCGAAGCCAAGCTCGCCGAGCAGGCGCCGTGGGTGTGGATTTCGAGCACGGTGGTCTACACCGCCAACACCGATGTGGTGAAGGGCTATGAGAGCAACCCCAGCGGGCTGCTGTTCTCGCTCGCCAAGGTAACGGTGGGTCAGTGACGGTCTAAGGCGGGCCACATGGCCCGCCTTCTCCCCACGCAGGCAGGGCGATCGCATATGGAAGGGCACCGGCGGTGCAGTGATCACCTTCTCCCCTTGAGGGAGAAGGTGGCCGAAGGCCGGATGAGGGGTATCTCTCCGCGTACTGGATCGCTCCTCGCTTACGCTCGGAGCGCGCTACACTTCGTTTCGCGATACCCGTCATCCGGCGCTGCGCGCCACCTCCGGGCGAGGGCGTTCGCCCTCGTCCCGCGACCTCAAGGGGAGAAGGCAGAACGGAGCCCGTTGCAGCCACATACGATAGCCGTGCAGGTGCGCCCCACATGAATTACATCACGCAGCGGCTGCTGACGTTTCCGCTGGTTCTGTTGGGCGTATCGCTGCTGGTGTTCTTTGCCATCCGGCTGGTCCCCGGCGATGCGATCATCGCCATGCTGGGCACCGAGGCGGGGCTGCTGACCGATGCGCAGCGCGAGTCGCTCGCCGCCTATTTCGGCCTCGATCAGCCGATCATCGTGCAGTATGGCCGCTGGCTGGCGGGGCTGTTCGAGGGCAATCTCGGCATCTCGGTGATCTACGGCAAGCCGGTGCTCGAAGTGATCCTCATGCGCTTCCCGCTCACCCTCGAGCTGGCGCTGCTCTCGATGCTGATCGCTCTGGTGGTCGGCATTCCGGCCGGCGTATTCGCGGCGACGCGTGCCGATCGACCCTCCGACCTGGCGGTGCGGGTGTTCGCCATGCTCGGGCAATCGACACCGAGCTTCGTTGTTGGCCTGCTGCTCATCTACTTCCTGTCGGTGGTGTTCCGGGCGCTGCCGGCGATGGGCTCGTTCACGCCTCTGTTCGTCGATCCGATCGGCAACCTTTCTCAGATGATCCTCCCCGCGATCACGCTGGGCTTGTCCTTCGCGGCGGCCGTGACCCGCATCTCCCGTTCGGCCATGCTCGATGTGCTGAGCGATGACTATGTGCGCACGGCGCGCAGCAAGGGCGCCTCGCAGCGCGATGTGGTGTGGCGGCATGCGCTGCCCAATGCACTGATCCCGGTGGTGACGCTTTCGGGGGTGGAATTCGGTTACCTGCTGGGTGGGGCGGTGATCGTCGAGCAGATTTTTGCGCTGCCCGGGCTCGGCCGGCTGACGCTCGATGCGATCAGCCAGCGCGATTATCCGCTGGTGCAGGGCGCCGTGCTGTTCATTGCCTTCAACTTCCTTGTCGTGAACCTCATCGTCGATCTCGCCTATGCGGCGCTCGATCCTCGCATCCGGCTGGGGGGCAAGTGATGGCGTTGCTCAGGGCCGTGATGCGGCACCCCAGTGGCCGCATCGGCGCGGCGATCATCGCCCTCTTCCTCATCCTCGCCCTGATGGGGGCGGTCGGCCTCACGCCGCACGATCCGCTGAAGCAATTCGTGGTCGACCGGATGAAAGGCCCGAGCGGCACCTACTGGTTCGGCACGGACCTGCTCGGACGCGACACCTTCAGCCGCCTGATGCTGGGGATCGGGGAGTCCTTTCTCATCGCCTTCGCATCGGTGGCGATCGCGGCGACGGCCGGCACGCTGATCGGCCTGTTCGCGGCGTGGTGGGGGCACCTGTGGGATGGCATCCTGATGCGGATCATGGATGTGCTGCTGGCCTTTCCGGCGATCCTCTTGGCGCTGCTGATCGTCGCGATCCAGGGGCCGGGCGTCATGACCAGCATCACGGCGATCGGCATTGTCTACACGCCAATCTTCGCCCGCGTGGCGCGGGCGCCGGCGCTGGCGCTCAAGGCGCGTGAGTTCGTCGAAGCCGCCCGCACCTTCGGCAGCACGCAGCGCTACATTCTGACCCGCCACCTGCTGCTCAACCTGATCGCACCGCTGACGGTGACGATCACCCTGGCGCTGGCCTGGTCGCTGCTGACCGAGTCCGGCCTCAGTTTCCTCGGCCTTGGCTCGCAGCCGCCGGCGCCATCGCTCGGCGTGATGCTGGCCGAGAGCAAGTCGATGATGACCCGTTCGCCGTGGCTGATGCTGTTCCCCGGGCTCACCATCATGCTCGCCATTCTCGGCTTCAACCTCCTCGGTGATGCACTGCGCGACATTCTTGATCCTCGTACGCAGGAGCGGCGCGCATGAGCACGCTGCTCGGGGTCCATGACCTGCATGTCGGTTTTGGTCGCGACCCCCAGGACAATGAGGTGGTGAAGGGCGTGAGCTTCGAACTTGCGGCCGGCAAGACGCTGGCCATTGTCGGCGAGAGCGGCTCGGGAAAATCGGTGACGGCGCTGTCGGTCAACCGGCTGGTCGATTTCGGCGGCGGGCGCATCACCAGGGGCACGATCACGCTGCAGCGCGCCGATGGGACGGCGGTCGATATCACCGCGGCGGATGAGCCGGCGCTGCAGCGCATCCGCGGCCGTGAGATCGGCATGATCTTCCAGGAGCCGATGACCTCGCTCAACCCGGTGCACACCGTCGGCGCGCAGATCGAGGAGGCCTTCCGGCTCAATCGCGGCCTCGGCGGCGCCGCGGCAACTCGCGCAGCTCGCGAGGCGCTGGAGCGGGTGCGTATCCCCGACGCGGCGCAGCGGCTCAAATACTATCCGCACCAGTTGTCGGGCGGCATGCGGCAGCGGGTGATGATCGCCATGGTGCTGGCCAGCAACCCGCGGCTGCTGATCGCCGACGAGCCGACCACGGCGCTCGACGTGACGGTGCAGGCGCAGATCATGGCGCTGCTCGCCGAGCTCCGGGAAGAGCTTGATATGGCGATGATCTTCATCACCCACGATATCGGGCTGGTCGCCGGCATCGCCGACGACATCATGGTGATGCAGCATGGCGTGGCGGTGGAGCAGGGTAAGCTCGATGCGGTGCTCGACAACCCGCAGCACGACTACACCCGGCATCTGTTGAAGGCGGTGCCGCACTTCACCTCGGGCCGCGCGGTGCGCAGCGATGGCGGCTCGCCCGCCGTCGCGCCGATCGTCACGGTCGATAACCTCGCCGTGCGCTTTCCGGTGGCGAAAGGGCTGTTCCGGCGCAGGAGCGGTGCGGTACACGCGGTCGATGGCGTCGATTTCGATTTGCGGCCGGGCGAGACCCTCGCCATCGTGGGCGAAAGCGGCTCGGGCAAATCCACCACGGCACGGGCCATTCTCGGGCTGGTCAAGGCGACACGCGGCCGGATCGAGGCCAAGGCCGGGCGCAGCGGCCGACCGGTGCAGATGGTGTTCCAGGACCCGTACGCCTCGCTCAACCCGCGCTTAACTGTCGAAGCGCTGCTGGCCGAGCCGGCGATCGCCGCGGGCCAGCGCGTCGATGCCAAACTGCGCCAGCGCATGGTGTTCCTGCTCGAACGGGTCGGGCTGACCAAGGACGCGCTCAGCCGCTACCCGCACCAGTTCTCGGGCGGCCAGCGGCAGCGGCTCTGCATCGCCCGCGCCCTGATGCTCAACCCCGACGTGGTGGTGCTGGACGAAGCGGTGTCGGCGCTCGATGTGAGCGTCCAGGCGCGGGTGCTGGAACTCTTGATCGACCTGCAGCACGAGTTCGGCCTCGCTTACCTGTTCATCTCGCACGACATGGCGGTGGTGGAGCGCATCGCCCACCGGGTGGCGGTGATGTATGCCGGCCAGATCGTCGAAATCGGTAAGGCGGCGGCAGTGCTCGGCGCGCCGCAGCATAGCTATACCAAGCGGCTGATTGCGGCGGTGCCGGCGATCGAGCGACGGCGCCAGCATTTTTCCGTCGATGTGACCCAGGTGCCCTCGCTGGTGCGTCCATCAGGGTTCGAACCGCCAGCGGCAAGGTGGCGCGAGGCGGGCGAGGATCATCGCGTGCGCGTGGAGGAAGTTGCATGAGTCTTGGCGCGATTCTCGATCGGGCTTTCGCGCCGCTGCAGGCGGCAGTGGCGGCGAAGCGGATCCCCGGCGGGGTGCTGGGTGTGGTCGACCGCGACGGCAATCGTGCCGTCCGCTCGATCGGCTCGGCCCAGCTGGTGCCGGCGGCGCTGCCGATGGCGGACGATACCTGGTTCGATCTCGCCTCGCTCACCAAGGTGATCTTCACCACGCCGCGCATCCTGGCGCTGGCCGAAGCCGGCATCATCGATCTCGATGCGCCGCTGACCTCGGTGATCCCCGACTTCCGGCAGTACAATCCGGACAATAGCTGGGAGCGGAAGCTCAGCTTCCGGCAGTGCCTCGGCCACCAGACGCCGTTCCCCGGGGTGGTGCCGATCTACACCTATGGGAGCGACCCGAACCTGTTGCGTGCCTGGGTGCTGCAGAATGAGTGGCAGGCCGGGCCGCCGGTCTATTCCGACATCAACTTTATCCTGCTCGGCATTGCGCTGGAGCGGTTGAGCGGCAAGCTGATCCGGCAGCAGGATCCGGGTGCCGGCTTTGCCTGGTCGGCTGACCCGCAGCTGAGCGCCGCCACTGAGCGCGATGCCTGGCGCGGCCGGGTCATCGTCGGCGAAGTGCATGACGAGAACTGCTACGCGCTGCAGGGCTCCGGCCATGCCGGGCTGTTCGGCACGGCCAGCTCGGTGCTCGACTACGCGCAGGGCCTGCTCTCAGGTATGGGCGCTTCGCCCGGCAGCATCGCGCTGATGCGCACGGCGCTGTCGCCGCGCCGCACCCATGGCTGGGAGCGGCCCTATGAGGGCTGGTCGGGCGGCGATCGCTGTTCGGCCGACACCATCGGCCATACCGGCTTTACCGGCACTGGCCTGTGGGTCGACTTCGCCACGGGGCGGGCCTGGACACTGCTCACCAACCGCGTGCACCCGACCCGGCATTTCGACAGCGGCATCATCGCGCTGCGCCGTGCGGTGGGCGATCTGGTCAACGAGAACTGAGGGGAAGAACCATGCCAGCACCGATCTGGGCCGTGGGCTTGATGACCGGCACCGTGCTCGATGGCAATATCGACGTGGCGCTCCTCAAAACCGACGGCGAGAGCATCGAGCGCTTCGGTTCCTACACCCTCGCTCCCTACCCGCAGGAGATCCGCGACACGCTGGAGGAGACGCTGGCGCAGGCGCGCAAGTGGAACTTCGAGGGCCCCGATCCTGCGATCTTCGCCAAGGCCGCGGAAATGCTGACCCGGGCGCAGTCGGCGGCGGTCAAGAACCTGGTGGAGAGCGCCGGGCTCGGCATGGCCGATATCGGGGTGGTCGGCTTTCACGGCCAATCGGTGCTGCACCGGGCGCCGCAGCCGGGGCGGATCGGGGCCACCCGGCAGCTCGGCGATGGCGAATTGATGCATCAGTTGCTCGGGGTGAAGGTCGCCTATGATTTCCGCTCGGCCGACGTGCGGGCCGGTGGGCAGGGTGCGCCGCTCGCCGCCATCTACCACCAGGCGCTGCTGCGCGGGCTCGGCACGCATGGCGATACTGCCGTGCTCAACCTGGGCGGCGTCGCCAACGTCACCTATTGGGATGGCGCCGATCGGCTGGTCGCTTTCGATACCGGCCCGGCCAACGCGCCGCTCAATGACTTCATGAAAGCGCATGGGCTGGGCGAGATGGATCGCGACGGGGCGCTGGCGCGCAGCGGTACGGTCGACGAGGTGCGGCTCGAAAAGCTGCTGCAGCACCCCTATCTCAGCGCGCCGCCGCCCAAATCGCTCGACCGCTTCGACTTTACTTCGGCGATGGCCGACGGGCTCGACCCAGCCACCGGCGCGGCGACCCTCACCGCCTTCACCGCGGCCGCCGTCGGCAAGGGGCTGGACCTGTTGCCGACGCGACCGACGAAGCTGATCGTCTCGGGTGGCGGGCGGCATAACCCGCTGATGATGGAAATGCTGAAGGTGCGCGCCGGCGTCGAAGCGGCCCCGGCGGAAACCGTCGGCTGGCGCGGCGACGCGATCGAGGCCGAGTGTTTTGCGTTTCTCGCCGTGCGGGTGCTGCGCGGCCTGCCGATCAGCTTTCCGACGACAACCGGCGCGCCGCGCCCGCTGCTGGGTGGGCGGTTGGCGGCTTGAGTGCGCCGATGCGCGTCTAGCGTGCGTGACTGCCCCTCACCCTGACCCTCTCCCCGGAGGGGAGAGGGTACGCGAGACCACGGACGGTGCCACATCGCCCCCTCTCCCCTCCGGGGAGAGGGTTGGGGTGAGGGGCAGAACGATTCAGAATATGGCGCGCTAAAGCCGCTTCTGCAGAAACGTCCGTGTCCGTCCCTTGGGAAAGTCCTCCAGCGCGCCGAACGGCGCATAGCCGGCGCGCTGATAGGTCTTCAGCGCGACGGGGCTGAAGGTGTCGATATAGGCGCCATGGCAGCCGCGGGTTCGTGCTTCGGCTTCGGCGGCGGCCAGCATGCGGCCGGCGAGGCCGCTACCGCGCTGCTCTTCGGCGACCCATAGCCACTGCACGTAGAGCCAGCCCCAGGCGGTGTAGCCGGAGGTACCGGCGACGATGGCGCCGGCCTCGTCGCGTACCACGACGGCAAGCGGCCGGCGATCGGCAGGGCCGACATCGGCTTCGTTGAACGCGGTGAGCCGCCCGCCGATCAGCGCGAGGTCCTCGGCTGAGGGGGTCTCGGTAACGCTGATCGCAAGGTAGGTCATTGGCTCAGGGCCCGAACCGTAGACGGCAGGTCGACGCGCAGCTCCGAGGTCACCTCCAGCGTGCGGTCGTCGCGGATCGGCGCGCCGCCCGGCAGCTGCCGCGCCGCGAGGGTGGCGTCGCGCTGCCGGATCAGCTTGGCGATCTCGTCGGCATAGAGCCGGAGGATGGCGCTGAGCCAGCGGTTGGTGAGGTAGGAGGGCTGCGGCATCTCAATGTCGAAACGATCGAGCAGCGCGATGCTCGGTTCGGCATCGAGCCAGCTGTCGCCGACCACCCACTGGTTGACGGTGAACAGCCGCTGCAGCCGGCCATGCGCATCGACGCCGACGGCGATCAGGTGATGCACCGGACCGTCCTTGCCGGTAGGCCGGACGAAGCAATGGAAGTGGCCGTGCTCGGCTTCGGCGGCCGGGATGTGGCAGTGATAGTACCACTGGCCACCGGAGGACGGATCGTAGACGTCGCCGGGTGGGTAGTGGCTCCAGGCGATTACCGGTGCATCGCGCAGAGTGGCGTGCAGCACGTTATCGCCGCCCTTGCGCAGCACCTCCTCGCAGAACAGCGCTTCCTCAGCCGCGCGAAGCCGGTCCGCGGCGTCGGCCATCAGAGGCTGCCTGCCGCACAGGGAGCGGCGGCCGCGCACGGGGCCGCGGCAGCACATGGAGCGGCGGCAGCACAGGGGGCCGCCGCGGCACAAGGAGCGGCAGCGGCGCATGGGGCGGCTGCAGCGCAGGGTGCGGCAGCCGCACAAGGCGAAGCCGCGGCGCAGGGAGAGGAGGCGGCGCAGGGCGATTCAGCCGCGCAGGGTGAGGCCGCGGCACAGGGGGCCGCATCGGCGCCGGCGGTGACCGCCGCGGGGGCCGGTGCTCCGCTGCCGCGGGTGATGTGGTCGGCGGCGACGGCCGCAGTGGCGGCGAGCAGCGCCGCGCCGAACAGCAGGGTGTTACGCGAACCGCTCATTTCTTGAACCCATCGAGACCGAAGGCCGGCCGCAGCGCGATACCGACAAAGCTGCCGGTGAAGGCGGCGGCGAACCACACCCAGCCATGCAGGCTCCCCGAGGCGATGCCGCTGAACAGCGCGCCGATATTGCAGCCGAACGACAGCCGCGCGCCATAACCCATCAGCAGGCCGCCGATCACCGCGGCCAGCGCCGATCTGAGCGGCAGGTCGGCCTTGGGGGCGAACTTGCCGGCGAGCCCGGCGGCGAGGGCCGCGCCGAGCAGGATGCCGAAATCCATCACCGAGGTGATGTCGAACAGCACGCTGCGGCTCAGCGCCTGGGCTTGAGCCGGGGCGGCCCAGAACGCCCAGGTTTCGACCGGCACGCCGACCGACTGGGCGATTTTGGCGCCCCAGAGGCCAAAGCCGTAGGTGATCGACCAGGGGTGGCCGGCAATCAGCAGCGTGGCGATATTGAGCAGCGCCAGGAGCACCGCTGCGCCGACCAGCGGCCACGGCCCTTGCAGCAGGCGCGACAACCCGCTGGTCTTCGGCTTCGATGCCCGCTCGAGCCCGCCATGGGCGCGGCGTTCGATCAGCACGGTGATGCCGGCGACGGCGGCGAGCCCGGCCAGCGTCACGATGACGGCCAGCGGCGCGCCGAGGCTGGTGCCGAGGCTGATGCTGGGGAGCGACGGCTGTGCCAGCCACCAGGGCAGGTGGGCGGTGCCGAGCAGCGCGCCGAAGATGAAAGCGGCCAAAGTCACCAGCATGCGGGCGCTGCCGCCGCCGACGGTGAACAGCGTGCCCGAGCCGCAGCCGCCGCCCAGCTGCATGCCGAGCCCGAAAATCGCGGCGCCGACCAGCACCGAGACGCCGACCGGAGCCACAGCGCCGGCCAGCGGGCGGCCGAAGGCAGAACCGCCGGCGAGCAGCGGAATGAAGACGATGGCGGCGATGGCGACCATCAGCATCTGGGCGCGCACGGCGGCGCCGCGCCTTTCGACCACCAGCCGGCGCCAGCCGCCGGTAAAGCCGAACGAGGCGTGATAGAGCGTCGCGCCCAGCATTCCGCCGATCAGGAACAATACGGTCTGGCGCAGGTCGACCACCTGGCCGATCACCACGCTGCCGATGACGAACATGGCGAGGGCCACGATTACCGGGCCGCGGTCGAGCTTGGGCCAGCTGAAGGAAGGGGCCGGAGACGCGCTGATGTCTGTCACGAGAGTCAAAATCCTATTCGGGCCGTCTTCGAC
>NZ_LAJE02000060.1 GCF_000970465.2 Devosia insulae DS-56
GGACAGGGGTGGGGGTCAGTCCGTACCGGCGCCGCGGTACGTACCCCGCCGAACTAACCTTCCGCCAGCGGATGGTGCGCTTCGACCAGCGACTTCAGCTTCTCGTCGAGCACGTGGGTATAGATCTGCGTGGTCGAGATGTCGGAATGGCCGAGCAGCGTCTGCACCACCCTGAGGTCCGCGCCACCCGCCAGGAGGTGGCTGGCAAAGGCATGCCGCAACACGTGCGGCGACACCCGGGCCACCGAAATCCCCGCCCGGCCGGCCAGCCCCTTGAGTTCACGCGCAAACACCTGTCGGCTGAGATGGCCGCTCTCGCCGCCGGCGGGGAACAGCCAGACGCCCGGCTCGAGCCGCGTCAGATAGGCCTTCACCGCATCGCGCGCCCGGTCGGTGAGCGGTACGATCCGCTCCTTGCCGCCCTTGCCGCGCACCGTGAGAAAACTCGCGTCCCGCATCACCGCGGCCCGCTTCAGCTCCACCAGCTCCGAGACCCGCATGCCGGTGGCATAAAGCAGCTCGAGCAGCAGGTAGAGCCGCCCCGCCATGGCGCGCTCGGCCTCGCTCACCTCCGGCGCTTCGATCTCGGCCTCCGCCAAGCTGAGCAGCCGGTCGATCTCGGCGATCGACAGCACTTTGGGGAGGCTCCGCCGCGCCTTGGGCGACGCGATGATTCGCGTCGGATCGTCACCGCGCACCGCATCGGCGGCGAGAAACTTGTGGAACTGCCGGATCGATGAGAGTTTTCGCGCGCTCGATGAGGCGGCGATGCCCTCGGCTTCGAGGAAGGCAAGATACTCCGTCACCTGCTCGCGCCCGGCGGCAGTCGGTCCGCTGCCGCGGCGGGCGAGGAAACCGCAATAATCGCCGAGGTCGAGGCGATAGGCGTCGATGGTGTTTTTGGCCGCGCCGCGCTCGGCGCTCATCATTTCGAGGAACGCGTCGACGAGGTGCCCGCCGCTCATTCGATCCCCTGCTGCCGGGTCACCACTTCACCCTCCTCGGCCGGAGCATCGCTGGCGGGCTCGACCGACAGCGCCGGCTCCTCGGCAGCGGGTGGCGCTGCCGCCGGCGCTTCGGGCTGACGCGTGGTGTTGATCTCACGCCGCACCAGCGGATCGCGCTGCGTCGAGGGCACCAGCTCGCGCGCCGGAATGCGAATGGTCACTTCCTTGTCGCGCGGCTGAACCATGGCGACGAGTGCAAACATGGCCCCGTAGCCCAGCCCGACCAGGACCAGCAGGATGACGATCAGGCGAATGAGAGTCGGCATGGCAATCCGCTTTTGTCACGCTACGGGCCAGTCTCCCCTGTTTGCCGAATGCGATCAAGGGTGCGCTAACCATAGCCGTCCGACCATAGCGGGCATTGACTTTATGCCGCCCTAACGGTTCAAACCGGCCGAACAGGGAAATGCGATGTCACGCGACGGCCCGACCACACGCGACGACCGGCGCGAGGATCTGCAGCGGCTCCTCGGGCACCGCCCGATCGTCTTGATCGGTATGATGGGCGCAGGCAAGACCACCGTCGGCCGCCGCCTCGCCGCCCGCCTCGGCCGCCACTTCGTCGATAGCGACGAGGAGGTGGAGAAGGCCGCCGGCATGACCATCGAGGACATTTTCCGAGCCCATGGCGAGGCTGATTTCCGCGCCGGCGAGGTCAAGGTCATCGCCCGGCTGCTGAAGGACCAGAACATCGTGCTCGGCACCGGCGGCGGCGCCTTCATCAATCCCGAGACCCGGGCTTTGGTGAAGGAAGCGGCGATCTCGGTATGGATCAAGGCCGATTTCGAGCTGCTGTTCCAGCGCGTCTCGCGCCGCTCCAACCGGCCCCTGCTGAAGACCGCCAACCCACGCGAAACGCTGCAGAAGCTGATCGAGGTGCGCTACCCGGTCTATGCCGAGGCCGATGTCACCATCGTGTCGCGCGACGTGCCACAGGACCAGGTGGCAAGTGAAGTGATCGACGCCGTGTTGGCGCATCTGAGCAACGAGACGCCCAATGGCTGAGCCGACCACCGTCCACGTGCCGCTGGGCGAACGCGCCTACGACATTCTCATCGGCAACGGGCTGATCGACAATGCCGGCGCCCTGCTCAAGGCAAAATTCCCCGGCCGCCGCTTCGGCATCGTCACCGACACCGAAGTCGCCATCGCCCAGCTGCCGCGGCTCACTGCCTCGCTCGACGCAGCCGAAGTCAGCTACGCCACCGGGGTGCTGCCCAATGGCGAAAGCACAAAGTCCTTCGCTCGGCTGGGCGAAGTGGTCGAGGCGATCCTCGCCGCGCGGCTCGAGCGTGGCGACCTGATCATCGCGTTGGGTGGCGGCGTCATCGGCGATCTCGCCGGCTTCGCCGCGGCAATCGCCCGGCGCGGCATGGATTTCGTACAGGTGCCGACCTCGCTCCTGGCGCAGGTCGACAGCTCCGTCGGCGGCAAGACCGGCATCAACTCGCCGCACGGCAAGAACCTGATCGGCGCTTTCCACCAGCCCAAACTGGTGCTGGCCGACCTCGACGCGCTCCACACTTTGCCGCCACGACAGCTTGCCGCCGGCTATGCCGAGGTGGTGAAATACGGGCTGATCGACGACGAACCGTTCTATTTCTGGCTCGAAGACAACCGCCGCGAGATCTTTGCCGGTAACGCCGCGTTGCGCGCCGAAATGGTGGCGCGCTGCTGCGCCGCCAAGACCCGCTTCGTCTTGGCCGACGAGAAGGAAACCGGGGTGCGCGCCCTGCTCAATCTCGGCCACACCTTCGGCCACGCGCTCGAATCGGCAACCGGCTACTCCGATCGCCTGCTGCACGGCGAAGGCGTCGCTATCGGCATGGTGCTGGCGCATGGGTTTTCGGCCAAGCTCGGGCTCGCCCCGAGCCAGGATACCGGCCGTATCGCCCAGCATTTGAGCGCCGCGGGCCTGCCCACCCATCTCAACGATATCCCGGGCGAACTGCCGGACACCGACTACCTGATGAACGCCATCGCCCAGGATAAGAAGGTGGTGCGTGGCGCCCTCACCTTCATCCTGACCCGTGGCATCGGCCAGGCCTTCATCGAGAAGAATGTCGACCCGGCCGCCGTGCACGCCTACCTCGAAGAGGTCAGGGCCATCCGTTAGGCGGCCCAAACCAGGTGGCCAGCGCTTCGGCCACCCCCTGCCCGGCGGCGTCTCCGACCCATGCCACATAACCGTCAGGGCGGATCAGTACGGCCTCAGGCGCAGTGACGGCACCGATGCCTGGCAGTTCCCAAGCACCGTCATACGCCGCATCGACGACCTGCACGCGATCCGCCCACGGCGCGATGTCGAGTGCGGAGGGCGAGCCGAGGTTGAGCAGCACCGGCCTGGCCGCGTGCAGCAGTGTGGAGCATCGCGTCGGGCCGTTGGCCGTCTCGAGATCGAGATCCGGCATACGCCGCCCGCGCAGCGGATGGCCTTCGCCGAGCTCGTAGTGGATGCCGAGCCCGGTGAGGTCGGCAGTGACCCGCCGGCGCGGCGCATCGAGTTCGAGCAGTTCCGCCATCGTCTCGCGCAATGCCTTGGTGCGGTCGTCCTCCCGACGCAGCGCCACTGCGGCCATGGTGTAGCGCAACACCTTCGCCCCAACCGGGTGACGCTCGGCGTGGTAGGTATCAAGCAGGCTCTCCGGCGAGATCCCCTTGATCACCTGCGCCAGCTTCCAGCCCAGGTTCACCGCGTCCTGCACCCCGGTCTGCAGCCCCATGCCGCCATCGGGCGGATGGATATGCGCCGCGTCGCCCGCCACCAGCACGCGCCCCTGGCGATAGGTCGCCGCCTGCCGCGCCGCATCGGTGAAGCGGGTGATCGAGGTCGGGCTGTGGATGCCGTAATCGGTGCCGTAGACGCCGATCAGCGCCTCCTGCACTTCGGCCAATGTCGGCTCGCCGGTCTTGCCCACCTCGCGCTCGGTCACCAGCACGCGCACCGGTCCACTCTTGGCGAAGATGATCTGGCCGTCGCGGATCTCGTATTCGGCCCGGCCGATGGAATGGATGCCGATGGCGTCGCGGCGAATGCCCAGCTCCGGCGGCTCCTCGGCCAGCTCCGCCTCGGCGATCAGGTTGCTGGTGGTCGGGTCCGAGCCGGGAAAATCGATCCCTGCCGCCTTGCGGAC
The DNA here is from genome assembly GCF_000970465.2 of Devosia insulae DS-56. Taxonomy (GTDB): domain Bacteria; phylum Pseudomonadota; class Alphaproteobacteria; order Rhizobiales; family Devosiaceae; genus Devosia_A; species Devosia_A insulae. Next base: position 4,142 of record NZ_LAJE02000060.1, read on the forward strand.
AAAACTCCGCCCGCCGTCGCAGCCGACCAGATACTGCGCCCGCAGCGCGCCACCATCGCTGAGCCCGATGCCGACGCCGGCATCGTCCTGCGTGAGGCCGATCACCTCGACGCCCCTGGAGATCGGCACCTCGAGCTCCTCGACCCAGCCGCCGAGGATCCGCTCGATGTGGTTCTGCCACAGGCCCAACGTATAGGGATGGCGCGTCGGAAAACCGCTGAGGTCGAGCCGCACGCCAGCAAACCCCACCGCCTGCGCCACCTGCCCCTCAGCGAGAAACCGCTCGGCAATGCCGCGCTGGTCGAAGCTTTCGAGGGTGCGCGGATGCAGGCCGCCGGCGCGCGCGCCGACAACGTCCTTGCTGGGTCGTCGCTCCACGATCGCCACATCGATGCCGGCGAGCGCCAACTCGCCGGCCAGCATCAGCCCGGTCGGGCCGCCGCCGGCAATCACCACCTGATGTTCGGACTTGCGCATCTGTTGTCTCCGTTCTGACTGACGAGGACAGGCCTTTTACCGGATGGGCGGGGTCTTGAAGCAAGCCCCTTCTGCGCTACATATCAGTATGGGCAGAGGGCGAGATCGCGTTTTGCCACCCCTTCCCGACATGTATCCTGCCATCCGAGCGCGAGACGCTGGGCACGATTCGAGCCTATGCCGCGCGAGCAATCGCCGAGGGGAATACCATGTCCGATCGCCGCCCGCTGCTCGTCATCGATGGCGACTCCTTCGCTCACCGCGCCTATCACGCATTGCCCAAGACGGTGCGCCGCAAAGGCGACCGCGGTGGCGGCGCCATCGTCGGCTTTGCCAATTACCTGATCCGGCTCTACGAGGCCGAACAGCCGCGCGCCGTGGTGGTCGGCTGGGATACGCTGGCCGAACCCAACTGGCGGGCGCTGGAATTCGCCCCTTATCAGGGCGGTCGCATTTTCGAGGACGAGATCGTCGAGCAGCTCGAGGTGTTGCCTGAGGTCGTCACCGCCTTCGGCTTCGTCTTCGGCAAGGCCGGTCGCTTCGAAGCCGACGATTTCCTCGCCACCGCCGTGGCGATGGAGGAGAAAGCCGGTGGCGCGGCGCTGGTCGCGACCAGCGATCGCGACGCCTACCAGCTGGCCTCGGACCAAACCACTATCCTCGCGCCGATCAAGGGCGGCGAGATCGCCCGCATCGACCCCGCCGGCGTGCGCGAGCGCTACAAGGTGGAGCCCCGCCAGGTGCCCGACTTCATCGCACTGCGCGGTGACCCCTCCGACAAGATCCCCGGCGCCAAGGGGGTGGGCGAGGCAACAGCGGCCAGCCTTCTGCAGCGCTATCCAGATCTGGAAGCGATGATCGCCGACAACCGCTTCCCCACCCAGGCCGACGACCTGAGGCTCTACAAGCGCATCGCCACCATGGTGACCGATGCGCCGCTGCCGCCAGTGGCGGACGCCAAGCCGACCTGGGGCAAGGCCGCCGCGCTGGCCCGCGACTGGGAACTCAACAACCTCGCCGACCGGCTGCAGCAGCTGGCCGACAAGGCCTAGCTGTTACGGCGCGACCGAGATCACCACCCGGCGGTTGGCGTAGAACGTGTCGCCGAATTGTTCGGTGGCGCCGGCGCCGGTGGCCGACACCTTTTCAAACTTCAGCCCGGCCTGCTTGAGATAGGCGAGGACGTTCTGCGCCCGCTCGATGGCGAACAGCGCATTGGTGGCGTGGTTGCCGGCGCGGCTCGAATAGCCGGTGACCATTACCTTGCACTTCTGCTCGCCGATATCGGCGACGATCTGGTCGAGCCGCTGCATCAGCTTTGGGGTGAGGTCGTTGGAGCTCTCGTTGAAGCCGACGACATTGTAGAGTTCGTCGCGGTTGCAGGCCGGATTGGCAGCCGGTTCATCTGCCGCAAGGCTCGCGGTGGCGACCGGCTTATCGCCCTCGCCGGTCTCCGGCAGTTTCAAAGCGGTCACCGCCGCCGGCGCCTTCGCTACGGGCGCCTTTACCGCCGCTGGCGCGTCGGCCACCGCCGCGACCTCGGTGGTCACCGGCTCGGCTGCCGGCTGCACCGCAGCAATCGTCGCATCAGGCAGCGGCCAGCCGCCGGTGGGGGCGCGCGACACGCCCTCGACATTGCCGTCCTTCAGCACCAGGAACTCGCCCAACAGCTCGTTCGCGGTATCGGCGGTGGTGCCCTGGGTCGAGAGGCCGGACACCGTCACCGCCCGACCATTCACCGCCACCGCGGCGAGATAGAGGTTGCGATCACGGTTCGAGCCATCGCCGCCATAAGCCTCGTTCACCAGCCGCACCCGGACTTCGCCGCCCGGCTTGAACAAATCCTCGGGAATATCGAAGGCGAAACTCTGCACATACGGCGTCTTGTCGGCGGCATCGGCGAAGCGGCCGGCGGTCGCCGTGTCGATGGCGGCGTTCACCGCGCCCTCGCCCAGTACCTTCCCATCGAACGTCACCTCGAACTTCGGCGGCCCGTCATAGGCCTCGCCCCCGATGATCAGCTGCACGCTGCTGCCGGCTGCCAGGGCACCCGGCACTGCACATAGCGCAAAGGCGGTCGCGAGGACCGCCGTCTTCAAAGTGGACATGTCGCCCTCCAGTCTGTCTGCAGACATCAGTGCTAGGCAACGCCTTGGGCGATAGTTCGGAGACAAAGCGGCAGCTTGCCATGGCTTCGCCCGGCTTTGGCCGCAAAGCGGCGCGCCGGTTGCGCCAACCAACCTCGGCCCTTATATCTGCGGCATCCAATCCGATCAGGAACGATCAGGCCGTAGGGGCAACCACCTCAACGGCCAACGCATGGACACCGGCTTTCAGCTCGGCGTCGAGCGCCTCCATCACGGCACGATGCTGTGCGAGGCGTGACTGGCCGGCAAACAGCGGAGAGGCGATCCGGACGCGGAAATGCGTCTCGCCGCCCTCCCGATAACCGCCGTGCCCCCTATGTTTCTCGCTCTCGTCGATCACTTCAAGATGGGTCGGCGTGAATTTGACCGAAAGTTTTTCTGCAATCGTGTCTCGAACGGACATATGGATACCGGTTCAGTTTGAGGCGTGGCCGAGGCCCCGTAACTAGGATTGATGAAGCTGGATTCCAAGTATTTTGACCGCATCCGGATCCGATCTCGGCACCCGGAACCCGAAGCGCGCGCCGAAGTGCCGGCCTGCGGATGGGAGGGTTGCGACCAGCCCGGACTCTACAAGGCGCCCAAGGGCAACCGGGCCGTGGGGCAGTACCACCACTTCTGCCTCGAGCACGTGCGCCACTACAATCAGGTGTTCAACTTCTTCGCCGGGATGAAGCCCGAGGAGATGGAATCCCAGCTGCACGCCGAAAAGGAAACCGACGGCCGACCGAGCTGGGGGTTCGGCGCCAAGCCGGGCGCCGGCACCGGTCCGCGCATGCCGCGCGGCGCGCCGCGTGACCCCACCGCAAAACGCGTCAACGACCCGTTCGGGGTGTTCGCGCGCTATGCCCGCCATCAGCAGCGCGCTCCGGCCGAAGAGCGAGTGAAGCCGCTGCATGAGCAGGACCGTCGCTCGTTCGAGACTCTGGGCTTCAAGGGCTACGTCAAAGCCGAGCAGATCAAGGCCGCCTACAAGGCGTTGGTGAAAGTCCACCACCCCGACGCCAATGGCGGCGACAAGAGCTCCGAGGATCGGCTGCGCGCCATCATCGCTGCCTACGCGCACCTCAGGTCAAAGGGCTTCGTCGGGCGTTGAGGATGGGGGAGACTCTGGCAAACGAGGCGCACCCCACCTGGGATGGCCGCAGCATCCTCCGCACCGAACGGCTCAACCTTCGGACGTTCACCGAAGCCGACCTGCCGCTCTACGCCGCGCTGAACGCAGACCTCGAAGTCATGCGCTTTCTTGGTGGCGTGGGGCTCAGCCGGGAGCAATCCGACGGGATCGCCAGTGGGGCGCAGCGATCGTTCGCGACGACCGGAATTGGCAAGATTGCGGTCGAACGCGCCTCCGACGGCGCCTTTCTGGGCATGTGCGGGCTTTCGGTGGAGCCTTGGTACCCGGACGACCTCGAGATCGGCTGGCGCTTGGCGCGGCGGCACTGGGGCCATGGCTATGCCAGCGAGGCGGCAGCAGCGTGGATCGGCTATGCTTTCGACACATTGAAAGCGCCCCGGGTCATCTCGGTGACCGATGTCCCCAATCAGCGCAGCATCGCGGTGATGCAGCGGATCGGTCTCTCGCTCGACCACTACGCCGACCTTGCTGATGGCGATGATGCATTCGCGGCGGTGATCTACGCGACCAACGCCGATACCTGGCGCTCTGACCGAAGCGGATGAATGTTTGTTATGGTGGTATTTGCGCCGCCAATGGCTAACGGCAAGTGCCTGTCGACCTGGCACATTGCGCCCCCGCCCGGCTGTCGCCAGATTGTCGCGCAGCCCTACCGCGCCGCACCCGATGCTGCTATAGAGCCCGCAACCGCCAAGGCAGCCGTCTTGACCTATTTCCTTCCGCGAGCCTCGTGAAATGCCTGAATTCAACAATCTGCCGAACAAGCAATATTCCGTCCGCGAAACCTTTGGCATCGACAGCGACATGAAGGTCATGGGCTATGCGGAAACCGATCCGCATGTGCCGCCGCTGGATCCGGACTATCTGTTCGACCGCAACACCACGCTGGCGATCCTTGCAGGCTTTGCCTTCAACCGCCGCGTCATGGTGCAGGGCTACCACGGCACCGGCAAATCGACCCATATCGAGCAGGTCGCGGCGCGGCTGAACTGGCCGCTGGTTCGCGTCAACCTCGACGCCCACGTCTCGCGTATTGACCTCGTCGGCAAGGACGCCATTGTCCTCAAGGATGGCAAGCAGATCACCGAGTTCCGTGACGGCATCCTGCCCTGGGCCGTGCAGAACAACATCGCCCTGGTCTTCGACGAATACGATGCCGGCCGCCCGGATGTGATGTTCGTGATCCAGCGCGTCCTCGAGACGCAGGGCCGTCTGACCCTGCTCGACCAGAACCGCGTCATCACCCCGCACCCGGCCTTCCGGCTGTTCGCCACCACCAACACCATTGGCCTCGGCGATACGTCCGGCCTCTATCACGGCACCCAGCAGATCAACCAGGGCCAGATGGACCGCTGGTCGATCGTCACCACGCTGAACTACCTGCCGCACGACAAGGAAGTCGGGATCGTTCTGGCCAAGGCCAAGACCTATACCGGCGAGAAGGGCAAGAAGACCGTCAACAATATGGTCCGGCTGGCCGATCTCACCCGCCAGGCCTTCATCAACGGCGACCTGTCGACGGTGATGAGCCCGCGTACGGTGATCACCTGGGCCGAAAACGCCGAAATCTTCGGCGATCTCGGCTTCGCCTTCCGCCTGACCTTTCTCAACAAGTGCGACGAGCTCGAACGCCCCGTGGTGGCCGAGTTCTACCAGCGTGTGTTCGGCGAAGACCTGCCGGAATCGGCCGCCAACCTGGCGGTGACTGCGTAAGCCGGAGGCCGTTTTGGCCCAGAATATCTACGACGACCCGAAATTCCTTGCCGGGTACAGCGAATTCCCCCGCTCGCGTGATGGCCTCGAAGCCACCAGCGAGTGGCCGGCGCTGCGCGCCCTCTTGCCGGAGATTGCCGGCAAGCGCGTCGTTGATCTGGGTTGCGGCTTCGGCCAGTTGAGCCGCTGGCTCGGCGAAGCCGGTGCGCATTCCGTCCTCGGCATCGATCTCAGCGAGAAGATGCTGGCGCGGGCTGTGGCCGAGACCAGCAATCGAGCCGTCACCTATCGGCGCGGCAACCTCGACGAGCTGGTGCTGGAGCCCGAGAGTGCCGACCTGATCGTCAGCTCGATGGCGCTGCACTATGTCGAGGATTTCGGCCGCATCAGTTCGATGCTGTTCGATGCACTCGCGCCGGGCGGGCAACTGGTGTTTTCGGTCGAGCACCCGATCTACGCCGCTCGCGCCGAGCCCGAATGGGTTACTGCCGCTGACGGGCGCCAGGCTTTCGCCATCGCCGATTACCTGGTCGAGGGCCGCCGCGTCACCAACTGGATCGTCGACGGCATCGTCAAGTTTCACCGCACCATTGGCACCATGCTGAACATCCTCACCGGCACCGGTTTTGCCTATCGCTCCGCCAACGAGTGGAAGCCGTCGGAAGACCAGTTCGCCGCCCACCCGGAATGGCGGGCGACCGAGCTGACCCGCCCGATGTTCCTTTTGATGTCCCTGACCAAGCCTGCCCAACGAGAACACTGATGGCCCCTCCGCCGCGTTCCAAGCAGAACAAGCCCGATACCACCGCCCCGTTCAAATCGGCGATGGGCGCCGCGGTGCGCGCCATCGGCGGCAAGCGCGACCTCGAGGTGAGCTTCACCGCCGATCGCCCCATCCTCACCGCCGACAAGGCACGGCTCGCCAACCTGCCGCGCCTGCCGACGCTGCGCGACATCGCCATTGCCCGCGGGCAAGGCGACGCCATGGCCATGCGGCTTGCCAGCCACGATCCCGAAACGCATCGCAAGCGCGCCCCGGCCGAACCGGAAGCCCGCGCTGCCTATGATGCGCTGGAGCAGGCCCGGGTCGAAGCGCTGGGCTGCATCCGCATGCCCGGCATGACCGGCAATATCCACGAGATGCTGGAAGACCGGTTGTTCCGGCAGAATTTTGCCGAGGTCAACGACAAAGCCGATGCCCCGCTGGCCGAGGCGCTGGGCCTGATCCTGCGCGAACGCGTCGCCGGCGTCGCCATCCCGCCCTCCGGCAATGCCATTGTCGAGCTGTGGAAGAAGGAAATTGAGCAGCGCGCCGGCAACTCGCTGACCACGCTCCTCACCAAGTTCGAGGACCAGGAGCTGTTCAGCCGCGCCACGCGGCAGCTGCTGCGCGATGTGAGCCTTGTGCCCGACAGCGATCTCGATGACGGCGACAGCGACGATTCCGAAGAGGGCGACGACCAGGAGCCCGAACGCGGCCAGGACGACGAAAAGAACCCCGAGCAGGGCGAGGGGGAGAGCGAGGACGCCGAGGCCGACGAGGACCAGACCCCAGGCCAATCCGAGCAGGAAGGCGAAGTCGAAGGCGCGGAGATGGATTTCTCCGAGACCGACGAGGACGACAGCTCCGAGTCGGGCGAGGACCAGCCTAATCCGCCGCCGCCCGGCGCCAACGCCAAAGAGTTCCAGAACGTCTTCAACTACAAGATCTTCACCCAGAAGTTCGACGAGGTGGTGCGGGCCCCCGATCTCTGCCCGCCCGAAGAGCTGGACCAGTTGCGCGCGCTGCTCGACAAGCAGCTCGAGAACCTCGCCGGCGCCGTGGCGCGGCTGGCCAACAAGCTGCAGCGCCGGCTGATGGCGCAGCAGAACCGCAGCTGGGAATTCGACCTTGAAGAGGGCCTGCTCGATACTGCGCGTTTGACCCGCGTGGTCACCGACCCCCTGCAGGCGTTGAGCTTCAAGGTCGAGCGCGACACCGATTTCCGCGACACCGTGGTCACCCTGCTGCTCGACAATTCCGGTTCGATGCGCGGCCGCCCGATCACCATCGCTGCGATCTGCGGCGATATCCTCGCCCGCACGCTCGAGCGTTGCGGCGTGAAGGTCGAGATTCTGGGCTTCACCACCCGCGCCTGGAAGGGCGGTAAGAGCCGCGAGGCCTGGCTCGAGGCCGGGCGTCCGCCCAATCCGGGCCGCGTCAACGATATCCGGCACATCATCTACAAGGCGGCCGACGAGCCCTGGCGGCATGCCCGGCGCAACCTCGGCCTGATGATGCGCGAGGGATTGCTCAAGGAGAATATCGACGGCGAAGCTCTGCAATGGGCGCATAAGCGCCTGCTTGCCCGGTCCGAAAATCGCCGCATCCTGATGGTGATCTCCGATGGCGCGCCGGTCGACGACTCGACCCAGAGCGTCAACGCCGGCAACTATCTCGAGGCCCACTTGCGTCAGGTGATCGAAGACATCGAGACCCGCTCCGCCGTGCAACTGGTGGCGGTCGGCATCGGCCACGACGTCACGCGCTACTATCGGCGCGCCGTGACGCTGCTCGATGCCGAAGAGCTGGCGGGGGCGTTGACCGACGAGCTCGCCTCGCTGTTCGATGAGGAGGCGCCCGGCGCCTTCCGCAAGAGCCGGTACGGATGACCGCAGCACGGCGTGCCTCGCGTCTCGCCGGAGCGGCACTGCTGATCGCAAGCGCAGGCGCCGCACTGCTGATAGCAGCTGGGCTGAGCGCCCGAGCCGATGACGAGACGGTGACCTCGGTGCTGCTCTCGAGTTTCATGGGCTCAGGCATCGGCCAGCGCGTACAGGGCCTTATCTGGCGCGGCGGCATCGAGATGCAGAGCCAGACCGACACCTTCGGAGGCCTCTCGGGTCTCGGCTTCACCGGCCCCGACGGGCGGCTGGTGATGGTCTCGGACCGCGGCAATTTCGTTTCCGGCCAACTGCTCTATGACGAAGCGGCGCGACCGATGGGACTGATCGGCGTCAAGGTCGAGCCGATCCAGAATTCCAAGGGCAAGGAACTGCCCCGCGCCTATTCGCGCGATGCCGAGGCGCTGGCGGTGATCGTCCGCGATGGCCAGCCGAGCGCGGTGCGCGTCGGCTTTGAGAACCTCACTCGTGTCGCCGACTTCTCGCTGGTCGACGGCGTGCCGCAAGGCGCTGCCCGCGAGGTCAACATCCCCAAATGGCTGAGCGACACCCGCACCAACGAAACGCTGGAGGCGGTCTGTATCGCCCCGGCCAACTCGCCCATATCAGGCTCCACCCTGCTGTTGACCGAAGGCATCATCGATGATGACGGCCAGCACTCGGCTTACCTGCTCGGCCAGAACGACAAGGGCCCGCTGAGCTACATCTCGGGCGACGGCACCAACCCCACCGACTGCGCCTTCATGCCCAATGGCGACCTCCTGGTACTGGAACGCGGCATCGCGCTCCTCGCCTTCCAGATGCGGCTGGTCCGCATCCCCGCGGCCGAGGTGAAGGCCGGCGCCCACATGAAGGGCGAGCAGCTGCTGCATGCCGCCGGCGGCGACATCGACAATATGGAAGCCCTCGCCGTCCACAGCGCCCCCGATGGCACCACCCGCATCACGCTGGTGTCGGACAACAACTTCAACGACTGGGAACGCAACCTGCTGCTGGAGTTCAGCCTGCCGGAGTGAGTCTGGAATAACCCAACGCGTTGGGTTATTGTGCGGAACATGATAACGGTCCTTCGCGCCTATGGCCTTCGGGTCACCGACGAAGAAATCGAGGCCGCCCGCCAGCGTGGCCGCGTCGAGGAAGAGACTGAGCCGCGAGCCAAGTCGGCACGTTACGACCGCAAGACCGGACGTATTGTCGTCGAACTCAAGAATGACTGCATCTTCGCTTTTCCGGCCCGCCGCGCGCAAGGGCTTGAGAACGCTACCGACGACGAATTGGCGGAGGTGGAGGTGCTGGGCCTCGGCTATGGCCTTCACTGGGAGAGGCTCAATGAAGATCACGCTGTTCCCGCCCTGCTGGCAGGCATCTTCGGCACCAGGAAATACATGGCCAGCCTGGCAGGCCGCGCCACCTCCCCCGCCAAGGCGGCAGCGGCCCGTGCCAACGGCGCCAAGGGCGGGCGACCGCGCAAGGCTGCGGGATGAGCGCCCGCGACGTCCTAGCCGCCTACACCGACCGCATCAACCGCCAGGATTTTGACCTCCTGACCGAACTCATCGCGCCCGACGCGACGTTCTGGTTCTCCAATGGCAGCCATAGCGGCATCGCCGCCATCCGTGCGGCGTTCGAAGCGACCTGGCAGGCGATGGGACCGAGCGAGCGCTACTGGCTCGACGAGCTCCAATGGATCGCCGAAAGCGACAGCGCCGCGGCCTGCATCTACCGCTTCAACTGGGAAATCACCGTCGACGGCAAGCGCCAGTCAGGCTCAGGCCGCGGTACCACGGTGCTGAAACGCGCGGGCGACCGCTGGTGGATCGCCCACGAACACTTGAGCCGCTGGCCGGACTAAGCCGTGGCCTTGAGCGGCGGCAGCGGCATCAGCTTGCCCATCAGCACGCGGTAAGGCGCCAGCAGCAGCAGCGCGGCGAGGAACTTCACCAGGAAGTCACCGGCCGCCAGCGAGAACCACAGCGGCACCTCGGGCCCGAGGCTGAGGAACGGCGCCGGGAAACCGAGCGAGCCGTCCTGTGCCCCATAGACGCCATCGACGAAGCCGAAGGCCGGCGCGAAGGCGATGGAAAAAAAGATCGCCGTATCGAGCAACGAGCCCAACAACGAGCCGGCAAGCGGCGGCAGGAACCAGTTCCTGCTGGCCCTCAGCCGCGAGAACACCGAGATATCCAGCAGCTGCCCGATGAGGAACGCCGTCACCGAGGCAGTGGCGATCCGCGCCGTCGTCGCGGCGGCGCCCCCGGTATTCCACGGCAGCGGGTTGAAGCTCAGGTAAAACGACAGCGCCACCGCGACGACGAAGCCGCAGATCACCACGACGCGGGCGCGCGCCGGGCCGTCATAGCGGTTGACGAGGTCGGTGACGAGGAAGGCGAAGGGGTAGGTAAAGGCGCCCCAGGTGAGGAGATCCTTGAGGTTGATCGGGCCGAGCACGGCGTCAACCGGGTAGAGCACGAGAATGTTGGACGCGGTGACAACCACGACCATGGCGGCGATGGCCGCGACAAAGCGAGCGAGCATATCCTGCACCTCTGTATAGCCCGCTGACCGGCATCAGACCGGGGCGGTGGGTTGGAGCTTCCGCTCCGATGGGTCTTCTAGTCTCGATGTCATTCCCGCGAAAGCGGGAACCTCTGTTTGGTGCCTGGACCACTATCGCAAACGGAGATCCCCGCTTTCGCGGGGATGACACCGTGGTAGACGGCAAGCTGCCCTCAAAACAAACCGCGCGCCCCTTTCGGGACGCGCGGCGAAAACTGAAAGCTTGAAGCTTACGCGGTCGCGAGAGCGGCGCGGACTTCCTTCTTGACGGCCAGCGCGACAGGCGACAGCTCGGCGTCGACTGCCTTGAGCAGGAACGCATCGAGGCCACCGCGGTGCTCGACGGTACGCAGCGCGTTCGCCGAGATCCGCAGCTTGACCGTACGGCCGAGCGTGTCGGACAGCAGCGAGACGTTGAGGAGATTGGGGAGGAAGCGGCGACGGGTGCGGTTGAGCGCATGGCTCACCTTGTTCCCGGTCATCACGCCCTTACCGGTGAGTTCGCAGCGGCGAGCCATTGGAGTATCCTGTCAAAAGGCCCTCGGCGGGGGACTATCCCCTCGCAACGGGCTGGAGTCTGTTCTTGATTGCGGACGCTCCCATAGAGAACTGAGCCCCTCCCGTCAAGCTTGTGAACGCCGAATGCCTTGCCAGCCCGGGCCTCGCTCGGCATTTTGGCAGCAATATTGATTCGCTGCCTGGTGACATCGCGTCGCCGCTTGGCGATGCCGCCAGAGGTCCGTTCCTGTGTTGAACGCCGGTTTCCGCCAGACGATGCGATTGGCCGCACGACTTGCCCCCTTTGGCTTGGCGCTGCTGGCCCTGCCCGCCGCTGCCGCCGATATCAAGGCGCGCGCCGAGTACATGGTGACCATGGGCGGCACCCACGTCGCCAATGTCCGGATCAATCTGACCGACAATGGCTCGGCCTATTCGCTGGTGCTCGACGCCAAGATCACCGGGCTGGCACAACTGGTGGCAAGCGGCAGCGCCAAGGCCACCTCCATCGGTGTCTCCAGCGCCAAGGGCCTCAGTTCGCAGAAGTTCGACATCCTGACCCGCGCCGGCGGCGAGGATTTTACCGTCGCCGTCACCTATGCCGGCGGCACCGTCGACACGTTCAAGGTCGCCCCGCCGATCGTCAACAATATCGACCGGGTGGCGATCGAGCGGAAGCACCTCACCACCGCCAACGACATGCTGGCGCCGTTCGTCCTGAAGGGCGCCGCGCTCGACCAGCAGCTGTGCGACCGGCAGATGCCGATCTTCACCGGCGTTGAGCGCTTCAACCTGAGCCTCAAATACGTCAAGGACGATACCGCGACCAGTAAGCGCACCGGCTACCAGGGCCCACTGGTGCTGTGCTCGATGCATTACACCCCGATTTCCGGGCACTACACCAATAACGAGATCACCACCTATCTCGCCAAAAACGAGCGCATCCTCGTCTGGTACGCGCCGCTCAGAGCCGAGGGCTATTACATCCCCTACCGCGCGCTGGTGACCACTGAAGCCGGCGACCTCTCGGTGGTGCTGACCGAGCTGGCCGAATAGCCACGCCGCTCAGAGCGGCGATGAACCTCAGCTAAACCCTTGCCTCAGCACGCGTTCAAGCGCGTGCCGGCATTTTCTCCTCCAAGGCTCACGCCAAGGAGGAATTGATGACCATCGTGAAACTCGGCATCGCCGCTCTCGCCGCCACGGTCGCGCTCGTCGGCGCTGCCAGCGCTCTCGACCTGAAAATCGCTCCCCCCGGTCCGGGCAAGCTCGTGCCGACCAACGTCCAGCTCGGCATCATCTCACCGCCCAACAACATCTGCCCCGGCAATGGCAAGCTCACCGCCTGGGTCGAGACCAACAAGCCCGGCACCATCAATATCCTCCTGGTGAAGAAGGGCGGCGCTGTCGGCGGCCCCTACGCCGTCACCACCGTGAAGGGCGCCAACGGCATCGTCATGGGCAGCTACACGCAGAACCTGGTGATCAACAACCCGGTCGATGCCGAATACCGCGTCGTCATTGCCGGCACCCCCATCCAGTCCAACTGGGTCCCACTCGTCGCCGAGTGCTAATGCCCGGGGGCAGCCCTTGCCGCCCCGTCTTCCGCGCCCCGGACCACCGGCAACAGACCCGTGGTCCCTCGTGCCGGCATGCCTCCAAGCGGGGCTGCCGGCCGGGCGGCGGAAATCATGGTTAACGCAGTGTTACCAAAATCCGCGTGTCATTCCGGGACGGTCAATGGCTATTTTGCCAACGCGGCGGCGTGAGCAGCCACTGTTCAGGCACCCAAGCTGTGAAGCCGATAAAAATCTTTGCAGCAGAGCACTTTACGCCTCGTTCACACTTGGCCGATTCGAGCCCCTAACCACCCGAAATTAACCGCTTCGAAACCTTCCTGAACGCGATTTCCGGGGATTGCGCCGGATGCCACAGGAAAGCCGTCGCACTAGCGGGTCACCAACCTGGCCACCCACCATATGCTGTGGTGAACAAACGCAGATTTCCGAGTCGCAACCGATTCCTTTCCGGTTTGTTCTTCGTTCGTACCAATGGTTAATGCTGGCGCCGGTGAGCTCGCTTATTTGTTCCGCCACGAGACACTCGTTTGTTGGCTTCCGATCACCTAAATAGGGCGCGATGACTCCCGCTTCCGCCTCCTCGCTCAAGGCGATCCTTGGGCCTACCAATACCGGCAAGACCTTCTTCGCCATCGAACGGATGCTCGCGCACCGCTCGGGAATGATCGGCCTGCCGCTGCGGCTGCTGGCCCGCGAGGTCTATCACAAGGTGGTCGACCGGATCGGCGCCCAGCACGTGGCGCTGGTCACCGGCGAGGAGCGGATCGTTCCGGCCAAGCCGCGCTATTGGGTGTGCACGGTCGAGGCCATGCCGCTCGATGTGCCGGTCGAGTGCGTCGCCATCGACGAAATCCAGGTGGCGACCGATTTCGATCGCGGCCATGTCTTCACCAACCGGCTGCTGCATGCCCGCGGCATCAGCGAAACCCTGCTGCTCGGCGCCGCCACCATGACGCCGCTGATCCGCGCCCTGCTGCCGGACGCCGAGATCATCCAGCGCCCGCGCTTTTCCGAGCTGCTCTACGCCGGTTCGAAGAAGATCTCCCGCCAGCCCAAGCGCTCGGCCATCGTCGCCTTCTCGGCCACCCAGGTTTACGCCATCGCCGAGCTGATCCGGCGTGAGCGCGGCGGCGCAGCCGTGGTGATGGGAGCGCTCAGCCCCCGCACCCGCAACGCCCAGGTCGACCTGTACCAGAACGGCGATGTCGATTTCCTCGTCGCCACCGATGCCATCGGTATGGGTCTCAACCTCGACGTGCACCATGTCGCCTTCGCCGACGACCACAAGTTCGATGGCCACCAGACCCGGCAACTGACCCCGGCCGAGTTCGGCCAGATCGCCGGCCGTGCCGGCCGCCACATGCACAACGGCAGCTTTGGCGTCACCGGTCACGCTCCGGATTTTGACGAAGAGCTGGTCAAGCGCCTCGAGACACACGACTTCGAGCCGGTGCGGGTGGTGCAATGGCGCAACGCCGAGCTGGATTTCGCTTCCATCGAGGACCTGCGGGCGAGCCTCGACCAGACCCCCAAACTGCGGGGACTGACCCGCGTTCCCGTCGCCACCGACCAGCATGCGCTGGAGTTCGTCGCCCGCAACGAGGCCGGCGCCGCGGCGAAAGGCGAGGCAGCGGTGCGGCTGTTATGGGAGTGCTGCGGCATTCCGGACTACCGCGATATCTCGCCGGCGCAGCACGGCGAGATCATCACCCGCATCTATCTCGACCTCACCCAGCATCGCCATGTCGACGCCGACTGGATTGCCGAGCAGGTGCGGTTCTGCGACAATGTGACAGGCGACATCGATACGCTTTCCAATCGGATCAAGCAGATCCGGACGTGGACCTTTGTCGCCAACCGCAAGAACTGGCTTGAAGACCCCGCATATTGGCGCGAAAAGACCCGGGACATTGAAGATCGACTGAGCGACGCCCTGCATGAGCGTCTCACTCAACGTTTCGTCGATCGTCGCACTTCGGTGCTTATGCGCCACCTGAGAGACAAGCATATGGTATCGCCTGAAATTAACGACCGCGGCGAGGTGAGCCTCGAAGGCCACCTGATTGGCTCCATCGAGGGCTTCCGTTTCACCTTGGCCCGGTCGGAAGGTGGCGATGCCAAAGGCGTGGCGGCAGCCGCGGCGCAGGTCGTGGCGCCCGAGATCGCCAAACGCGCCGAGCGCGTTGCCGGGGCGCCCAACGAAGAGCTGGTGCTCGCCACCGACGGCTACGTGCGCTGGCGCGGCCAGGTGATCGCCAATCTGATCGAGGGCGAACAACTGTTCACCCCGCGCCTCATCATCCTCGCCGACGAGAGCCTCACCGGCCCCGATCTCGAGCGCGTGCAGGACCGGCTGAACCTCTGGCTCCGCCACCTGATCAACACCCAGCTCGAAAGCGTGCTGTCGCTCGAAGCGCCGGCCGATCTCGAAGGCGCGGCGCGCGGCGTCGCCTACCGGCTGTACGAGAACCTCGGCATCCTGCCGCGCAGCGCCGTGGCCGAAGAGGTCAAGGGCCTCGACCAGGACGTGCGCGGCAAGCTGCGCAAGCTCGGGGTGAAATTCGGCGCCTTCCACATCTACGTGCCGCAGAGCCTGAAGCCGGCGCCGCGCGAGCTGGCGCTGATCCTCTACGCACTGAAGCATGGTGGCGTGCGCCAGCCGGGCGTCGCCGAGCTGCCGCAGATCGTGCTGTCGGGCCGCACCTCGTTCCTCATCGATCCCGAAGTGAACGTGAAGCTCTATGAGCTGGCGGGCTTCAAGGTCGCCGGCCGCCGCGCCGTGCGCGTCGATATCCTCGAGCGCCTCGCCGATATCATCCGGCCGCTGATCGCGCTGAACCCGGTGACCCACCAGGGCGAGCTGCCGCCGGGCGCTGCCGAGGGCAATGGCTTCCGCGTCACCGTGGAGATGACCTCGCTGCTCGGCACCGCCGGCGAGGACTTTGCCTCGATCCTCAACTCGCTCGGCTATCGCGTCCGCCGCACCCCCAAGGTCGTGGCAGCGCCGGTTGCTGAGACCACGACAACGACCGCTGAGACGACCACGTCGGAGACGACCGAGACCACCGAAGCTACTGAGGGTGTTGAGGCGGTCGCGATTGAGACTGTCGATACGACAGAGACCACCACCACGACGGATGCCGTGGCCGCCGATGTCGCCGATGCCGAGGTAAACGCCGCCGCCGCCGATGCGGTGGAGGGCGTGACGCCGGCTGTCGAGGTTGTTGCCGCCAGCGAAGTCGCGACCGAGACGGAAGTGACGTCCGCAACCGAAGTCATCGCCGAGGCCGAGGTCGCGGCCATCGAAACCGCCACCGCCGATCTCGGTGCGCCGGCCCCGGCCGAAGACGCCAAGCCAGCTGAGCCCGAGTTCGACGAGGTCTGGTTCCCGGCCGGCCGTCGGCCCGACAATGCGCGTCATGGCGGCGCCCGCAATCGCGGCCAGCGCCCCGAGGGTGCGGAAGGCGCCGCCGAAGGCGACAAGTCCGAGCGTCCGCAGCGCAATTTCCGCCGCCCCGACCGTCCGGAAGGCGGCGACAAGGTGGAGAACAGGGGCGACGCCAAGCCCAACCGCCCGCGCTTCGAGGGCCGTCGCGATGGCCAGCGTCCGGGCAATGGCGGCGGCAAGCCGTTCGAGAACAAGGGTGGCAAGCCGGGCGGCACGCGCTTCGACAAGCCCCGCGAGGACTGGAAGGAACACCGTCCGCGCGAAGATCGGAAGCCGGCTGTGCTCGATCCGAACTCGCCCTGGGCCGCGCTCGCCGCGCTGCGGAACCCCAAATCCGAATGAAAACCACGGAATAGTCTCACTTGGAGAAGCAGCGGCTCGACAAGTGGCTGTTCTTCTCGCGCGCGGTGAAATCCCGCACCCTGGCGCAGAAGCTGATCGAGACCGGCGCTATCCGGGTCAATTCCGAACGCACCGACCGGTCCGACCACAAGGTCGGGCCGGGCGATGTCCTCACCATGACGGTGCATACCCGGCTGCTGGTCTGGCGCATCCTCGACCCCGGCACCCGCCGCGGCCCCGCTCCGGAGGCAGCCCTGCTCTACGAGGACCTTTC
>NZ_LAJE02000061.1 GCF_000970465.2 Devosia insulae DS-56
GTTGGTAACGGCGACGTTCTGCTCGCCACCACCGCCGACGCCGCTGCCCCCGAAGCCGATGAGCCCGCCGCCGGTGCCGCCGGCACCGCCGCCGCCACCGACGCTCTGGGCATAGATGCCGGCCGAGTTCTGGCCGATGGTGGTGATCGAACTGCCGCCGAGGGTCTCGACGGTGACGAGGCCGCCATTGCCGGCGCTCGAGGGACCGCCGCCGAACGAGAACACCCCATAGGCGCCGCCGCCATTTCCCGAGAAACCGCCGACGCTCTGCGCATAGATGCCGTAGGCGTTCCAGCCGCCTGTACTGATGATGCCGCCAGTGGTGACACTGACGGTGCCGCCCGAAGACGCGGCGGCGCCGTCGCCGCCGGCATCAACCAGGCTGCCGCTCGCCGGCCCGCCATGCCCGCCAGGGGCGCCGATGCTCTGGGCCCAGATCCCGGCGGAGCCGGTGCCCGCTGTGGTGATGTTGAGCACGTTGTTGATGGTGACATTTCCAGGCGAGCCACCGTTCTTGCCGTCGCCGGCGACACTGGTCACGCCGGCCACACCATCGGCCGCTCCGCCATTGCCGCCCGCGCCGCCTTTGCTCAGGCCGAGAATGCCATGCCGGTCGTTGCCGCCGGTGGTGATCAGCCCCGAACCCGTGGTGGTCACGGCGACGTTGTTGCCGTTGCCGCCGAGCCCGCCATGGCCACCGAAGGTGGGGACCAGGGGGACGCCGTCGGCCTCCGCGGCGCCGCCGTTCTGGCCCGCCGCACCGATGCTGCGCGCCTCGATGCCGATGCCATCGGCGGTCGACAGCACGAAGCTGGCTCCAGCGCCCTGTAGATTGATGGTAACGGCTCCCGACGAAGCGCCATTGCTGCCATTGGTCCCGTCGACAAACGACGCGCCGGGCGTCGCCGCCTGGGCCCGCAGGCTGTTGAGGGCAACACCGGCCTCGCCGGCGCCGCCAGCGGCGATGTTGCCGACGATGCCGTTGACGTTGAGCGTGCCGACCGGCGGCTCGGACTTGGCAATCGGACCCAGCACGCCGCTGCAGGTGACCACGGCTGCATCCGGACTGCATTGTGCCAGGGCCGTGCCGGGGAGGCCCGTAACCACCCACAACAGCATCGCCGCAGCGACCATCGCTGGCCGCAGCGACCACGTCCCCACTGACACTTCAGGAGCGGATGCACGATCCGTCCCAGCCCCTAGCGCTCGCATTGTGGCACCGGTCGTTACAGATTGGATGAGCCAATACGAGCAGGACGGGCCGACACATATCCAGTAAATTCCAACCCTACGTCTGAATGCAGGTCCTTGATTCTGTTCATATTGGATTCGAATGTTTGCGGATGTTGCAAACCGGCCGCAGTCAATAATCAACGAATTGTATGAAAGCGTACCGAAAATGGAGCAATGTCTTTCCAGTTGCTCACTGGCGCTCATTGTTTATTGCTGCAAGATTCGATCAATCTTCTCTGGCTGAGTCGCGATATATAGGCGATCGCAAACACTCTGGACCGGCCTGGGGGAATGAAGTACTAGTTCGACAATCTCAACACTCTGGTTCATCGACATGCAGCAACGCCCGCAGCCGATAAGATGCGCCACAATCCTGGGCACTGTTTTGTTGTCGATCTCCGGCGCATGGCCGGCCATCGCGCAAGAGCCGGCCGCCAGGCCTGAATCGCCGCCGCCGGCGCCCTGGGGGGCGCGCTGCGCCAGCGACGCCCGGGCCGGCGCCCTCGATTGCGTCGTCGAACAGCGTGTCGTGGTGAGCAATACCGGTCAGCTGCTGACCGCCGTCACGGTGCGCATCCCGCCCGATACTAAAGCGCCGGTGATGATGATCCAGACCCCGTTCGGCCTGCATCTGCCCGCCGGGCTGAAGGTTGCGGTCGACGGCACGGCGTTTGCGACCCTGCCATTGCAGACCTGCGACGGCGGCGGTTGCTACGCCGGTGACGCCGTCGGCTCCGAACTGCTGGCGGCGCTGAAACGGGGCGTCACGCTCACGATCACCTTTCAGGACGCGCAGCAGCGCGACATCGCCGTACCGGTTTCCCTCAACGGCTTCACCGCGGCATACGACAAGATCCAGTAGTCCCACGGGGCGACGCGCCAGTTAGGGACACTCATCGCGACGCGGCGCCAATCCGTGAGGTTGCCCTCGGGCATTTCCCCAAACTCGGTGTCATCCCCGCGAAAGCGGGGAACTCCGTTTGCGATCGTGCCGCAGGCCAAGAAAACAGAGGTTCCCGCTTTCGCGGGAATGACCCGGTGGATGGGGCACGCCCCCGACTTAGCGCATCTATGAGCGAAAGCTCGGACCCATCCATCCACTTGTGCCCGCGGATTGGGAAGACACGACCATAACCTAGCGCGTTCGGGGGCGAGCCCGGCGAACCATTAGCCCTCACTGTCAGGACCGAGTCGTGCCGCCGGCCGCCAGCCGCATCAGGTCGGTGTCGAAATTCACATCGGCGGCCGAGCGCTCGGCCGCGGCCGCGTTGCCGCCGAACTGGTGCTGGTAGCCATCCCAGGCGGCGTTGGTGATGGCGCGGCCGACCCCCGAGGCAACGAACTGGGTGAGCTCGATCGCGGCCCGCTCGATACGGGTGCCCAGCTCCGGCGCGCCCCAGTCTTCCGGCGCGGCAAAGATCGAGGTCGGCACCGGCACGGCCCGGAGGAAGGCAAAGAGCGGGCGCAACTGCTCGTCGGCAACCATGGCGTGGCGCGCCGTGCCGGCGGTCGCGGCGAGGATCACCGGCTTGGCGATCAGCAGGTCGTTGTCGACGAGGTCAATGAAGGATTTGAACAGCCCGCTCATCCCGGCCTTGTAGACCGGTGTCGCCGCGATGATCGCATCGGCGCCGGCCAGCGTGTCGATCGCTGCCTGCACTTTCTCGCCCGGAAAGCCGGCAACGATCGCCTTGGCGATATCGACCGCCAGCGGCGCCAGGTCGATGATGGCGAGCGAGGTGGTGAGCCCCGCCGCGGACAGCCGGTCGAGGCTCTGCTGGGCGATGCGGTCGGCCAAGAGGCGCGTCGACGATGGGTCGCTGACGCCGGCATTGATGACGACGAGGCGCGCCGGCTGGTCGGGGTTCTGGAACGGCTTGGTCATCTAGACCTCCGAGGGTGACGGCGAGGCGGCAAGCAGCCGCTCGCAGAGGCTTTGCAACTGGGTGAGCTCGGCGTCGCTGAGGCGACAGCTCATCGCCTCGGCAACGTGGCGGCCATGCTTGGCGCCAACCCGCTTCTGCAGGTGCACGCCGGCCTTCGACAGGCTGAGGATGCTGGCCCGCGCATCATCGGGGTCAGCGACGCGATCGATGAGGCCGCGCGCCTCGAGCCGCGCCACCGAGCGGGAGAGCCCGGCCTGGCTGAGCAGGATATCCTTGCCGAGCTCGGACATCCGCAAGCCGGTCTTCGCGGTCGACAGCGCGTACAGCACCCCATAGTCGGTGGGCACCAGGTCGCCCCAGGCGTCGCCGGCATGGAGTTCGGCGGCGATGGTCATCTGGGCGCGGAACAGCGCCTCCCAGGCGGCGTTGGCCAATCGGGCGTCGCTGGCCATGGCTCAACCCACCAGCGGCAGCTTGGCGGCGACGCCTAAATCGGTGTCCTGGTAGGGACGGGCGCCGGTGAGATTGTCGCCGCGATTGGGGTTGGGCGTCGGCTGCCGCGCCGGCGCATCGCCATACTTGGCGGTGACGAGGCTCTGGTGGGTCGGGGCAGGGGCGGCGCCCGGCGAACGCCGCGCAGCCATTTCCCTGCGCAGCACCGGCACCACTTCGGTGCCCAGCAGTTCGACCTGCTCCAGGGCCACTTCGAGCGGCAGGCCCATGGCGTCGACCACCCAGAGCTGGCGCTGGTAATCGCCAAACGCCTCACGGAAGCTCAGGGTCTTGTCGATGATCTCCTGCGGGCTGCCGACGCTGAGCGGGGTATTCTTCGCATACTCCTCGAGACCATAGCTCGAGCCGTAGATCGGGTTGCCCTCGAAGAACGGCCGGAAGCGCTCATAGGCATCCTGCGAATTCCTGGCGATGAAGGCGTGCCCGCCCAGCCCGACAATCGCCTGCTCCTTGCTGCCGTGGCCGTAGTGCTCGAAGCGCTCGCGGTAGAAGTTGACCAGCGGCAGGAAATGGAAGTTGGGCGCGAGGACATTGTTGGCGAAATAGCCATTGCCGTAATAGGCCGCCTGCTCGGCGATCTCAGGGGTGCGGATCGAGCCGTGCCAGACGAAGGGTGGCACGTCGTCGAGCGGCCGCGGGATGGCGGTAAAGCCCTGCAGCGGCTTTCTGAACTTGCCCTGCCAATCGACCACATCATCGCGCCACAACTTGTGCAACAGATTGTAGTTCTCCAGCGCCAGCGCCACGCCATTGCGGATGTCCTGGCCGAACCAGGGGTAGACCGGCACGGTATTGCCGCGCCCGAGCATCAGGTCGACCCGGCCCTTCGCCAGGTGCTGCAGCATGGCGTAATCCTCGGCGATCTTCACCGGGTCGTTGGTGGTGATCAGCGTCACCGAGGTACTGAGGATGATGCGCTCGGTCCGCGCCGCGATATGGGCGAGCAACGTCGTCGGCGACGACGAGAAGAACGGCGGGTTGTGGTGTTCGCCAATGGCGAAGACATCGAGCCCGACCTCGTCGGCCCGCTTGGCGATCTGCCCGATGGCATCGATCCGCTGCGCTTCGCTGGGGGTGGTGCCGGTGAGCGGGTTGCGGGTGACGTCGCTGACCGAGAAGATTCCGAACTGCATGACGTGCCTCCTGAGGCCGTTGTTGCAGGATATATATGCTTGCGCATGCATCTATCAAGTCCAAGCCAGGACTCTGTTGTGCCACGCTGCGGTTGCGGCGCTCCCAGGGTTGACCAGGTAACACCGGATCTGCGCTTTCCGCGTCGAGCGGCTCGCTGCGCCCGGTCGCTTCGTCAGCGCGCGTCCACCCCGCCTCCATTTACGGATCAGCCTCGATGAGCTAATTGCTGGCGGGTAATCGTCAGCAATCCCGCGAGCCCTTATGGCCAAGTTGACCAGCCTGAAGTCCGAGAAGCGCCTGCTGGATCGGCAGGCGGCCGATGGGATTCGCACCCATATTCTCGAGGGCATCCTCCCCGCCGGCGGACGCTTGCTCGAGACCCAGCTTTCCGAGGAGCTCGAGGTCAGCCGCGGCACCGTGCGCGCGGCGCTGGCGCAGCTGGCGCGCGAGGGGCTGGTACAGCAGGTAGCGTTCACCCGCTGGCAGGTGTCCGAGACCTCGCCGCGCGATGCCTGGGAGCTCTACACGCTGCGTGCCGCGCTCGAAGGGCTGGCGGCGCGGCTGGCGGCCGAGCATGGCGTCGCCGCCGACCACAAGCGGCTCAAATCCACCGTCGCCGAACTGACGCGCGCCGTGAAGGACAAGCGCTTCGACGACGTCACCGACATCGATTTCCGCCTGCACCAGGAGATCGTCGAGATCGCCAAGCACCGGCGGCTCGCCGAGCAGCACGGCTTTATCATGCAGCAGGTGCGCTTCCACATGGTGCATTCGGGCTTCTTCCCGACGGACTATGCGGCGCTCGTCGACGAGCATGCGGCGCTGATCGGCGCGGTGATCGAGCGCCAGCCCGATCTCGCCGAACAGCTGGCCAAGAGCCACAACGAGGCCGAAGTGAAGCTGTTGGCCGCGCACACCGAAGAGAACCCGCGCGCTGTAACCGCTTCCTGAGGCGCCAAGGTAGGAATTCCGGTTTGCCCTGATGCACGCTGCCTTAGCCTGCAATAGGGTGACGCTGGGTATCCTAACCTGGGCTCTGTAAGTCCCCCAAACTCGGTGTCATCCCCGCGAAAGCGGGGACCTCCGTTTGCGATCGTGCAAAGGCCAAGAAAACAGAGGTTCCCGCTTTCGCGGGAATGACCCGGTGGGTGGGGCACCGGTGGTGCGCTGAGCCGCCATGCTTCGCCTGATGGTGGTTTCGCTAGCTGCAGGGCGAAAATCCGGCTCGTCATCATTCTGCTGATTGCTGACAATCGACGATTAGTGTGATTGTCTCTGCGGCGAGGAGAGACGCTCATGGCTGGTCAGGTCGCTGCGGTGCTGCAGCTGAAACCCGGGGACGAGGTGGGGATCGCGCTGCGCGATCTCCATGCCGGCGAGGCGTTGGCGCCGTTTCCCGGCGTCGCCGCCACCGATATCCCTTTCGGGCACAAGGTGGCGCTGGTGGAACTCCGGCCGGGCGCCGCGGTGCACCGGTTCGGCCAGCCGATCGGTTCGGCGCGCCAGGCGATCGCCGCGGGCGCGCATGTGCATCTCCACAATCTCGGCTTCGAGACCTCGATGGCCGGCCATGCCATCGGCACTCGACTCTCCAACGCGCCGCTCAGGCAGCAGGCTGAGATCCCGAGTTTCGACGGCATCGTGCGCGCCGATGGCCGCGTCGCGACGCGCAACTATGTCGGTGTGCTCACCTCGGTGAACTGCTCGTCGCTGGTGGCGCGGATGATTGCCGATCATTTCCGCGATCCCGCGCGGCTCGCGCCCTATCCCGGCGTCGACGGGGTGGTGGCGCTGACCCATAAATCCGGCTGCAGCGTCGCCGACGGCTCGATGTCGATGTCGATGCTGCGGCGGACGCTCGGCGGCTATGCCCGGCACCCTAATTTCGCCGGCGTGCTGCTGGTGGGGCTCGGCTGTGAGGACAACCAGATCGACCAGTTGATCGACGAACAACAGCTCGAACTCGGCGACGAGCTCAACAAGCTGGTGATGCAGGAAACCGGCGGCACCCGCACCTCGATCGGCCGCGGCATCGAACTGGTCGAAGCGATGCTGGAGCGCGCTGCCCTGGCGAAACGTCAACCGGTGCCGGTGAGCGAGATCGTCGTCGGCTTGCAGTGCGGCGGCTCGGACAGCTTTTCCGGCATTTCCGCAAACCCGGCGCTCGGCGCCGCGGTCGACCGGCTGGTGGCTTCGGGCGGCACCGCGATCCTCGCCGAAACGCCGGAAATCTATGGCGCCGAGAACCTGCTGCTCGAACGCGCTGTGACCAAGGACGTGGGCGAGAAGCTGCTCGGCCTCCTCGACTGGTGGGAGGAGTACACCCGCAACGAGCCGCAGGGGTTCGACAACAACCCTTCGCCCGGCAACAAGGCGGGCGGGCTCACCACCATTCTCGAAAAGTCGCTCGGCGCGGTGGCAAAGGGTGGCACCACCAACCTCACCGATGTCATCGGCTACGCCCAGCCGCTGACCACCAAGGGCCTGGTGTTCATGGATTCACCGGGGTTCGACCCGATGTCGGCAACCGGGCAGGTGGCGAGCGGCGCCAACCTCATCGCCTTCACCACCGGCCGCGGCTCGTGCTTCGGCTGCCGGCCGTCGCCCTCGATCAAGCTCGCCACCAACACCGCGATGTTCCGGCGCATGGAAGAGGACATGGATATCAATTGCGGCGCCATCCTCGATGACGAAGCCTCGATCGACGAGATGGGCGAGCTGGTGTTCGGCGAAATGATCGCCACCGCGTCGGGCAAGCCGACCAAGAGCGAGTTGCTGGGTTATGGCGAAGACGAGTTCGCCCCCTGGCACGTGAATGCGTGGCTTTAGGAGTTTCGCGCATGGCCTGCACAACCCACGGTGTCATCCCCGCGAAAGCGGGGACCTCCGTTTGCCATGGTGCAGCAGGCCAAGAAAACAGAGGTTCCCGCTTTCGCGGGAGTGACCCGGTGCATGCGGCCACGGCCGGGCTCACCGTCGACACCCGACTGTAGGAGACACCAAATGCCGATGATCAAGGTTGAGCTGCTCAAGGGGCGAAGCATCGAACAGAAGCGCGAGTTCGCCGAGATCGTGACCCGCGAGACCGCCCGCATCCTCAAATGCCGGCCGGAGGTCGTCGACATCGTCTTTCACGATATCGAACCGCATGACTGGGCCAATGGCGGCAAACTCAATGCCGACAAGTAGCCGATGACCCACAGCGCCCGCCTCAGCGTCGATATCGGCGGCACCTTTACCGACCTCGTCTTGTTGCGCAGCGATGGCGCCAGCTTTTCGGCCAAGGTGAGTTCCACCCCCGAGGCGCCGGAAGATGCGCTGGTCACCGGCATGCTCGAGGTGCTGGCGGCAGCAGAGCTTCGTGCCGACGCGCTTACCGAGGTGCTGCACGGCACCACGGTTGGCTCCAACACGCTCTTACAGAAGCTGGGCGCCCGCTGCGGGTTGATCACCACCCGCGGCTTTCGCGACGTGCTGGAGATCGGCCGGTTGCGCACCCCCGGCATGTTCGACCTCACCTGGGATAAGCCAGAGCCGCTGGTGGCGCGCCGCTACCGGCTCGAAGCCACCGAGCGGGTGCGGGCTGATGGCACGGTGCTGGCGCCGCTGCTGCTCGACGACGTGCTGGCGGCGGGCCGGTTCTTCGCCGCCGAAGGCATCGAGTCGGTCGCCATCTGTTTTCTCAACTCCTACACGAACCCGGCGCATGAGCGGCAGGCGGCGACCGCTTTCACCGCTGCCTTCCCCGGCATCGCGGTGACCGCTTCCGTCGATGTGCTGCCCGAAGCCGGCGAGTATGAGCGGACCTCGACCACGGCGGTGAATGCCTATGTGCTGCCGCCGCTCCGCGGTTACCTCACCCGGCTGGAGCAAAAGCTCCGCGCCCATGGAGTGACGGCGCCGCTGTTGATCGGCAACTCCAATGGCGGGCTCTCGTCGGCCAGCGTGGCGCAGCAGAAGCCGGTGTTCTTCATCTCCTCCGGCCGCTCCTCCGGTGCGGTCGGCGCGCAGCGGCTCGGCGCCGCCACCGACGAGGCCAACCTCGTTGCCTTCGACATGGGCGGCACCACCGCTTCCGCGGCGCTGATCCATCGCGGCGTGCTGGCGCGGACGCACGAATATGAGTTCCGCGCCGGCATGTCGGTGCCGTCGCGCTTCATCAAGGCCGGCGGTTACATGATGCGGGTGCCCACCGTCGATGTCGCGGAAGTCGGCAACGGCGCCGGCTCCATTGCCGCCATCGATCCGGCGGGGCTGCTGACCGTCGGGCCGCGCTCCGCCGGGGCGGCGCCGGGGCCGGTATGCTACGGCCGCGGCGGCACGCAACCGACCGTCACCGATGCCAATGTGGTGCTCGGCCTGCTGCCGCCGCGCCTCGCCGGTGGCAGCCTGTCGCTCGATGTCCTCGCGGCCCGCGCCGCCATCGATCGCCAGCTGGCGCAGCCGCTCGGGCTCAGCATCGAAGCGGCGGCCTGTGGCATCCGCGAGATCGCCAATGCCAACATGGTGCGTGCCATCCGGGCGGTGACGGTGGAGCGCGGGCTCGACCCGCGCGACCTGACGCTCCTCGCCTTCGGCGGCTCCGGCCCGGTGCATGCGGCGGACCTGGCACGAACGCTCGGCATTACCCGCGTGCTGTTCCCGCCTTCGCCCGGTGTGTTCACCGCCATGGGCATGCTGGCCGGCACCGTGGAGCATCACGAATTGCGGGCGCTCGCCGGCCGGCTCGACCGCGTCGATGCCGGCGAGGTGGCGGCGCTCTCGGCCGAGATGCAGCGCGCTGCGGTCGCGCAGCTCACAGCCCAGGGCTATGACGCCGCCTCCATCACCTGCAGCTTTGAGATCGACCTCAGGCTCGACGGCCAGGACGCGGCTCTGTCGATCCCGTTCGACCGGTTCGATGCGGCGGCGCTCAGGCCCGCCTTCATCGCCGCCTATCGCGACAGCTATGGCTACACCCCTACCGATGCGGTCGAGGTCGTGGCGCTGCGGCTCCACGCCCGTGCGCAGAACTCCGAGCCGCTGGATTTCCGCGCCCTCAAACCCACCGCCTCCGGCGATGGTGCTGCTGGCGCCGCCCGGCGCGAAGTGCATTTCGGCCGGAGCGGATCACAGCTGACGCCGGTGCTGCGGCGCGAGGCGGTCACCGGCCCGATCGATGGGCCTGTCATCATCGAGGGCCCCGATACCACCATCGTCATTCCTCCCGGCGCGCGGGTTGCCCCCAATGCCACCGGCAGCCTCGTCGCCACGCTGGAGCCGGCCCGATGAACGCCTTCGACCCCATCACCTTCGCCGTCATCAAATCGGGGCTTGATACCATCGTCGACGACATGGCCTATGCGGTGATGCGCACCGCCCGCTCGCCGATCGTCCGCGACGTGCTCGATTACTCGGTGACCATCTGCGACGCCGAGGGACGCATCCTCAGCCAGGCCAAGACCGTGGCGCTGCATCTGGGCGCGGTACCCGATGCGATCGAGGTGGTGCGCAGCCGTTTCGCAGGCGACCTGTTCCCCGGCGACGTGATCGTCCTCAACGATCCCTATGACGGCGGCATGCATCTGCCTGATATTTTCATGTTCAAGCCGATCTTTGCGGGGGAACGGCTGCTCGGCTTCTCGGTGGTGATCGCGCACCATTGCGATGTCGGCGGCCGGGTGCCGGGCTCGAACGCCTCGGATTCGACCGAGATCTTCCAGGAAGGGCTGCGCATCGCCCCGATGAAGCTCTATGAGCGCGGGCAGCCCAACCGCACGCTCCTGACCATCATCGAAAAGAACGTGCGGCTGCCCGAGCTGGTGCTGGGCGATCTCGATGCGCAATATGCCACCTGCAATATCGGCGAGCGCGAAATGCTGCGGCTCTTCGCCCGGCATGGCGACGAGCTCACGCGCTATTTCGACCGGCTGATCGACTATGGCGAGGAGCTGACGCGCAAGGCTATCGCCAGCTGGCCGGATGGCGACTACCGCTTCACTGACTATATCGATGGCGATGGCTTCTCGCCGGCGCCGATCCCCATCGTCTGCTGCATCACCGTGAAGGGCGACCATCTCTGGGTGGATTTCACCGGCTCATCGCCGCAGGTGAAAGGCGCCATCAACGCGACGCTGAGCTTCGTCAAATCCTCAACCTATCTCACCATCCGCTGCGCCCTCGATCACGACGTACCCAACAATGCCGGGGTCTATCGCTGCATCACGGTGACGGCGCCCGAGGGTTCGATCCTCAACCCGCATATGCCGGCGCCGGTCGCGGCGCGGGCGCTCACCGGCTATCGTGTCGTCGATACGGTGATGGGGGCGCTGGCGCAGATCGCGCCGAAAAAGCTGATGGCGGCCGGCGAGGGCGGCAATACCGTGGTGGCGATCGGCGGCTATCACGGCGAGCCGCAAAAACCCTTCGTCTTCGTCGATATGATCAATGGCGCCTGGGGCGGCCGGGCCGACAAGGATGGGGTCGAAGGCATCACCAACCCCAGCCAGAACATGTCGAACCTGCCCATCGAAACCATCGAGGCGCGCTATCCGCTGCTGATGGAGGAATATGCGCTGCGGCCCGATTCCGGCGGCGCCGGCGAGTTTCGCGGTGGGCTCGGGCTGGTGCGGCAATATCGACTCTTGGCCCAGAGCGCCGTGCTGCAGCTGCGCGCCGACCGCCACGAGCATCCGCCCTATGGCCTGTTCGGCGGCGGTCCGGCCGCTTCGTCGCGCAACCTGATCGATCGCGGTGCCGGCTTCGAGGTGCTGCCGGCCAAGGTGACGCTGGAGATCGGCAAGGACACGGTGATCCGCCACGAGCAGGCCGGCGGTGGCGGCTGGGGCGATCCGCAGCGGCGCGATCGTGCCGCGATCGAAGCCGACATCGCCAATGGCAAGGTAACGCCGGAAGCGGCGGCAAAGGATTATGGGGGCAAGCGATGAGCAAACTCGTGGTGGTCACCGGCGGCGCCAGCGGCATCGGCGAGGCGACGGCACGGCGCTTTGCGGCCGGCGGCTGGGCGGTGGAGATCGCCGACCGCAACGCCGAACGCGGCGCGGCCATCGCTGCGGAACTGGGCGCCACCTATACCGGGCTGGATGTCGCTGATGACGACGCAGTGGCGGCCTATGCCGCCGACGTGCTGGCGCGCCGCGGCGCGGTCGATGCGGTGGTCAATTCGGCCGGTGTGCTGCAGAACGCCGTGCGCGTGCTCGAGATGGATATGGCGGAATATGATCGCATCCACGCCATCAACGTCCGCGGCACCCTGGTGGTCAACCGGGCCTTCGGCACTGCGATGGCGGCGCGCGGCGCCGGCGTGCTGATCAACATGGGCTCGCTCACCACCTACCGCCCGTCCGGCCAGCCGGCCTATGCCATGGGCAAAACCTCGATCAGGATGCTCACCGAAATCCTTGCTGCCGAGCTGGGTCCGAGTGGCGTGCGGGTCAACGCCGTGGCCCCCGGCTATGTGCTGACCCCGGCCATGCAGGCCCGCATCGACTCGGGCCAGCGCGATCCGAAACTGATCATCGAAAAAGCCGCCCTCCGCCGTTTCGTGCAGCCGGCCGATGTCGGCGAGGCGATCTGGTTCCTCTGCTCCGACGCCGCCTCGGCGATCACCGGCGTGACCCTGCCGATCGACGCTGGCTGGCTGGCGACCAGCGCGTACACGGCCTATGCGGCGGTGCCGGAGTAGGGGCTCAAACTGCCGGCAGACGGCCCCCTCCCATCCTCCCCCATGAAGGGGGAGGCCCCGCCAGCGTGCTTGGCACGATCGAAAGACAGAGCCTCAACTCTTCACCTCCCCCTTTAAGGGGGAGGCCGGGAGGGGGCCGTCTCTCTCAGTCAGGCCTCACGCGAAGTTCACGTAAATCGTCTTCTTCTGGAAATACGCATCCAGCCCATAACGGCCGTCCTCGCCGCCGATGCCGGAATCGCGGATGCCGGCGTGGTGGGCCTGGACCACGTCGCCGCCCTGCTTGTTGACGTAGATCTCGCCGAATTTCAGCTCGCGGATCAGCCGCATCATGCGGCGCATGTCCTTGGTGAACACATAGGCGGATAAGCCATAGCGGCTCTCGTTGGCCAGCCGCAGGCCTTCGTCGAAATCGGTGACGGTCATGACAGGAACCACCGGGCCGAACACTTCGTCCTGCATGATCTGCATGGAGTTGTCGTTCACCTTCAGCACTGTCGGATCGTACCAGTGGCCGCGCGCGAACTCGCCCTCGGTCAGCCGGCGTCCGCCGGTCAGCACTTCGGCGCCGGCGGCCTTGGCCGCCTCCACCATGCGATCGACCTTGTCCAGTTCGGGGCGGGAGAATTTCGGCCCGATATCGACCAGCGTCGTGGGGTCACCGACCTTCAGCTGTCTGACCGCGCTGGTGAAGCGCTCGAGGAATTCGTCGGCGATTTTTTCATGCACATACATGCGCTCGTTGCAGATGCAGACCTGGCCGCAATTCTCGAAGCGCGACAACACCGCGGCGCGTACCGCGGCGCCGATATCGGCATCCTCGGCGATGATGAATGGCGCCTTGCCGCCGAGTTCGAGCCGCAGGATCTTGAGGTCGTCGGCGGCATTGCGGAAGATGTCCTTGCCGGCCCGCACCGAGCCGGTGAGGGTGATCAGCCGGCTCAGCGGGTGGGTGACCAGCGCCCGGCCGACCCCTTCGCCGGTACCGCTGACCATGTTGATGACCCCTGCGGGAAAGCCGACCTGGTCGGCGAGCTGGGCGATCTCCAGCGCCGTGGTGGGCGTGCCCTCATGCGACTTCACCACCACGGTGTTGCCGGCGATCAGCGCCGGGCCGATCTTCCGGCACATCAGCGCCGCCGGGTAGTTCCAGGCGGTGAGCGCAATCACCACGCCATGCGCCACCTTCTGGATCCAGATCTGCTCGTCCGGATTGTCGGAGGGGATGATGTCGCCGGTGATGCGCCGGGCTTCCTCGGCGGCGTAGCTCAAATAAAGCGCGGCGCTCTCGATCTCGCCGCGCGCCTCCTGCAGGGGCTTGCCCTGTTCGGCGATCACCATGCGGGCCAGCCGCTCGCGGTTTTCGAGGACGACGCGGGCGAGGTCCTTCAGCAACTGGCCGCGCGACGCCGGCGGCAGCGCTTCCCAGGCCGGCTGGGCCTGGTAGGCGGCGGTGACGGCGCGGTCGGCATCGTCGGCATTGCCGCGCGGTACCGAGGCGATGACCTGGCCGGTGGCCGGGTTTTCCACCTCGATCCATTCCTTGAGCGTCGAGTCCACCCACTGCCCACCGATGAAGTTGCGGTAGCGGTCGGTGCCTTTGACGAGATCTTTCATGCCGGGCATGGCGGGGTCCTCAGGTGGTCAACGCATAAAATTGCCCTGGACTTTGTAGCCCGCCATTTCGGGCAGCCAGAGCGTGATTTGGGGCACATAAACGAGCACGAAGAGCAACCCGATCAAGACGATCAGGAATGGCCACAGCTCTTTGGTGATATCGGCAACCTTGATGCCGGAGACCCCGGCAATCAGGAACACCAGCTCGCCCATCGGCGGGGTGACGAGCCCGATCATCAGGTTCACCACCGAGACGACGCCGAAATGCACCGGGTCGATGCCGAGCGCGATCACCGTCGGCATCAGGATCGGGATGATGATCAGCAGCATCAGCAGGGTATCGAGGAAGGCGCCGAGGATCAGGAACAGCACCGTCACCACGAACATGAACAGCACCGGGCTGAGTTCGAGGCTGATCATCCACTGGCCCATCGCCTCGGGGATCTGCTCGGCCGCCACCACCCAATTCATCACCAGCGCCCCGGCAATGGTGATGGCGACGATGGCGGTGGCTTTCGATGAATCAACGAGCACCCGATAGAAGGCTTTGAGGCTCAGTGAGCGGTAGAGGAAGGCGGCGAGCAGCAGGGCGCAGAACGCCGCCACGGCAGCGGCCTCGGTGGGGGTGACGGCGCCCGAATAGATGCCGCCGAGCAGGATCACCGGCAGGAACAGTACCGGGATGGCGTGAAACACCGTGCGCGCCGCCTCGCGGAGCTTGGGGGCCGGCTCGACCGGAAAATCCTTATAGCGCGCCATCACCGTGACGATCGCCGATTGCGCCCCGGCCAGCAGCAGCCCGGGAATGACCCCGCCCATGAACAGGTAGCCGATCGAGGTGTTGGCGACGACGCCGTAGAGCACCATCGGGATCGAGGGCGGGATGATCGGCCCGATGATCGCCGAGGTGGAGCTCAGCGCCGCGGCAAAGCCTGGGCTATAGCCGGCCTTCACCATGGCATCGACCTCGAGCTTACCGGGGCCGGCGGCGTCGGCCAGCGCCGAGCCGCTCATCCCCGAAAAGATCACCGAGGCGAGAATGTTCACATGCGCCAGCCCGCCCTTGAAGCGGCCGACCAGCATGTTGGCGACGCCATACATCCGCTCGGTCAGGCCGCCGGCATTCATGATCTCGGCGGCGAAGATGAACAGCGGCACCGAGAGCAGCACGAAGCTGCCATAGAGGCCGTTGAGGCTTTGCGTCGCGACCAGCGCGATATCCTGCTGGGTCAGCAACAGGTAGACGATGCCGCTCGCCAGCATGGCATGCCCGATCGGCATGCCGAGGAACGACCACAGGAAGAACAGGACGAACATCGCCCAGGCGGAAAAGCTCATGTCTCAGCCATGCTCAAAGCGATTTATGCCACTCGGCGCTCAATAGCCGCCGGATCCGGACCGCCGCGCCGACCACCACCGCGATGAG
Organism: Devosia insulae DS-56; assembly: GCF_000970465.2. Classification (GTDB taxonomy): domain Bacteria; phylum Pseudomonadota; class Alphaproteobacteria; order Rhizobiales; family Devosiaceae; genus Devosia_A; species Devosia_A insulae. The sequence goes on from NZ_LAJE02000061.1 coordinate 15,494, forward strand.
GAAGATGGCGAAGCACGAATAAACCAGGTCCATCCGCACATGCAGCAGCATGGTGCTGCGCTTGCCGAGGAACAGAATGTAGTCGAAGACGCCCGGCAGGGCCGCGAGGAAGGCGAGCCCGAGGCAGGCGGTGTTGAAGATGGCAAGCCAGCGCCGCGGCCCCGGCTTGAACCAGTTGTAGATCACGTCGAAGACGATCTGCTGCCGCTCCGGCACCAGGATCCCGCAGCTCCAGAACACCACCCAGACATAGGCGATGGCGCAGAGCTCCAACGTCCAGGCCACCGGCGCGTTGAAGATGTAACGCGAGGCGACCTGGACGATGAAGGCGAAGAACATGACGGCAAAGCTCACTGCCGCCACGCCTTCAGCCACCTGCGTCCACAGGTTGCGGAGTTGCGCGAGCACGTATCAGGCGCCGGCGGCGTTGATGCGGTCGAGCAGGCCGGCCGGCCAGGTCTTGGCGAAGTCGCTCTCGAGGAACTTCTTCTGCACCTGGTCGCGGAACGAGGCGACATCGGGGGTGACCACCGTCAGGCCCTGGCCTTCGAGGAACTTCACCGCATCGGCCTCAGCGGCCAGCACGGCGTCGTCGTTGAAGGCCTTGGCCGCGGCTTCGGCGGCTTCGATGGCCTTCTTCTCGGCGTCGCTGAGGCCGTCCCAATAGGGCTTGGCCACGGCAAAGAAGGTGTTGGAGACCATGTGGTCGGTCAGCACCACCTCTTTGGTCACCTCGTAGAACTTGTTGGCGATCACGTCGGCCAGCGGGTTCTCGAAGCCATCGATGGTGCCGGTCTGCAGCGCCAGGTAGATTTCCTCGAAGGCCAGCGGCGTGGCGGCGCCACCGAGCGCGTTGCCGAGGAATTGCCAGGTTTCGGAGCCCGGCATGCGAAGCTTCAGGCCGGCGAGATCGGCCGGGGTCTTCACCTCGCGCGGCTTCACCAGCACCAGCTGGCGCGAGCCCAGATACTGGCTGCGGACGATCTCGAGCCCGAGATCGGCGCCCACCTTGGCCTTGTATTCGGCCCCGACTTCGCCGTCATAGACGGCGTCCAGATGCTTGGCGTCGCGCATCAAATAGCCATTGGTGAAGATCGAATATTCGGGGATCAGCGCCGCCACATCCTGCGGCGAGATCATCGCCACTTCGAGATTGCCGCGCTGCATCGCCTCGATCTCGGTGCCCTGCGCGAACAGCGTGCCGTTATAGTGGATCTGCACGTCGAAGCCGCCGGGCAGCGCCTTTTCGAGTTCGTCCTTGAACACCACCAGCGCCTTGGACTGGATCTCGTTCTCGGCGCCCGGGGTGGAAATGCGGAGCGCCTTGCCCTGAGCCAATGCCGGCCCGGCCAAGGCGATGGAAACGACGAGAAGTGCGGCGCCCGATATCAGCGTGCGGCGCCCGAATTTCGGAACGTTGAACGTCATGATTGTTCTCCCTGCTCGAGCCGCACGCCTAAGCGCCCTCTGCGGCTCCTTTCGCAGTTTCGATGCTTCAACAGGGCGGGGGATGCGTCAAGCACAATGTTGACAATCGGCAATTAATCTTGATGATGACGAGCATCCTGAAGCTGGCCATTCGAGCCGCGAAATGCAGTTATCTCAAGAGGTTAGAGTGGATGGTCTGCCCAAGACCCGGTGCCTTGCGGTCGCCATCGCGACCCCTCTGACCAGGGATTTTCACCCCGATTTGCCGCGTCTGGTCGCCCGCATGGAGGCGCTGCTGGCAGCGGGCTGCGACGGCATCACGCTGTTCGGCACCACCGGCGAAGGCGCCGAGTTCTCCCTCGAGGACCGCACGAAAACGCTCGAGGCGGTGATTGCCGCCGGCATTCCCGCCGGCCGGCTGGTGGTCTCGATCGGCGCGCTGTCGCTCCCCGATGTGGTGGCGCTGGCCAGCCATGCCACGCGGCAGGGGGTGCACGGCGTGCTGCTGATGCCGCCCTGCGTTTATCGCGGCGGCATCACCGAAGACGCGACGTTCCGCTATTTCGCTGCGGTGATCGACCGGGTAGCGCTCTCCGCGCTGCGGCTCTACCTCTACCACTTCCCCGATATCTGCGGCGTGCCGATCACCCCGCAGGTGGTGCGCCGGCTCGACGAGCGCTATCCGGGGATGATCGCCGGGGTGAAGGATTCCGGCGGCGACCTCGATTTCACCATGGACCTGTTGCGCCGCTTCTCGCACCTGTCGATCTTCACCGGCAGCGAGATTCACCTGCCCGAACTGATCGCAGCGGGCGCGCGGGGCACCATTTGCGGCCTCGCCAATGTCATGCCGCGGCTGATGCGCGCCATGATGGACGAGGCGACCGCCTTCGATCGCCGGGCCCTGCTGCCGCTGATCTTTGCCGGCGACGCCATCCTGTCGCGGCGGCCGTTCATTCCGTCGGCCAAGGCGGTGGTTGCCGATTGGCTCGACGATGCCGAGTGGCGCCGGGTGATCCCGCCAATGCCGGATATCGCCATGCTCGAACGCCAGCACATCGTCGCCGATTTCCGCGCCTGGGATGCCGGCCTGCCCGAGCCGTGGCGCAGCATCGCCGCGGTGCCGACGACCACCAATGTCGTAGACCTCAAGCGCGCCTGACAGGAGTAAACGATTGGCCCACTCGCTCGACGGCAAGCCGCAACTTGCCACCGCTGCCGTGCCGCGCAGCAACGCGCCGGATCTGCACGGTCCGGCCGTGCGCGAAGCGCGGGTCGATCTCGCCGCCTGCTTCCGCATGGCGGCGCGGCTCGGGATGCACGAGGGGATCTGCAACCACTTCTCGGCGGTGGTGCCGGGCCATGACGAACTGTTCCTCGTCAACCCCTACGGCCGCGCCTTTGCCGAAGTAACGGCCTCATCGCTGCTGATCTGCGACTATCTGGGCAACGTCATTGACGGTGATGGTGTACCCGAGGCGACGGCCTTCTACATCCATGCCCAGGTGCACCGGCGGCTGCCGCGCGCCCGCGCCGCGTTCCACACTCACATGCCCTACGCCACGGCCTTGTCGATGACCGAAGGCGACCCGCTGATCTTCGCCGGCCAGACGGCGCTGAAATTTTACGGCCGCACCGCAATCGACCGCGACTATAACGGCCTGGCGCTCGACGAGCGCGAAGGCGAACGCATCGCCGCCGCCATCGGTGACGCCGATATCGTGTTCATGAAGCACCATGGCGTCATGGTCTGCGGCAAAACCATCGCCGAGGCCTGGGACGATCTCTATTACCTCGAGCGGGCCTGCGAGGTGCAACTGCTCGCCATGTCCACCGGCCGCGAGATCAAGCCGGTAGCACCGGAAGTCGCCGAGGCGGCAGCACGGCAGATGCGCGAAGGCGACGCTGAGTCGGGGCGCCTGCACCTTGAGAGCGTCAAGCGGCAGCTGGATAGTAGCGAGCCGGGGTATCGGCACTGAGGACTGGGTGTCGCTCCTCGCTGACGCTCGGATCGCGCATCGCCAGCGATGCGGTACCCCTCATCCGCCCTTCGGGCACCTTCTCCCTCAAGGGGAGAAGGACTCCCGACTGAGATGCCTGAGGTGATCGCCTTCTCCCCTTGAGGGAGAAGGTGGCCGAAGGCCGGATGAGGGGTATGCGACACAACGTGTCGCCGATCCGAGCGGAGCGAGGAGCGACTACCCCGCCGGATGCAACATCCGCCCCGCATCCTCGATATGCTTCCGCAGCAACCCAACCGCCTTCGCCACATCGCGCTTTCGGCACGCATCGAGGATCAGCTTGTGCTCGCGATGCGCGTCGGCGCGGCCATTGGTGGCCATGACCTGCATGCGGATATAGCGGCCGATGGTTTCGTGGGTGCGGCGCAGCAGCTTCTGCATGCCCGGCCGGCCGGCCGGGGCGTAGAGCACCTCGTGCAGCCGCCAGTTGGCGTCGCCCCAGCCGTCGAGGCTGATATCGGCCATCTCCGAGATGATGGAGGTGGCCTTGTTGAGGTCGGCTTCGGTCATTTCGGGGATGGCGAGCGCGATGAGGTGCGGCTCGACCAATAGCCGCAGCTCGAACAGTTCGGCGATCTCGGCGCGCGAGATCGGCGAGACCTGAGCGCCCTTCTGCGGCGTCAGCACCACCAGCCCCTCGGCCTCGAGCTGGCCGAGCGCCTCGCGCACCGGGCTGCGGCTGACGCCGAGTTCCGCGGCGATCTGCTCCTGCTGCAGCTTCACCCCTTGCGGATAGTGGCCGGCGAGAATGCGGCGGCGCAACTCCTGCGCCACCTGGATGCTGATAGTCGTCTTGTCGAGCAGGCCCGTCGGCATGTCCCGTCTCTCCAACTGGCCCGAAGGGCATAACTCGCTGTTACAGAGCCTTGCCCCGCCTTGCAACGCCGAAATGAGGAATGTATACATTCGACATACGGCGGACCACGGGGTCGGCCTTCCCAAGGCAAGTTGAGGCGAGAGATGACCTGGAGCGGCGTGTTCCCTGCGGCCACCACCAAGATGACGGCGAGCGGCGAGCTCGACCTGGCAGCCATGCAACTGAGCATCGAGCGGCTGATGAAGGGCGGCGTCAGCGGCGTCATCGTCTTGCCGATGCTGGGTGAGAACGCCGCGCTGACCCAAGCCGAAAAGGACAAAGTGGTGCGAGCGGCGAAGGAGGCGGTGGCCGGCAAGGTGCCGCTGCTCTCGGGCCTCGCCGAGCTCTCTACCGCCGACGCCATCGCTGCGGCGAAGAACTACCGCAAGCTCGGCGCCGAAGGGCTGATGGTGTTCCCCAGCCTCGCCTACCGCACCGACCGGCGCGAGACCATCGCCTGGTACAAAGCAGTGGCCACCGGCGGGTTGCCGATCATGATCTATAACAACCCCATCGCCTATAAGGTCGATGTCGACGTACCGACGCTCGAGGGCCTGGCCGAGGTGCCGGAGATCGTTGCGGTGAAGGAAGAGACCGGCGATATCCGCCGCGTCACCGACCTCTACAATGCCTTCGGCGACCGCTTCGATATCTTCTGCGGCGTCGACGACCTGATCCTCGAAAGCCTGGCGCTCGGCGTCGTCGGCTGGGTCTCGGGCATGACCAATGCCTGGCCGAGCGAATGCGTAAAACTGTTCAACGCGGCGCGGGCCGGCAACTTCAAGGCAGCGCTGCCGCTCTACCGCCTGATGACCCCGGCCTTCCACCTCGATACCGACGTCAAGCTGGTGCAGTACATCAAGTTCGCCGAGCACCTGGTCTACGGCGCCCCCGAACACATCCGCCCACCCCGCCTGCCGCTGGAAGGCGAGGAACGGGCGAGGGTCGAGGCGGTGATCTTGAAGACCATCGCGGATTTGAAGCGGGTTTAGGCACGAGGCACCGGCCTCTCCGTGATCCTCCCCCGCGTCGCGGGGGAGGATCACGGAGAGGC
>NZ_LAJE02000062.1 GCF_000970465.2 Devosia insulae DS-56
GCACCGGTGGTGCCGGTTTCGGCGGCTCAGGCGGCTCAGGCGGTGCCGGCGGCAAGGCTGGAGCCGGCGGTTTCCTGTGATCGCCATCATTATTTCCCGCCGCTCCCCGGCGCACCTTCTGCCCCACGCCGGGGGGAGGGCTAGGCTTATCCTGAACTGACTGGAAACCGCCGCTCGCTTCGATAACCGATCGAGCATGCGCCGCCCCCAGCGCGCCCGGCGGGGGTTGGACGTTGGCCGCACCACGCCAATTACACGCTAATCTTCCAGAGGCTTACAGGGTTTCGGCAACGGAGGGCTGCCATGCTGACCTGATCCGGACGCCTCACGCCTCACGCACCAAGCGCTTTCCCGGAGCGCCACGCGTGAGGAGACGTCACATGCGAAATTCCGCTTGGCCCTGCATCTCGGCTCTCGTCGCCAGCCTGTCGTTCGGTACTCCGGCCACGGCCCAGTACTGGAACAACGACTACAACTACGGCTGGCCCGCCAACCCCAACAACCCGAACTTCGACCCAGCCGCCGCGGCCATCAATGCGCTCAACACCTCGTTCCCACGCCGGCGAGGCTATTCCACCCCGATCGATTTCAGCCTGATCGACGCGATGGAGCGGGGCGACGTTCGCGCCTATTCCACCCACCGCACCCGCTGCGCCGCCCGCTTCGTCACCTACAGCGCTTCGACCGACACCTATGTCGGTAACGACGGCAGGCCAAAGCGCTGCAGGCTCTAGGCCCACAACAGTCGAAACATCGGCAGTATCAGAAGGAGAGGGCTGGCTGGGGAACCTGGATTCGAACCAAGATTGACGGAGTCAGAGTCCGCAGTTCTACCATTGAACTATTCCCCAAGCGCTGAGCCTGGATGCTGTCCGGCGGAACCGTCAGCATTCGGTGCGCCTTCTAGCGGCAATCGATCGTCTGATCAACACCCCTTTTGCGGCATTCTTCAGCCTTCACGCTCCGGCCGCGCCCGTTCAAGTTTGCGGCAGATTCAGGGCGTTGCGTTAGGGGGGATCATCCACTACCCTCAACGGTGACACTGAAATATGCCCGTGTCGGGCGCCCACGGCTTCGGCCGGCTGCCGGCGACTGCGCGGGGAAATGGAGCAAGGTTGACCGATCAAGATCGGTCCGCCGCCGCAGCCGGGGCCGAGAGCCTGGAGCGGCACCGTGACGGGCAGGGCCATAGCCCCGCCCAGACCACCGCGAATCCTGGGGGGCAACCTGGGTCTGGCGGAGCGGAGCGGCGGACGCACCCCGCAGGGAATCCCTCTTCGCGCCGGTCGCGAGGGCCGCTCTACGCGGCGCTCGATCTCGGCACCAACAATTGCCGCCTCCTGATCGCCCGGCCGCACGAGAACAGCTTTCGCGTGCTGGACGGTTTTACCCGCATCGTGCGCCTCGGCGAGGGCCTGTCGACCACCGGAAAGCTGTCCGATGCCGCCATGGACCGGACCATGGAGGCGCTGCGCCTCTGCCGCAACAAGCTGCGCGAGCACGAACCGACCCGCATGCGCCTCATTGCCACCGAGGCCTGCCGCTCGGCCTCGAACGGCGCCGAGTTCATCGCCCGGGTCGAACGCGAGCTCGGCCTCGTGCTCGAGATCGTCGACCGCCAGACCGAGGCATCGCTTGCGGTCACCGGCTGCGCCGACCTGATCGAGGAAGAATCGTCGGGCGCCCTGATGTTCGATATCGGCGGTGGGTCGTCCGAACTTGCCTGGCTGGATTTCCGCGGTGGCCGCCCGCGCCGGCAGGGTCGCATGTCCTCGTCCATCCGCTCCTGGCAGTCGCTGCCGGTTGGGGTCGTCTCGATCGCCGAAAAATTCGGCGGCGTGAACGTCACGCCCGAGACGTTCGAGGATATGGTGGCGTTCGTCGCCGGCCAGTTGCGCCAGTTTCGCGGCCGCGAAAAGCTGCGCCAGATGATCGCCGAGCACCCGGTGCACTTGATCGGCACCTCCGGCACTGTCACCACGCTGGCCGGGCTCCATCTCGGGCTCGAGCGCTACGAGCGCCAGAAGGTCGATGGCCTGTGGATGACCCGCGCCGATGTCGATGCCACCATGACGGCGCTGCTCGGCATGAGCTTTGACCGCCGCGTTGCCCATCCCTGCATCGGCAAGGACCGCGCCGATCTGGTGCTGCCGGGCTGTGCCATCTTCGAGGCGATCCGCCGCGAATGGCCGACTGAGCGGGTGCGCGTCGCCGACCGCGGGCTGCGCGAAGGTATTCTCATCTCGCTGATCGACGCCGACCGGGCTGATCGCGCCAATAGTCGCAGGAGTCGCTGATGGCCAAGGGAACAGGGCAGGGAGCCGGACGCAAATCGGCGACCGGTCTCAAGGTTCACGTAAAGACCGCCAAGGGCCGGAAGATCGGCTCGACGATCTGGCTGCAGCGCCAGCTCAACGACCCCTATGTCGCCAAGGCGCGGACCGAGGGGCTGCGGTCGCGTGCTGCCTACAAGATCAAGGAACTCGACGAGCGCTACCACCTGTTCAAGAAGGGCATGCGCGTCGTCGATCTCGGCGCGGCCCCCGGTGGCTGGTCGCTGGTGGCGGCGCCCATCGTCGGCACCACAGCGGATAAGCCGCTGATCGTCGGGATCGACTACCTCGAGATGGATGCGATCGAAGGCGTCATCCTGCTGCAGAAGGATTTTAACGACGAGGACGCTCCCCAGGCGCTGATCGATGCGCTGGGTGGGCACAAGGCCGATATCGTGATGTCGGACATGGCGGCGCCGACCACCGGCCACCGCGCCACCGACCATATCCGGATCATGCAGCTGGTTGAACTCGCGGCCGATTTCGCCGTCAAGGTCCTGGCGCCAGGCGGGACCTTCGTCGCCAAGGTGTTCCAGGGCGGCACCGAGCATGAGTTGCTGCACCTCCTGAAGCAGAATTTCGCCACCACCATCCACGCCAAGCCCAAGGCCAGCCGCGCCGATTCCGCCGAGACCTACCTACTGGCAAGGGGCTTCAAGGGCAACGCGCCGGAGTGAGGGCTTTCAGCGCCTATTCGCGAGCTTGCCAACGGCGGCACCTCAAAACGCGATATCATCCCGGCGAAGGCTCATGGCCGCTTTGGTTAGGGTCGTGCCCCAGCCACCGGGTCATTCCCGCGAAAGCGGGAACCTCTGTTTTCTTGGCCTGCCGCACGATCGCAAACGGAGGTCCCCGCTTTCGCGCACTAGTGTCCGGGATTTTTGTTTGTTTGGGGTGGTGCAAGGCAGGCACCGCCAGGTGATCTGGCATAAAATCGAGGTGCGAGACTTGATTTGGAGCCTGCCATGCCATTTGAGCCTAATGGTTTCCTGCGCTTTCTGCAGCCCCTCAATCGGCACTCGATCGATCGAGCAGTGGAACGTCACCAGGGCAATCGAGGGGTCGGC
>NZ_LAJE02000063.1 GCF_000970465.2 Devosia insulae DS-56
TGCGCCAGGAACTGGAGCTGTCGCTCGACGATATCGTCGAGGTGATGCACCGCTGCTGCAATGACGCGCTCAGCCGCAGCGCCATCCACCGCTGCCTGCTGCGGCACGGCATCTCGCGCCGGCCGCTACCCTCCAAGCCGGCGGTGGGGCGCTTCGAGCCGGCTCCGGTGGGCTTCATCCACATCGACCTCAAGCACCTGACCCGGCTCGAGGGCCATCCCAGCTACGTGTTCGTCGCCATCGACCGGGCCACCCGGTTCGTCCACATCGAGATCATTGAACGGCGCGACGCCAGCACCATCGCCGCCTGCCTGGTGCGCTTGCTCACCGCCTTCCCCTATCCGGTACACACCATCCTCACCGACAATGGTGCCGAGTTCACCGATCGCTTCGGCGCCGCCCGCTGGCGCAACCCCAGCAGGCCCACCGGCAAGCATGCCTTCGACCTCGTCTGCCGCTGGTACGACATCGATCATCGGCTCACCCGCCCATTCCACCCGCAGACCAACGGCATGGCCGAGCGCTTCAACCGCCGCCTCGCCGACGCTCTGCGCAGCCACCCAGCCAGCGGCAATGGTGGCAAGAACAGGTTCGCCTCGCATGTCCAGCGCGACGCCTTCCTCTACGCTTTCGTCGATAGCTACAACAAAACCCGCCTCAGGTGCCTCGACTACAAGGCACCAGCCGAGGCCCTCGCCAACCTCACGGGACACAACACTTTCGCGGGGATGACATCGCGTTTGGGGCGGAAAATGGAGGAAAGTCTAACTCGTCTTCCTCGGCACGAACCGCGTCGGGATCAGCACGGGTGGCTGGCCGGGGGTGAAGGCCGTGGGGTCGGCGAGGAAACGCACCATCTGGCGGACGTAGTCGGCCTTGTCGTAACCGATGGACGAGATCGGGTAGGCATCGAAATCGGTCAGCGACAGGTTGTCGAAGCCATAGAGGCGAAAGCGAGTCGGACGGTTGCCGGGGAAATCCTCGCGGCAGACGTCGAGAATGCCCATCGCCATAGCGTCGGAGGTGCAGAACACTGCATCGGGGCAATCGAAGCCGACCACCGCGGGCGCCGCCGCGTGCCCGCTCTGATAGGAATAGTCGCCCTGGACGGTCTGGACGAGCTCGATGCCATGCTGATTGAAGGCGCTGAGATAGGACGCGATCCGCGCCTGTTCGACCAGCGAGGAGGCCCGGCCGGTGACCAGCGCGGCGGTCTTCACCCCGTGCTGCGCTGCATCGGCGACGGCCTGGTGGATGCCCATCGCCTCGTCGGGGATCACCGTCGGCGACAGCCGGTCGTGGCGGCCGTTGAGCATCACCACGAGGTCGGAGCGGAACATCTTTCGCACCGTCTCGGCATCGGCGAAATCGGAGAACACCAGCGCCGCATCGACATGGTAGGCGACGCCCTGGCGCAAAAACTCCTCGACCTTGTCGACCGAGCCGACGCGGATCAGGATCACCTGCTTGCCGATCGCCTGGGTCTCGGCCAGCAGCCGATCGAACAGATCGAGGTCAGAGAGGTCGTGGATGTGGTTGACCACCACGGCGATCAGATTGACCGTCTTGGTGGTGAGGCTCTGCGCCAGGAGGTTGACGCGATAGCCGAGCTCGGCCGCCGCCTGCAGCACCCGCTCGCGCTTTTCCGCCGAGACCGGACGTTTTTCAGTCGACAAGGCGCGCGACGCCACCGCCCGCGACACGCCGGCGAGCGCCGCGACATCGTCGATGGTGGGGGTCGCCTGCTGCCGGGCCTGTTCAACCATTATCCGTCATCGCACCTTTCGCGCGGCCCGAGTCGGCCGCGTTCGACGAAGGTAGATGCCTGCGCGTTAGAAAGCACTCAACAGTGATGATTATCTGCTTCGATATTGGCGGTTCCGGGATCAAGGCGGCGCTGGCCAAAAACCCCGCCGAGCTGACGCCGCTCGGCCGGGTGCCGACGCCGCTCGACGACTTTTCCGCCTTCGTCGCCGCCATCCGTGGCGTCGCCGACGCGACGGCGGCACCGGCGGAGACGCCGATCGCCATTTCGATCACCGGGGTGGTTGATCCGGCCGATGGCATCATCACCTGCGCCAATATCCCCTGCATCGATGGGCGTCGGCTGTCCGCCGAACTCGCGACGGAGCTCGGCCGCCCGGTGTTCGTCGCCAACGATGCCGATTGCTTCGCGCTGGCCGAAGCCATCGAGGGCGCCGGTCGCGGCCACCGTATCGTCTTCGGCGCCATCCTCGGTACCGGAGTCGGCGGCGGTATCGTCATCGATGGCCGCGTCGTCAATGGCGCCGGCGGCTTTGCCGGCGAATGGGGGCATGGGCCGGTGGCCGCCACCTCGGCAGGAAACCCGCCGATCGATATCCCACGCATCCCCTGCGGCTGCGGGCAGGTCGGCTGCGTCGATACGGTCGGCGCGGCGCGCGGCATGGAACGGCTGCACAAGCACCTCCACGATATCGAGCTGCCCAGCACCGCCATCGTCGAGGCCTGGCGAGCCGGCGACACCAGGGCGGCGCGCACCATCGAGGTACAGATCGATCTCGTCGCCGGGCCTTTAGCACTGGTGGTCAATGTCATCGGCGCCAGTATCGTCCCGGTGGGCGGCGGGCTCGGCAAGGTGCCGGAGTTCATCGCGCTGCTCGACACCGCGGTGCGCCAGCGCATCCTGCGCCGGCTCAGCCAACCGCTGGTGGTGCCCTCACGACTCACGCTAGAGCCCGGCCTGGTCGGGGCCGCTATCCTCGGTTTTACGGAGAACGCCGCGTGACCACCCATCTGCTTGAAGTCTGCGTCGCCGACCCGCAAAGCCTGGTGGCCGCCATTGCCGGCGGCGGCGACCGGATCGAACTCTGCTCGGGGCTCGAACTGGGCGGGCTCACCCCGTCGGCCGGCCTGATGCGGCTCGCCGCGTCGGCGCCGATCCCGGTCTATGCCATCGTCCGGCCACGCAGCGGCGATTTCGTCTGCGACGACGCCGACCTCGACGCCATGCTCGGCGATATCGACGCCATTCGCGCCGCCGGTCTCGCCGGCGTGGTGCTGGGGGCGTCGCGCCCGAATGGCGAGCTCGATCTCAAAGTGCTGGCCCGCTTGCTGGAGCAGGCCGAGGGGCTCGGCTCGACCCTCCATCGCGCCATCGACCTGGTGCCGGATTTCGCCGAGGCGACGGAAGCAGCGATCGGGCTGAAGTTCGAGCGCATCCTCACCTCGGGCGGCGTGCATGTGGCGCTCGACGGGGTCGACAACATCGCGACGGCGCTGGCCACTGCCCGCGGCCGGATCAAGGTCATGGCCGGCTCGGGGCTGACGCCCGCCAATGTCGGCGCGCTGCTCGCGGCCGTGCCGGTTGACGAGGTGCACAGCTCCTGCGCCTCGCCGGGGCCGGCGAGCAGTGCTCCGGCGGTGCGGCTGGGCTTTGCGGCGGAGACCCGGCGTCGCACCGACCCGGCCGTGGTGCAGGCGTTCAAGGCGGCGATGGGAGGTTAGGTTCGCCCCGGCGAATTAGGTTCACCGGATTCGCGCTCCGGCCACCGGGTCATTCCCGCGAAAGCGGGAACCTCTGTTTTGGTGCCACCTGCAAGATCGCAAACGGAGGTCCCCGCTTTCGCGGGGATGACGCCGAGATTGCGTGACGCGTGGCGGGCATCCTCACCCTCAGCGTCACTCACCCGAACAGCAAGATCCCCCACAGCCCGATGGCGCCGACGAAGATGCGCCAGTAGGCGAAGACGGCAAAACCGTTCTTTGAAATGAAATCGAGCAGATAGCGCACCACGAAGAAGGCGGTGACGAAGGCGGCGGCGAAGCCGATGATCACGGCGGCGCCGAGCTCGGCGGTGATGAACTCGCGGCTCTTGTAGAGATCATAGAGGAACGCCCCGCCCATGATCGGCATGGCGATGAAGAAGGTGAACTCGGCGGCCGAGCGCTTGTCGGTGCCGAGCAGCAGCGCGCCGACAATGGTCGAGCCGGAGCGCGACACGCCGGGGATCAGCGCCAGCATCTGGAACAGCCCGATATAAAGGCAGAGCAACGGCGGATAGTTGTAGATATCTGTGTACTTCGGGGTGAGCTTCAGCTGGTCGACATAGAGCAGGATGATGCCGCCGACGATCAGCGAGACGCAGAACACCACCGGCGTTTCGTAGATCACCGTCTTGATGAAATCGTGCAGCAGCACGCCGGCGATGGCCGCCGGAAACGAGGCGAGAATGACCCCCAGGATGAAGCGCAGAGCCCCGGGTTTCCTCGCGATGGCGTCCTTGGCGATGCCGAGCAGACGCTGGAAATACACCACCAGGATCGCGAGGATGGCGCCGAACTGGATCAGCACCTCGAACACCCGGCCCGGGCTGTTGAAGCCGAGGAAGTGTCCGGCGAGCAGGATATGGGCGGTCGAGGAGACCGGTAGGAATTCGGTAAGGCCCTCGATAATCCCTAGGATCAGCGGCACAAAAAGACCTTGATCGGCGTTCATCTGATCCCCTAACTCAACCCACCGGAAGGGCGGCAGGCGTTGCATCTAGCGCGATTTGCCCCGGCCCGCCAAGGATCGGCAAGGATCGTTTCACCGCATGCCACGGTTGCTGCAGCACAGGCTCGACCCCTCCTCCCGCCTCGCCCGGTTGATGTTCGCCGAATATGGCGTCGGCATCGACCTCGAGGACATCAAACCCTGGCGGCGTGAGCCGGGGCTGCTCGAGATCAACCCGGCGGCGACGGTACCGATCCTCGCCGAAGAGGGGGAACCACCAGTGGTGGGAACGCTGGCGGTGCTCCACGCCATCGAGGATCGTTATGTGCCGGCCGCGGTCGCCGGGCTGTTCCCGTCGCATGCAGCGCTGCGCAACGAGATGTGGCGGCTGCTCGAGTGGGTGCTGGTCAAGCTCAATGACGAAGTGACCCGCTATGTGCTCGAGGAAAAGATCGTCAAGCGCGACCAGCGCGGCATGACGCCCGAGCCGGGCGTGCTGCGCGTCGCCAAGGCCAACCTCGGCGAGCACCTGCATTATTTCAACTGGCTGTTCGCCACCCGGCACTGGATTGCCGGCGATACCATGACGCTCGCCGACTTCGCGCTCGCGGCGCACCTCTCCAGCCTCGACTACCTGGGCGACGTGCAGTGGGACACTTCGCCGGAAACCCGGCAGTGGTATGCCCGGATCAAATCCCGCCCGGCCTTTCGCACCCTGCTCAACGACCGCGTCGCCGGGATGCCGGCGGCAGCCGGGTATGCCGACTTAGACTTCTAGACCCGTCCCCATGCTATCCTTGTCGCACGGTGTCATTCCCGCGAAAGCGGGAACCCCTGTTTTCTTTGCGACACCGCAAACGGAGATCCCCGCTTTCGCGGGGATGACCCTGTGAAAGCAGCGCGAGACCAGATCGCCCTCCTCGCTGAACTCAGGCACCGTGCCAAAGCCCTCGGCTTTGAGGCGTTCGGCGTGGCGCGGGCCGATGCACGGCCGGACCTGCCGGAAAAACTCGACACGGCGCTGGCCCGTGACTGGCACGGCGAGATGGCGTGGATGGCCGAGACCGCCGAGCGGCGCGGGGCGCCTGAGGCGCTGTGGCCCGAGGTCAGATCAGTGATCGTGGTCGGGATGAACTATGGGCCCGATAGTGACCCGATGGCTGACCTCGAGCACCGCTCGCTCGGCAATATCTCGGTCTATGCCCGCAATCGCGACTACCACGACATCATCAAGGGCAAGCTCAAGGAGCTGGCGGGGCTGTTGAACCGCCGCACCGGAGCCGAGGTGAAGGTGTTCGTCGACACGGCGCCGGTGATGGAAAAGCCGCTCGGGGAAGCGGCCGGCATCGGCTGGCAGGGCAAGCACACCGTGCTGGTCAGTCGCGAGTTCGGCTCATGGCTGTTCCTCGGCGCCATCTTCACCTCGGCTGAGCTGCCGGCCGACGAACCACATGCCGAGAGCTGCGGCAATTGCCGGCGCTGCCTCGATGTCTGCCCCACCAACGCCTTCCCGGCGCCGTTCCAGCTCGATGCACGGCGCTGCCTCAGCTACCTCAATATCGAGCATCCCGGTCCAATCCCGCTGGAATTCCGCGTGCCGATGGGCAACCGCATCTATGGCTGCGACGATTGCCTCGCCGTCTGCCCGTGGAACAAGTTCGCCTCGGAGACGCACGAGATGAAGCTGCGGGCCCGCGACGAGCTGAAGTCCCCGGCACTGAGCGACCTGGTGCAGCTCGACGATGCCGGTTTTCGCAGCCTGTTCGCTGGCTCGCCGATCAAGCGCATCGGCCATGCGCGGTTTTTGAGGAACGTGCTGATCGCGGTCGGCAATTCGGGTGACGAGACGCTGATCCCCTTGGCCGAAGCCCGGCTGGCCGATCCAGAGCCGCTGATCCGCGGCGCCGCGGTTTGGGCGGTGCGCCGGCTTGTGGCGAAAGCGCGCGCGGATGCACTGGCGCTTGCGTTTTTGCCCGATGAAGGCGACATCAGCGTCCAGGCAGAGTGGAGCGCGGCCGTCCAGCCGGCGCGCGCAAACTAGAGTTCTATCTGAGATGCGCCTGTTCTTCTTCGGTATGGGTTATTCCTCGCGCGCCACCGCCCGCGCCCTGCACCTGCTGGCCGACCCGCAGATTCCCGTCGCCGGGACCACCCGCAGCGCCGAAGCCGCCGAATCGGAGGCCGACTCGGCCTACCGGATCCACGTGTTCGATGGCGAAGTGCCGGGCACGACGCTCAGCGAAGACTTGCGAACAGCCACCCACGTCATCCTCTCGATCCCGCCCGACGAGCGCGGCGATCCGGCATTGAACCTCCATCGTGCCGATCTCGACGCGGCGCCAAACCTCGAGTGGATCGGCTACTTCTCCACCGTCGGGGTGTATGGCGATTTCGGTGGCGAGTGGATCGACGAGGACGCGCCGACCCGGCCGCTGAACATCCGCTCCAAGCAGCGGGTCGAGGCCGAGCAGGCCTGGCGCGACTATGCGAAGGAGCGCGGCGTGCCGCTGTTCATCGTGCGGCTGGCCGGTATTTACGGCCCCGGCCGCTCGGCCTTCGACAAGCTGCGCGAAGGCACGGCCCGCCGCATCGTCAAGCCGAACCAGGTGTTCAACCGTATCCATGTCGCCGATATCGGCCGGATCACGGCGCGCGCCGCGCTCAGCGATCTCGAGGGCACCTTCAACCTCGCCGATACCGAGCCGGCGCCGCCGCAGGATCTCGTCACCTACGCCGCTCATGTCATGGGGATCGCCCCGCCCGCCGAGGTGCCGTTCGACACCGCCGAGATGACGCCGATGGCGCGGAGCTTTTACTCCGACAACAAGCGCGTCTCGTCGAAGAAAGTGCTGGCGGCGCTCGGCGCCGACCTGCTCTATCCGACCTATCGCGAAGGTCTCGACGCCATCTGGAAAGGCCGGCAATGAGCGCTCCAAAACCCGCACGCCCGCCGCAGCGCGTGGTGCTCGAGGGCCATTATGTGCGGCTCGAACCGCTGAGCATGGCGCACGCGCCAGACCTGTTCGAGGCCTCGAACGTCGCCGATGGCGACGCCCGTTTCGCCTATCTCGGCGACTATGCGCCCAAGACCCAGGCCGATACCGAGGCGTTCATCCAGAGCGTCCTCGGCAAAGCCGATCCGATCCTCTTCGCCGTCATCGACAAATCGACCGACAAGGCCGGCGGCCGACAGGCGCTGATGCGCATCGTGCCCGAGCACGGCGTGATCGAGATCGGCTCGATCTACTGGGGCCCGGCCATCGCCCGCACGCCGCGCGCCACCGAGGCGCTGTACCTGTTCGCCCGCCACATCTTCGAGGATCTCGGCTATCGCCGCTTCGAATGGAAGTGCAACGACCGGAACGAACCGAGTAAGAGCGCCGCAGAGCGCTTCGGCTTCAGCTATGAGGGCCTGTTCCGCCAGCACATGATCATGAAGGGCGAGAACCGCGACACCGCCTGGTTCTCGATGCTCGACAGCGAATGGCCGGCGAAGAAGGCCGGCTTCGAGCGTTGGCTCGAGCCGGGCAATTTCGATGCGGACGGGCGGCAGAAGACGCCATTGCGGTTCGGTTGAACTCTCCCACCCACAGGTTGGGGTTGCGTCCGTCCCTAAGCTATAGCTCCAGCTCCAGCTGTTCGGGCGGCACGGTTATCTCACGCTCCACCGAAGCTTTCAGCAGGTCCAAGTCCTCGGGGCGGCTGAGGCGGTGGTCGCCATCGGGGATGAGGGTGAAGGTGACGGGGTCGGTGAGCAGGTGCTGCACCAGCCGCATGGCGTGCTCGCGCGGCACGTCGGGGTCCTTGCCACCCTGGAGGATCGTCACCGGCGCGCCGACATCGATGCCGCGGCCGAACATCAGGTGATGCTGGTTGCCGTCCTCGATCAGCCTGGCCGTATAGGGATAGGGCTCATCGGAATATTGCGACGGCCGCTGCACGATGCCATCGCGCTTCAGTGCTGCCAGTTGCGCCTTGTTCATCCGCTTGGTCATCAGCTCGGCGGTCGCATCTACTGCCGGGGCGATCAGCACCAACGCCTTGACCCGGTCGCCCTCGCCCCGCCGGCGCAACTCGCGCGCCATCAGCAGCGCCAGCCAACCACCCAGCGAGGAGCCGACGATCACCTGCGGGCCGGAGGTGGTGGCAAACACGGCGAGCGACTCCTCGAGCCAGCGACTCACTGTGCCATCGAGGAAATCGCCCCCCGACAGACCATTGCCGGAATGATCGAGGCGGGTGACGGCAAGGCCCTTTTCGGCGCCGAAGACATCGAGCGCCGAGGCCTTGGTGCCGCCCATGTCGGAACGGTAGCCGTTGAGCCAGAAAATGCCGGGGGACTTGCCGGGGCGGCGCAGCATGGCGATGCGGCGCGCCTCAGCCCCCTCGCCCACCTCGAGATACTCAACCGCAGGTTCCACGCGTCCCCGACTCCATTCTCGTGCCCGGCCTTTTGCCTCGCGTTAGCCTTCGCGGCAACAGTTTGTCATCAAACCGCGACTTGCTGCTGTTTCTTGTCTGTTCCGGTGTTGACTTATGGCCGACGCAGCACGATTTTAGCCGCGATCTCCCGCCGCTCCGGTAACAATCGAAGGATCGCCTCCCATTCGTCGTCCCATGAGACCCGTCGCGCCCCAGAAAGATGGGCCGCAATCTAACGAAGATATCTCCTCCCCCGATGTCCAGCTGATCGACGGCGAAGGCGCCAACCGCGGCGTCGTGCGAACGCGCGAGGCGTTGGCCGAGGCGCAGGAGCAGGGACTCGATCTCGTTATCATTTCCCCGAACTCGGTTCCCCCTGTTGCCAAGATGCTCGATCTCGGCCGCTTCAAGTATGCTGCCCAGAAGAAGGCAGCCGAAGCGCGCAAGAAGCAGAAGGTGATCGAGGTCAAGGAAATCCAGCTGCGTCCGAACATCGATACGCACGATTACGAGACCAAGATGAAGGCGGTGCACCGCTTCCTCGAAGACGGTGACCGGGTGAAGGTCACCATGCGCTTCCGCGGCCGTGAAATGGCCCACCAGGAACTGGGTATGCAATTGCTGGTCAAGGTGCAGGCCGAACTCGAGGCCAAGGCGAAGGTCGAATCCTCGCCGCGCTCCGAAGGCCGCCAGATGGTGATGGTGCTGGCGCCGAAGTAACGGCGACAGCAGCGTGAATTGAACAAGGGCGGCCCGCGGGTCGCCCTTTGTTTTTGGTGGGGATTGAGCCGAAGCAGACGGCCCCCTCCCATCCTCCCCCATGAAGGGGGAGGTGCCGGCCGGTGTGTCAGGCACGATCGACGACAGAGCCTCGACTCTTCACCTCCCACTTCATGGGGGAGGCCGGGAGGGGGCCGTCTCTGTCAGTCGGCGCGCTTCCACCCCACCACCCCAGTCAACACCACCAGCAGCCAGCCGACGATCAGCCCGCCACCACCGAGCGGGGCAGCCAGCGGGAACAGCGCGCCACCGAGCAGTGAGCGCGCCGCGAGATCACCGGCGAACAGCACCAGGCCAAGCAGCAGCACCGCCCCGGCAGCCAATGCCATCCGGCTCACGGCGATCACGCTCAGCCCGATCAGCACCGGCGCATGCAACAAGAGGAAGTTCGCGGCGATCCCGAGATTGTCGTCACCGGCATGGCTGGCGCGGGCCGCCGCGGCGACGCCCAGCGCGCCGCAAAGGCCGGCGGCGACCAGCAGCAGGCGGGACGCAGGCGTGGGGTTCGACATTGGATGCTCCGGGCGCTAGCCGACGACGCCGAAGACTCTACATGCACTCGAGCGGCGCCGGGACGTCGAAATCGACGCACAACCTGCAGCCCCCACCGGGTCATTCCCGCGAAAGCGGGAACCTCTGTTTGCGGTGCCTGCCCCAAACAAAGATCCCCGCTTTCGAGGGGATGACACCGGGGTTGGGGCAAGCAGCGTGAAGAACAAGAAAGGCCGGGGGATCTTTCCCCGGCCCCTTTCGTCTGCTGCGCGTAGCCCAGGCTTACGCCGCCAGCTTCAGCCAGGTCGGGGCGATGGCAGTGCCCTGGCCGAGGCCGTAGCCGAAGCGGATGTTCAGCATGCCGACCGGCTCGACCAGGCGGGCGCCATCGAGGCCGCCGACCTTTTCAACCGCAAAGCCCGAGGCTTTGACGAGTTCGGCGACAGCGTCGACCGCGGCGGCGTCATTACCGGCGAGGAACACCGGCACATTGGCAGTGGCGCTCGGCGGGGTATCGAACAGGCTGGCAAAGATAGTGTTGTAGCCCTTGACCAGCTTGGCCGAGGGGGCGGCAGCCTGCAGCTCTTCGGCGGCCGACGTGGTGTGGCCGATGGCGAGGCCGGAGAAATCCGCCTTCACCGGGTTGGAGATGTCGACGACGATCTTGCCGTTGAGCGGCAGCTTGCCGGCGAGCTCCAGCGCCGCACCATAGGGCAGCGCCAGAACGACGATATCGGCGGCCAGTACGGCGCTCTTGTAGTCGGTGACGGTGGCGCCGACCGAGGCGGCGAACTCGGTGGCGGCGGCCGGGTTGGAGGCCCCGAGCACCAGCTCGGTCTTGCCGGCGAGACGCTTGGCGAGGCCCTTGCCCATATTGCCGAGGCCGAGAATTGCGGTGGTGGTCATTTGGAAAGCTCCATCCTGCGATTGCGATGACCCCTATCTACGTGCTGCCAGAGAGGTATAGAATTGCCGGTGATTGCGCTTCACTGTTGCACTGGAGTATCGAGTGGCCGAGCTGACCAACCTCGAAACCTTCGTCGCGACGGTCAAATCCGGCAGCTTTGCCGGCGCGGCGCGACGGCTCGGCATCTCGCCGGCGATGGTCGGGCGGCGTATCCAGGCGCTGGAAGAGCAGCACGGCGCCCGGCTGATCGAGCGCACGACGCGGGCGCAGCGGCTGACCGAGCTGGGCGAGAGCTTCTTTGCGCAGGCCGAGGCAGTGCTCGAGGCGGTGGCCGAACTCGACGACCTCACCCGCACCGAGCCGGGCAAGCTGTCCGGCCGGATCCGCGCTACGGGGCCGGCGACGCTGGGCATCCACCGGCTGGCCGGCATCATCGCGCGGTTCTGCGAGGACAACCCGGCGGTGACGGTGGAGCTCAGCCTCAACGACCGCCGCGCGGACCTGATCGCCGAGGGCTTTGACGTCGCCATCCGGGTGGGTGAGCTGCAGGCCTCGACGATGATCGCACGGCGGATCGGCACCTACCGCTTTCGCTGTGTCACCTCGCCCGCCTATGCCGATGCCTTCGGGGTGCCGGCGACGCCGGAAGAGCTCAGGCAACACCGCTGCATCCTCAATCTCAACATGAGCCCGCGCAACCGCTGGCCGTTCATCGGTCCGGGCGGCACCTCGGTCATCGCCGAGGTCGAGGGCGGGTTGCAGATCGACAATGGTGAAGCGCAACTGGCAGCAGCGCTGGAAGGCGCTGGGATCGTCTACCTGCCGGTCGATCTCGTTACCGAGCCGCTGCGTAATGGCCAGCTCATCGAGGTGCTGCCACACTGGCAGCGCATGACGCTGCCGATCCACCTGGTCTATCCGTCGCGCCGCCTGGTGCCCCGCCGGTTGAGTGCCTTCATGGAGGCCATCGCGGCCGGCCTCAAAGACACCGCGGCCTGAGCCAATACTGTTCTCCGCGGCAGATTAACTGTCTTCGGTAACCACGCCAGCACCCACCCGAGTGGAATACTGGTCGAACGTACGGCATTATCGTAAAATGCGATCATGCATGTGGCAGCCAGTACCGTGTCGGCATCCGAATACCTTCGGGACATTCTCGATCGCGAGATGGTCACGCGCGAGGCGGTGGCCGAACTGGCACGCGTCGAGAACAAGCTCGCCGCGCTGTGCCACGCCTGGGGCAGCCGCGATATTGTCGACGTCACGCCGGGCGGCGGCTTCGAGAAGTCGATGGCCAATCGCAGCGGCATCAGCATCGATTACGTGGTGTGGATCCACGCCCAATGCGAGCGCCGCATCCCCGAACTCTACGAATCGATGTTCGCGGCATTTCGACGACTCGGCCTCGCGCCGATGCGCCGCGATGTGACGCTGGCGCTCAACCTGGGGACCATGGTCGTCGACCTGCTACCGGCAAAACGCCTGTCGATGATCTCGGACATCCACGAGATCTATTCGACGCGCCGGCAGGCGGCGATCACCACGAATCTCCACCAGCACGTGCTCGACAGCCACGATGCCGGCTGGCACGACGAAGTGCGGGTGCTGAAACTCTGGCGCGACCAGAACGGGCTGGATTTTCCATCCTATTATCTCGAGCTCGCTACCCAGGCCGCCTTGCGCCGCCGCCCGGCCGGAGCCCTGGCCGACAATGTCTGGGTGGCGCTCGGCTTTTTCGAGCGCCTGCTGGTGCCGCGCGCCATGCTTGACCCGGCCAATGCTGCCAACATCGTCTCGGACGAGCTGACCGCGGCGCAGAAACGTTCCATCGCGCTTGCCGCAGAGGCAGCGCGGAGTGGCCGGCCGTGGTCGGAGATCGTGCGGTAGGGACAACTGCAGCAGACGGCCCCCTCCCATCCTCCCCCCATGAAGGGGGAGGCGCCCCGCCGGTGTGTTGGGCACGATCGAAGACAGAGCCTCAACTCTTCACCTCCCCCTTCATGGGGGAGGCCGGCAGGGGCCGTCTCTCTCAGTAAGCCCCCGGCAATCTCCCCTTAAGTCACAACACGCTATGATGCCCCCCTCACCTCTGGGGGAGGAGGCCGTGTTCGACCACAAGGAAACGCTGTTCCACGTCGCGAGCCAACTGGCCCGGCGGCTCGCCAACCACCTGCGCGAGGCGCTGGAGCCGTTTGGGCTGCATCCGGCGCAGTTCACTGCGCTGAGCGAGATTGCCGAGCGCGAGGGGCTGACACAGGCCGAACTGGTCACCCGCCTCGAGCTCGAGCAGCCCGGCGTCGCCCGCACCCTCGGTGGCCTCGAAGCCGATGGCTGGATCGAGAAGGCGTCGATCGGCAAGGGCCGGGCCCAGGGGCTCTATCTCAGCTCCAAGGCCAAGACCGTGCTGCCGGAAGCCGCGGCCGCGGCGGCGCGCGCCGACCGGCAGGCACTGGCGAGCCTCAGCAAAACCGAAGCTGCACACCTGATCGATGGGCTCAGCGAACTGGCGGCAGCGAACCGAGGCTAGCGCTCGGCGATCACCTGGGCAGCCGCCGGCTCCGCTCGGCAAAGGGTTTGGGCAGCAGCACGAACAGCGCCAGCGCCACCAGCCAGATGGCGCCACGCAAATGCGCCTTGGTGATCGGCCATCGCCACGGTTCGGCCGACTTGGCCGCGAACAGATCGGTCATCGCTGCGCTTCCCGGAGCTGCGCCTTCGACGAGGCGCTTGCCAGCGATCAATGCAAGCGGGTATTACGCGCTGATGACAGCGGCGGGCGCCCTCTTGCGCCTCTGCCACTTTCCCCCTATACACCCGCCTTCTCGACGGGCCGCCCGGCCAAAAGGCATGCCGTGGCGATCCCAAATGCAGGCTTTTACGAGCCGCCTCTAACCAGGACAGCAAAATGCCAAAGATGAAGACCAAATCGGGCGCCAAGAAGCGCTTCAAGATGACCGCGACCGGCCGCGTCAAGGCTGGCGTCGCGGGCAAACGGCACCGGCTGATGAGCCACGACGCCGACTACATTCGCTCGCATCGGGGGACCAAGATCCTCAAGAAGGGCGATGAAAGTCTGGTCAAGTGGTACATGCCGTATAACCGTTAAGGAGCGCCGATAGATGTCACGCGTTAAAAGAGGCGTTACCGCCCACGCCCGCCACAAGAAGGTTCTTAAGGCCGCTTCCGGTTTTTACGGTCGCCGCAAGAACACCATTCGTACTGCCAAGGCCGCCGTCGACAAGGCCGGCCAGTACGCGTACCGCGATCGCCGGGTCAAGAAGCGTAACTTCCGCGCCCTGTGGATCCAGCGCATCAACGCCGCCGTGCGCGATCACGGCCTGACCTACGGTCGATTTATCGACGGCCTCAGCAAGGCTGAGATCGCCGTCGACCGCAAAGTGCTCTCCGATCTCGCGATCACCGAGCCCGCAGCGTTCGCCGTGCTGGTTGAGCAGGCCAAGAAGGCTCTGGGGTATCTCGGCAAGATCGAGACCACCACCCACGAGCGTATCAGCGCCTAACCAGCCCTCGCCTTTTCTGAGGCCCTAAGCTAAGCCTTGCGCCGCCCCGTAACCGGGGATGGCGCGGGGCTTTTGTTTTTGGTCCCGACGCCGCCCAACCACGGTGTCACCCCGGCGAAGGCCGGGGCCCATCCTGAGATCTCAAGATGGATACCGGCCTTCGCCGGTATGACAGCGGTGTGAGCGGCAACGAAGCGAACGATAAATGGAACAGCACATGTCTCTCGACGCTCAGATCGCCACCCTTCGCGCCGAAATCACCACCGCCACTGCCGCCGCCAGCGATGAAGGCGCCATCGAAGCGGTGCGCGTCGCTGCGCTGGGGAAGAAGGGCTCGGTCTCAGCCCTGCTCGCCACGCTTGGCGGTATCGCGCCTGAGGAGCGGAAATCCGCCGGCGCCGCCATTAACGGGCTGAAGACCGAAGTCACCGGGCTGATCGAAGCCCGTGCCGCCGAGCTCGGCAAAGCGGCGCTCGATGCCCGCCTCGCCGCCGAGCGGGTCGACGTGACCCTGCCGGTCCGCCCCTCGCCCACCGCCGAAGGCCGCATCCATCCGGTCAGCCAGGTGATCGACGAGATCACCGCGATCTTTTCCGACATGGGTTTCTCGATCGCCGAAGGGCCCGATATCGAGACCGACTGGTACAACTTCACCGCGCTCAATTTCCCCGAGGGGCACCCGGCGCGCGAGATGCACGACACCTTCTTCATGGCGCCCTCGCCCGATGGGGTGAAACGCGTGCTCCGCACTCACACCTCGCCGGTGCAGATCCGCACCATGCTGAAAGGCAATGAGAAGCCAGCGGCGCCCTACCTGACGCCGGCGATCGATCCGCCGATCCGCGTGGTGATGCCCGGCCGGACCTACCGGCACGACTCGGACCAGACGCACACGCCGATGTTCCATCAGGTCGAGGGCCTCGTCATCGACAAGAGCTCGCATATCGGCCAGCTGCGCTGGGTGCTGGAAGAGTTCCTCAAGGCATTCTTCGAGGTCGACAACGTGACGCTCAGGTTCCGCCCGAGCTTCTTCCCGTTCACCGAGCCGTCGATGGAAGTCGACGTGCAGTGCGACCGCTCGGGCGCCGAAGTGAAGATCGGCGAAGGCAAGGATTGGCTGGAAATTTTGGGCTGCGGCATGGTGCACCCGAACGTGCTGCGCAATTGCGGGCTCGACCCCGATGTCTACCAGGGCTTTGCCTGGGGCATGGGCATCGATCGCATCGCCATGCTCAAATACGGCATGAACGACCTGCGTGCCTTCTTCGACGCCGATAAGCGCTGGCTCGATCACTACGGCTTCCGCCCGCTCGACCTGCCGACCCTGTTCGGGGGCTTGAGCAGCTGATGCCCGCGCTCCAGCGCTGCGACGCACTTGGTGTCATTCCCGCGAAAGCGGGAACCTCCGTTTGCGCTGCGAGCCAGGAAAACAGAGTTCCCCGCTTTCGCGGGGATGACCCGGTGACAAAGGCGACAATCGCATGAAACTCTTCGTTGCTCTCGCGGCCGTCGTGATGGCCTCCCCGGCGCTCGCCGAGGAGATGGTCGCCTGCACGCCCGAGCACTACTACAATTCGAGCGAGACGCCGCCGCTGATCATCACCATCGACAAGGCGCGCGCCGCCGGGTCGCGGGTGACGCGGATCGACCTCGAGACCGGTGCCTATCGCGAGCACTTCATCGGCTCCGAGAATGACTCCATCGAGGCCGGCGGTCTCAAGGTGATCAATCCGGGTTCGCTGCGCGAGCGCATCGATTTCGTGGCGCTCGACAGCAGCACCGGGTTTCTGCTGCGTATCAGCCTGATCGACCAGGACCTGCCGTTCGTCCGGGTCGACACGGAAGGAACTGTCGCCTCGGGCCACTGCACCTATGTGTCCGAGTTGCCGCGATGAGCCTCCCCATGCTGACTGCTGCGCTCTGCGATCTCCACGCACTCGGAGTCACTCCCGCGAAAGCGGGAACCTCCGTTTGCGATGCGAGCAAAGGAAACAGAGGTCCCCGCTTTCGCGGGGATGACCCGGTGAAGGAGCGGCCATGCCCGTAGTTGTCCCTTCCAGCTACACCGATGCCGTTCGTTTCTCATTCGGCGACAGCCCGGAGCTGGCCGATGAGCTGCTGGCACTGGTGCTCGCCGGCGCCAAGACGGCCACCTGTGGCGCGGTGCGTGACTACGGCCCGGGCAAGGAAGCTATGCCGGAGGTTGGTCGCCGCGATGTGGTGCTCGATGGCGCCGGCAAGCCCGCCGCCGTGATCGAGACGGTCTCACTCGATGTCCGTCGCTTCGCCGATGTGCCCGAAGCCTTCGCGCTCTGCGAAGGCGAGGGTGACTTCGCCGCCTGGCGGGCGGGCCACGTGGCCTATTTCGAGCGCAATGGCGGCTGGTCGGAGGACCTCGAGCTGGTCTGCGAGCGCTTCAAGCTGGTCGAGGTGCTGCCCCGATGAGCCTGCAACCGCCTATCGCGCCGGGTCAGTCGGAGCTTTGCACCTTCGTCGTCACCGACATCGAGTCCGATGGGCATAACCCGCTGGAGAGCTCGATGCTGAGCTTTGCCTCGGTGGCGGTCGATATCGAGGGCAAGGTGCTCGACGAGTTCGAGGCGGTGCTGACGCCGCGCACCGACCGCAAGCCGGATCCCAACACCATGGCGTGGTGGGAGACGCAGCCCGAGGCCTGGACGCATGCCACCCAAAACCCGAAAGACCCGGCGTCGGTGATGCCGCGCTATGCCGACTGGGTCGAAAGCCTCCCGGGCTTTCGTGTTTTCGCGGCGGCGCCGATGATCTTCGACGGGCTGTGGATGGACCATTACCTCTCGGTGTTCGCCGGCACCCGGGTGATGGGCGGGCCGTACAAGAGCCGGCAAATCTTCCGCGGCGGCGGCGTCTGCCTCTACACCATGGCCGGCACGCTGCGTGGGGCCGAGTATACCAAGTGGGGCATGCAGCGCGTGCCGCCGGCCTGGTACGGCCATATCGAACACACGCATCGCGCCATCGACGATGCGCGCGGCTTTGCCAACGTCCTCGCCAAACTTTTCGAGATCAGCGGGCAACTGCCCCGGATCGAAGCGACCGAAAGCGTCTACAAATGAAGTTCACCCTCGACTGGCTGAAAGAACATCTCGACACCACCGCCTCGGCCGACGAGATCGGCAAGGCGCTGACCATGATCGGGCTCGAGGTCGAAGACATCGTCGACCCCGCTGAAAAGCTCAGGCCGTTCGTCGTCGCCCATGTGGTGGAAGCAAAGCCGCATCCGAACTCGGACCACCTCAACCTCTGCAAGGTCGATGCCGGCACCGGCACGCTGATCGATGTGGTATGCGGCGCGCCGAACGCCCGCACCGGGATGAAGTCGGTGTTCGCCTTCCCGGACACCTATATCCCGGGCAAGGATTTCACCTTGAAGGCCGGCGTGGTGATCCGTGGCGAGCCGTCGAACGGTATGCTCTGCTCGGCCGCCGAGCTCGAGCTGTCGAACGACCATGACGGCATCATCGAGCTGCCGGCGGACGCGCCGATCGGCATGGCCTATGTCGATTACGCGAAGCTCGGCAACACGGTGATCGACATCTCGATCACCCCCAATCGTGGCGACGCCACCGGGGTCTATGGCGTGGCGCGCGACCTCGCGGCGTTCGGCGCCGGCACGCTCAAAACCACCGACATGTCGCCGGTGCCCTCGAAAGGCCCGAGCCCGATCCCGCCGCTGCCGCATCAGTTCGCCGCCGGCGAGCCCAAGGCGATCCGCAAGTTCGCCGGCCGCTACTTCAAGGGCATCAAGAACGGCCCGTCGCCCGATTGGCTGCAGCAGCGGCTGCGCGCCGTGGGGCTCAGGCCGATCAATGCGGTGGTCGATATCACCAACCTGGTGTCGCTCGGCTGGGGCCGGCCGCTGCACGCCTATGACGCCGACAAGATCGTCGGGCAGGCGGTGCTCCGCAACGCCAAGGCGGGTGAAGAATTCGACGCACTCGACAACAAACTCTACGCGCTCGACGAGACCATGACCGTCATTGCCGACGATGCTGGCCCGCTGTGCCTCGGCGGGGTGATGGGCGGCATCCGCTCGGGCACCACCGACGCGACGGTCAACGTCCTGATGGAATGCGCCAGCTGGGACCCCGACCTCATCGCGCAGACCGGCCGCAAGACCGGCATCGTCTCGGATGCCCGCTATCGGCTCGAGCGTTCTGTCGATCCGGCGCTGACCGAACCCGGCCTCGAACTCGCGACCCGGCTGATGCTGGAGCTGGTGGGCGGCGAAGCGATGCAGCCGGTAATCTCGGGCGAGGACGTGTTCCCCAATACGGTGGTCCAGTTCCCGCTCGCCGAAGTCGAGCGCCTCACCGGCCTCGAGACCTCGGCCAGCGAGATCGAAGCCATTCTCGGCCGCCTGGGCTTCAAGCTCGAAGGCGCCGGGCCGACCCGCAAGGTGCACGTCCCGTCGTGGCGTCCCGATGTCACCATGAAGGCCGACCTCGCCGAAGAGGTGATGCGCATGGTGGGCGTCGACAACGTCCCCATCGATCCGCTGCCGCGGCTCAACCACGTGGCGCCGCGCATGCTGACGACGCTGCAGAACCGCCGTCGCCTCGCCCGCCGGACCCTCGCGGCGCGCGGGCTCGACGAGGCGGTGACCTGGTCGTTCATCCCGGAAGCGGAAGCCGTGCGTTTCGGCGGCGGTGCGGCCGAGCTGAAGCTCGCCAACCCGATCGCCTCGGAACTCACCGACATGCGGCCCTCGCTGCTGCCGGGGCTGCTCGGCGCCGCGCAGCGCAACACCAATCGCGGGCTGAGCGAACTGAAACTGTTCGAAGTCGGCCAGGTGTTCCACTCGGTGCAGCCCGAGGGCCAGCGCACTTACGCGTCGGGCCTCCGGCTCGGTGGATCGCGCCACTGGCAGGCGCAGAACGGCAAGGTCTCGGTGTTCGACGCCAAATCCGATATCGCGGCGCTGCTCGACGCCATGGGCCATGACATCGACAAGCTGCAGCTGGTGGCGGAGCCCGCAGCCTGGAGCCATCCGGGCCGCGGCGGGCGCATCCAGCTCGGTCCCAAGCTGACCATCGGCTGGTTCGGCGAGGTGCACCCGAGCGAGCTCGAAAAGTTCGACCTCACCGGCCCAGTGGCGGCGTTCGAGCTCGATCTCGACGCCATCCCCGAACCGCGCAAAAAGCCGACCCGATCCAAGCCGGCGCTGAAGCTCAGCGACCTGATGCCGTTGAGCCGCGACTTCGCCTTCCTCGTCGACCGCTCGGTACCGGCAGCGACGCTCCTCCGCGCCGCCAAGAACGCCGACAAAACGCTGATCACGGAAGTGTCGGTGTTCGACGTGTTCGAAGGCAAGGGGATCGCCGAGGACAAGAAGTCGGTCGGCATCGCCGTGACGCTGCAGCCCAGCGACAAGACACTGACCGACGAAGAGATCGAGAAGGTGGCGGCGAATGTCGTCGCCGCAGTGAGCAAGGCGACAGGCGGCGTGCTCAGGACCTGAAGGCGGACCGATGACGGCTGACGGCAAGCGCGAGGCGATCGGCGAGGCGGCCCCGGAGGGGCTGCCGGTCGCCGAGCTGCCGCTGGCGCCGCTCAGCCCGGCCGCCGCCAGCGAGGCGCTGCTGCGCCGCGCCATGCTGGTGGTGGCGATCGGGCTCTCCTGCATCCTCGGCTACTTCACCACCTTTGCGCTGCTCGCCATTGCGCTGGCGGTGTTCGCGTTCTTCGCGGTGCGGCGGGCGACCGTGAAGATCGGTTTCGACCTGCCGGCCAAACTGTTTCTTGGCGCCTTCACCCTGCTGTTCATCAGCGCCGTGGTGACGATGCGGCAGCCATCCGACCTGCTGCAGACGCTCAACTTCTCCGCCATGCTGCTCTATGCGCCGCTGGCCCTGTTGTTCCGGCGCGCCGCCGGACCAGCCAATAGCCGCAAGCTCGCCGATTTCGCCCTGTTCGGCACGGCCGCCGGGCTGCTGATGGCGCTCTACTTCAACTATATCGAGGGCATGCAGCGCGCCGGACTCGGCTCGCCGATCACCGATCCGATCCGGCTCTCCAACACCGCGCTGCTGCTCGGTTTCTTCGCCATGATCGGCGCAGCCGCCGCCACTGGCCGGCAGCGCTTCATCTATCTGCTCGGCCCTTTGATGGCGCTGGCGGTGATCTTCGCCTCGGGCTCACGTGCCGCGCTGGTGGCGTTCCCGGTGCTGCTGTTCGTCGCGGCGCTGCTCTTGGTGCGGCACAAGCTCCTGGCCGTGGTGGTGAGCGTCGCGGTGCTCGCCGCCTTCGGGCTCGTCGCCTATTTCGCCGATCTCGCCGGCGCCCGCTCGTCGTCGATGTTCGACATCCTCAGCCGGCTGGCCGGAGGCGACAACCCGGCGGACCTCGGCACCACCATCCGCTTCATCCTCTATCGCGCCGGGGCCCAGGCCTTCACCGACGCGCCGCTGTTCGGGCATGGCTGGGGCCAGCTGATGACGGCGATCGTCCCGTACCTCGCGGTCTACGAGCTGGTGCACGCGCAGCTGCCGCACCTCCACAACGACGCGCTGAACTTCGCCGTCGCCTCCGGCCTGTTCGGCCTCGTAGTTTACCTGCTGCTCCTGGCGCTGCCGGTGATCAGCTGCATCTTCAGCCCGCGCGACAGCCAATACCGCACCCGGCTTTACGGCTGCAGCCTGCTCTCGATCAGCTACCTGGTGCTGGGCCTGCCCGACACCATGCTGAGCTTTCCGCTGCACAATACGCTCTATGTGGTGCTGACGGCGGTGCTGCTGAACTATTGCCGGGACGAGCGGGCGTAGGGCCAGCCACACGCACCAGGTCATTCCCGCGAAAGCGGGAACCTCTGTTTGCGATGCCGGCCAGGAAAACGGAGGTCCCCGCTTTCGCGGGGATGACACCGAGTTTGGGGCGGCCTGAGAGAAGACCGATAGAGACGGCCCCCTCCCATCCTCCCCCTTTAAGGGGGAGGTGCCCCGCTGGTTCATTGGGCACGATCGAGCCACAAACTCCTCTTCACCTCCCCCTTTATGGGGGAGGCCGGGAGGGGGCCGTCTGTCTCAGTACGCCCCTTACCGCCCCGGACGGCTGTCGATCAGGCCGCCTTTGGCGGCGGCGTCGATCGTGGCGATTTCCTCGGCCGAGAGCTCGAGGTTGTCGAGCACGCCGAGGCAATCCTTGAGCTGCTCGAGCGTGCGGATGCCGATCAGGGCCGAGGTGACTTCCTGTTTGCGCAGCACCCAGGCGAGGGCCAGCTGCACCATGGTTTGCTTGCGCGCCTTAGCGATCTCGCCGAGCTTGTCGACCGCCTCGAGGACGCGCGGCTCCAGCCGGTTGGCCGAGAGCGAGTAATTCTCCGAGGCGCGGGTGCCCGAGAGGTCGCCCTTCAGGCTGTTGTACTTGCCCGACAAGATCCCCTGCTGCAGCGGCGAGAAGGCGATGATGCCGACCCCCAGCTCGTCGCAGGCGGCCATGGTGCCATCTTCCTCGATCCAGCGGTTGAGGATCGAGTAGTTGGGCTGGTGGATCAGGCAGGGCACGCCCATGTCCTTCAAAATCCGTACCGCCTCGCGGGTCTGCTTTTCCGGGTACATCGAGATGCCGACATAGAGCGCCTTGCCCTGCCGGTGCAGGTGCGCCAGCGCGCCCATGGTCTCCTCGAGCGGGGTCTCGGAATCGTAGCGGTGCGAGTAGAAGATATCGAAATACTCGATGCCCATGCGCTTCAGGCTCTGGTCGGCCGAAGCGAGGATATACTTGCGCGAACCGCGGTCGCCGTAGGGGCCTTCCCACATGGTCCAGCCGGCCTTGGACGAGATGATCATCTCGTCGCGATAGGGACGGAAATCTCGGGCCATCACGTCGCCGAACAGCTCTTCGGCGGCGCCCGGCGGCGGGCCGTAATTGTTGGCGAGGTCGAAATGGGTGACGCCCTTGTCGAAGGCGTAGCTCAGCATTTCGAAGGCGCTGGGATAGTCGCGCGTGCCACCGAAATTCTGCCACAGCCCCAGGCTGATCACTGGCAGCTTCAGCCCGGAACGCCCGGTGTAGCGATACTGCATGCCGCCGCCATAGCGAGCGTCGCTGGCCCGATAGGTCATTTCATTCCTCCAGATATGTCCGATTTGCTCGTTGCAGCCGCCGGATGCTACACCCGCCGCGATGTCCGAGCTTTTAGAAACCGCCGCCAATCTGTCCGAACGCCTGAACCGTTTCAAGGTGCTGGCGCTCTACAAGTTTGCGGATTTCAAAGATTGTGCGGCGCTGAAGCCGGAGCTGGCGCTGTTCTGCTGTGCGCGGGGGATTCGCGGCACCTTCATCCTCGCGCCGGAGGGGATCAACGGCACGGTTGCCGGCACGCCCACCGCGATCGACGAGCTGATGGACTGGTTCGAGACTGCCTCGCTCTGGGCCGGCCGGCTCGCCGGTGCCGAAGCCAAATTCTCCAGCGCGACCGAGATGCCGTTCCTCAGGATGAAGGTGCGGCTCAAGCCCGAGATCGTCACGCTGCGGGCCCCCGAGGCCGACCCCAGTAAGCTCGTCGGCACTCATGTCGAGGCGCAGGATTGGAACAGGTTGATCAGCCGCAACGACGTGACGCTGATCGATACCCGCAACGATTACGAAGTGAAGCTCGGCACGTTCAGCAACGCCCGCGATCCTGCGACGCAGAGCTTTACCGAGTTCAAGGATTACGTGGCGAAACTCGATCCGGCCCAGCATCCGAAAGTCGCGATGTTCTGTACCGGCGGCATCCGCTGCGAGAAGGCTTCGGCCTACATGCTCCAGCAGGGTTTCAAGGAAGTGTTCCACCTGAAGGGCGGCATCCTCAAATATCTCGAGAGCGTCCCCGAGACCGAAAGCCGCTTCAACGGCGAGTGCTTCGTGTTCGACGAGCGCGTCTCGGTGGTGCACGGTCTGGCGGAAGGTGAGGCGGTGCTGTGTCGCGGCTGCCGCAACCCAATGCGGCCGAATGAGGCCGTCGGTTCGCTCTGCGCTGCGTGTGCCGAAGCGGCGCCGGCGGGGGCCAGCGAGCGCGAGCGGCAGATGGAGCTGGCGCGGGCGCGGGGCGAGGCGCATCTGGGGGATGATGCGGCGGCGACAGCGGCGCGCAACAAGGCGGCGAAGCTGGCTCGACGGAAGCAGTCGGTCGACTGATAGAGACGGCCCCCTCCCATCCTCCCCCATGAAGGGGGAGGTGCCGCATCCAGTGTTTGGCACGATCGAAGACAGAACCTCGACTCTTCACCTCCCCCTTTATGGGGGAGGCCGGGAGGGGGCCGTCTGCTTCAGTCGGCACATATTGGTCAGCCTTGCTGACATATTTCAGTTGACATTCCCTGATGGGCGTTATCAGCATGTCCAATGTAAGTGCCTCATTCGAGGCCCCAGGGCGCAACCCGCATAAGCCGAGCCTATCATGGACCTCGACCAGATCAGAACCTTCGACCGGATCGCGCAGGATCTGAGCTTCACCAAAGCGGCGGCCAAGCTCAACGTCACGCAGGCGACGGTGTCGATGCGGATGCGGGCGCTCGAGGACCTGCTGGGGGTGCCGCTGTTCCACCGCGGCCGCAACATTGCGCTGACCGACCAGGGCATGACCTTCCTGCCCTACGCACGCCGCATCCTCCAAGCGGCGCAGGAGGCCAAGGAAGCCTTGCGCCGGGTGGAGCGCGGGCGCGTTTCCATCGGCTCGCTGCGAAGCCTCGTGTCGCCGCTGGTCACCGAGTCGCTGCTGCGCTTCCAGCAGAAATATCCGTCGGTCGATGTGGTAATCCACGAGGGGCGGCAGAGCCAGATCGCCGCCATGCTGCGCGAGCGCGATATCGAGCTGGGGATCCTCTGCTGGCCCAACCTCGATCCGCTGATCACTGACCTCGTGCCGCTCTTGGTGCTGCGCGAGCGGGTGCCGATGGTGACGACGCCGCAGATCGCCGCCGAACTGGGGCTCGAGCCCAAGATCGAGGACGTGCTGAGGCGGGTGCCGCGGTTGATCTCGATCAACTGGTGGCAGGTCTATCCCGATGCGGCGCTGGCGCTGTTCCGCCGCGCGCCGGTGTCGGTAGAGCTCCCCACCGGCCCGGCCCGGCGCATCGCCATCCGCGGCGAAGGCGTCGGATTCTTCGTCTACTCGGCCGTGGCCGACGACATCGCCGCCGGCCGCCTCACCGAGATCACCCCCATCGACGTCGACCCGGTGCACCGCGACATCGCCATGGTGGTGCGCAACGCCGCGGTGCTCGATCGCGAAATGCTGCGCGACTTCGCCACCGAGATCGCCGAGGAGTGCCGGAAGAACGGTACTATTCTCGAAACGACGCTGTTGCCGCCGACCGCCGCGAACGCAGCTTAGGCTGGCCTCGGAGTGCTTGGCGCCCCTCACCCCAGCCCTCTCCCCAGAGGGGCGAGGGGGCGATGTGGCAGGGGCGGTGCAAAGTGCGTCCCCTCGCCCCTCTGGGGAGAGGGTCAGGGTGAGGGGCGCCAAGCGCACCGCCGGACAACCTTGCCCCCATCGCACGGCTAAGCTTTAGTCCGGCGATGAACCAGCCACGCGACCTGCAGCGCGAGTTCTACGACATGCTGATGGAGAGCCAGTATTGGCTCCCCGAGACCATGCTCGCCTACCAGCGCAGCCAGCTGGCGCAGTTGCTGCGACATGCCCGGGCCAACGTGCCGTTCTACGAGAAGCGCCTAGATCCGGTGTTCACCCGCACCGGCGATATCGACTGGGATCGCTGGCACGAGATCCCGATCGTCACCCGCAAGGACATGCAGGAGCATCGAGACGCGATGCTGGCGCGGGAGCTGCCTAGGGGGCATGGTGCAACGGGGACAATCGAAACGTCGGGTTCGACCGGTATGCCGGTGAAGATCAGCATCAACCGGCTGACCGCAGTGGCCGCCAATGCGAACCGCTGGCGGGCACACCGCACCTACGACTTGGACTGGTCGAAGACCTACGCAGCGCGCGATGGGTACGCTGAGGCGGCAGAATGGCCGCACGGCCAGTCGCTCGGTCCATGGGGACCAAAATGGGATGAGCGGGCGCTGCAAGGCAACAGCTATCGCATCTCGCGCGGCACGGACGCTCAGCAGATGCTGGAGTTTATCAACCGCACGAACTCCGCCTACCTTTCTACCGGCCCGAAGCAGTTTCACGTCTACGCGCTGGAAGCGGAGCGCTTGGGGATGGAGAGCCGGCTTGACTGCGCAATGACCCACGGGGAGGGTGCGAGCAGCGGCGACTTGGAAGCCATCCGGCGCGTCTTCGGCGCCCGAGCTATGGAGACTTACAGCTCGAAGGAGGCTGGACAGATTGCCTATCCCTGCCGGCTTGGGAAGGGGCTGCATATCAATGCTGAAAGTGTGCTCGTCGAGATAGTAGGTGATGACGGGAAGCCGGTGGGCGCCGGTTCTTCCGGCCGGATCGTGGTGACCCCTTTCGTGAGCACCGCCCAACCCCTGATACGCTATGAACAGGGGGATACGGCTCTCGCCGGCGGCAGTTGCCTGTGCGGCCGCTCGCTGCCGATGATCGAAGCGGTAGAAGGTCGAAGCACAGCGATCTTCACCCACCCCGATGGCAGGGCCGTTTCTCGCATGCTCAACGAGTCGGCGCGCGAAATGCTACGGTGTACGTTCTGGCAGATTGCGCAGGTCGGCCCCCAACACTTCGAGGTGCGGTATGTGCCGAACGATTGGGCGACGCCCGGCGACGAGGCATCAGTTGATGCTCTCTACCGAGCCACCTTCTTCGAGGACTCCCAGCTGCAGTTTGTTCGAGTGAGGGAAATTCCCCTCACCGCCGCTGGAAAGTACTTGGAGTACGTCAACGAGTGGGACCGCGCCGGCTGAGCAGCGGCTCACCCTTACTGCAGGTTGATCTCCGTGTACTCGCATTCGCCGTAATCACCGCCCGGCACCGGGGACTCGCCATCGGGGCAATCCCAAGTTGTGGGCTCACCCGGCGTCGCCGTGAGCAGATCCCCCGCGGCGCTGAACAGGTCGAGCGCGCGGTTCGGCGGGTCGTCCTGGCGGTGGCGGTCGATGAGGCTCTTGTCCGGGTCGCCGCCGAAGTAACCCTTGATGCCGACTTTGGCGCTCCAGGCCCCGGTGTCGTAGGCGCGCACTTCGCCCACACCCGACAGCGGGAAGCCGAGGCCGGCGAACTGGTATTCGGTGGCGAGCTTCAGCGACTCACGCCCGAGGATCGAGGCGCCCCCGAGGCTGAGGCGCCAATCGTCGGTCGGGTACCAGGCCACATCGCCGATGGCGAAGAAGCCACTCTCGTCGGGCATCAGGAGATCGTCGTAGTCGATCGCCGCCCAGCCGGCCCAGCCTTCGAGGCTGATCCGGTCGAGATAGAGTTCCGCCTCGGGGCCGACCGCGGCGAGTCGCGAGCCATCGGCAAAAACCACACCGGCGGTAACACCGAGCAGGTAGGACGAGGGATCACGGGTGAAGGCATGCAGCGCCCCGCCGAATGACCAGCTGTCATCGATATTGCCGACGGCGACATCGCCCTGCACGCCGAAGCGCTCGCCGATTGGTACCGACAGTGAACCGGCGGCGCGGAAGATGGCGCTCTCCGGGTCGGAAATGCCGCCGGCATAAAGCTCCAGCTTGCCGTTGACCGCAGATACCGCGGGCAGCACCAGGTCGACATACTGGTCTTCGATCGGCTCGGGCGAAGTGAGTATCAAGTCGGCGGCAGATGCCGAAAAACCGAACGGTATCGAAAACACGCTGGCTAGCAGCGCTGCTTTAGTCACGCGCAAAACTGACATGGTCCGCCCTCAACAACTGAGCGAAAGACTTGCACCGCAACGGAAATCTGGCAAGGCGAGCGCGGGCATTTACTGGAAGATTTGATCACTGCCGTTGCGCAATTGCTGCAGCACGGCACCGCCGCAGCGGCCTATCCAACGGCCTGCCGGCTCGCTAAAACGGGCGCATTGCTAGGGATTTCACATGGCCGAACGCACTTTCGATTTCATTATCTGCGGCGGCGGCTCGGCGGCGTCGGTGGCGGCGATGCGGCTGGTCAGGGAGTTCGGCTATTCGGTGCTGATCATCGAGCGCGGGCCGCGTTCGACCAACCGGATCATGGCGATGCCGGCCGGCTACATGAAGTATCTGGCGCAGGACACTTTCCTCGAAATGCACAAGACGGTGCCGCAGCCGCAACTGGGCGGCCGGGCGCCGATCGTGCCGGTGGCGAAGGCGCTCGGCGGCGGCAGCGCGGTCAACGCCATGGTCTATATGCGCGGCCAGAAGGAAGATTATGACGGCTGGGCGGCCGGGTTGGGGAACACCGAGGAGTGGTCCTACGACGACATGCTCGGGCATTTCCGCGGGCTCGAGCGCAACACCCGCTTCAACGACCAGTTCCATGGCATAGCGGGGAACCTCAGGGTTTCCGACCCCGGCCATATCTCCGACACCACCGAGGATTTCCTGCTCGCGGCGCAGGGGCTCGGGCACCGCTACAACCCCGATTTCAACGGCGAGCGGCAGAACGGGGTGGGCATCATGCAGCACACCTACGGGCAATGGGGCCGCTACAAGGAGCGCTCGGACGGCAAGAAGGCGTTCCTCGACCCGCTGCGGCGCGACCGGCGGCTGACCATCGTCACCGAGGCGCGGGTCGACCGGATCATCATCGAGAACGGCCGCGCCGTCGGCGTCGCCTATACCCGCGATGGCGATCCGCACGAAGCACGGGCCGGGCGCGAAGTGCTGGTTGGCGCCGGCACCTATAATTCGGCAAAACTGCTGATGCTGAGCGGCATCGGGCCGGCCGACCATCTCGACGATTTCCAGATCCCGGTGCTCGCCGACCTGCCCGGCGTCGGCTCGAACCTGCAGGACCACCACGAAGTCCCGGTGATCGCCACCACCAAGGGCAAGTCGGGCTACTTCGGCCAGGACAAGGGCTGGCCGATGCTCCGCAACGGCTTGCAATACCTCTTGTTCAACTCCGGCCCGGTGACCACCACCGGCATCGAATCCTGCCTGTTCTACGACCCCGATGGCGGCGACCGGCCGACCATCCAGCTCTATTGCGCGCCGATCGTCTACCAGGACCGCGATGTGTCGAAGGCCAAGCCCACCTGGGGCGTCACCTTTACCTCGTGCCTGTTGCGCCCCAAGGCGCGCGGCACGGTGCGGCTGCGCTCGGCCGACCCCGCGGCGCAGCCTCTGGTCGACTGCAACTTCTTCGGCGACCCGGAGGACCTGCGGCTCACTCTCGCCTCGATGCGGCATGCGCGCCGGCTGCTCGAGACCGAGCCGTTCCTATCGAAGATCAAGGAAGAGATCCTGCCCGGCAGGGACGTGACCGACCTCGCTGGCATGACCCGCTTTGCGCAGGAGACGGTGAAGACCAATTACCACCCGTCGGGCTCCCTGAAGATGGGGCGCGACGACGACCCGATGGCGGTGGTCGATGCGCGGCTCAGGGTGCGCGGCGTCGAGGGCCTGCGGGTCATCGACTGCTCGATCATTCCGGCCATTCCATCGGCCAATACCAATGCCGCCGCCATGGCCATCGGATCGAAGGCGGCGACGCTGATCGCCAGGGACTACCAATGATCGAGACCGTCGAACTGCCGGAACTGATCGCCATCGGCGTCCTGGTCGAGGCGCACTGGAACGACTTGCCCAAAGCCATTCCGGCCGCCTGGACCCGGCTGTTCGAGACCGATACCGGCGCCAGCTCGTTTCTCGAAGTATCGCTGTCGCGCGATGATGGGGTTTACCGCGAACTGGTCGGCTATCTGGCGGCGAAGAAAACCGAGGTGCCTGACGGCATGGTGCGGATCGTCATTCCGGCGCAGCGCTACCTCAGGATCGTCCACGACGGACCGCTGGTCGAGATCGCCG
Organism: Devosia insulae DS-56; assembly: GCF_000970465.2. GTDB lineage: Bacteria > Pseudomonadota > Alphaproteobacteria > Rhizobiales > Devosiaceae > Devosia_A > Devosia_A insulae. The sequence goes on from NZ_LAJE02000063.1 coordinate 29,486, forward strand.
CCGGGTTCGAAAAGCTCTATGCGCATGCCGCCGTGGCGGGGCTGAAGGCGACCGACTACAAACTCGATTTCGGCTATCTGCCGGGCCTCGCCGCGGGACGGCACGAGCTGCACGTGGCGCTCGAACCGGAGCCGCTGCGCCTCGGCTGAGACGCTGTTCACCGCGAGTTCAGGGCTGCTCCACCAAGAGCCCTGCCGACCTGAAAGGGATACGCCGATGTACCAGCCACCAGCCTTTCGCGAGACCGACCTCGAAACGCAGCAGGCGTTCATCGCCGCGCACCCGCTCGGGCTGTTGATCTCGGCCGGCGAGGGGCTGCTGGCCAACCCGATCCCGTTCCTGCTCTACGCAGCGGAAGGCCCACTGGGGACGCTGCGCTGCCACATGTCGCGCGCCAACCCGCAATGGAAGGCGCTGGGCCAGAACCCCGACGTGCTGGTGGTGTTCCAGGGCACCGAGCATTACATCACGCCCAGCTGGTACCCGCAGAAGGCAGTGGACGGCAAAGTCGTGCCGACCTGGAACTACGCCATCGTTCAGGCGCGTGGCACGGCCCGGGTGATCGAGGATGCCGCGTGGCTGCATGCCAACGTCTCGGCCCTGACGGCGCAGCACGAGGGCAGCCGGCAGAAGCCGTGGGCGGTGTCGGACGCGCCGGACGCCTTCATTGCCAGCCAGCTCAAGGGCATTGTCGGCATCGAGATCGAGATTGCCACCATCGATGCCAAGTTCAAGGCGAGCCAGAACCGCCCGGAGCTTGATCGGGTCGGCGTCGCCCACGGCCTCGCGGCGGAAACCGATGCCGAAGCGCCGGCGATGCGCGAGTTGGTGAAGGCCCGCGGCGGCATCTAGCCCATTTTCATGATCGATTGGCGCGTGAACGTCCCCTCACCCTGACCCTCTCCCCGGAGGGGAGAGGGGAAGCGAGACCACCAGCGGTGCCACAACGCCCCCTCTCCCCGCTGGGGAGAGGGTCGGGGTGAGGGGCAGTACCCCGCCAACCACGACGTGAAACACGCTAGCCGCTCTTGCCGTTTCATGGCGGCGCCTCCATCTACCGCCGTTCGTAACGTGAGCCCTGCCCTTATGAGCCTTCCCGCGCGCCGTCGGGCGCTGATGCTGGTCAATCCCAATGCCCGGCGCGGTACCGAGAGCCTCGATCCGATCGTCAACCGGCTGGAAGCCGGCGGCATCGACGTGGCGATCGAGCGGTTCAGCTCGCCGGGTGAAGTGGCGGCCGATATCGTCAGGCGCCGGCACGAGGCGGACCTCGCCATCGTCTGCGGTGGCGACGGCACCATCAATGCGGCGGCCAATGGCGTGGTCGCGGCGGGGCTGCCGATGGGCATCCTGCCGATGGGGACGGCCAACGACCTGGCGCGCACGCTCGAAATCCCGACCCAGCTCGAGCTCGCCGCCGACATCATCATTGCCGGCAACCAGCGCAAGGTCGATCTCGGCGACGTCAACGGCCACCCGTTCTTCAATGTCGCGACCATCGGGCTCGGCGCCGACCTCGCCATGGGACTGACGGCTGAGACCAAGCGGCGCTGGGGCCGGCTCGGCTATGCCATCGGGGCGCTCAAGGTGCTGATGCAGGCCCGGCCGTTCAGCGCCACCATCATCAACCGCGAAGGCACCTCGCAGGTCAAAACCTACCAGATCGCGGCGGGCAATGGCCGGCACTATGGCGGCGGCTCGGTGATCGAGCAGGATGCCAGCATCGAAGACGGCAGGCTCGACCTCTACAGCCTCGAGATCGACAATGTGTGGAAACTGGCGCTGATGCTCAGCGCCTTCCGCTCCGGCACGCATGGCGCCTGGGAAGAAGTGCGCACCGCCCGCTGCGTCGAATTCGACATCCGGACGAAGAAGCCGCGCCCGGTCAACCTCGACGGCGACATCGTCACCCAGACCCCGGCGCATTTCCGCATCCGCCCGGGTGCGATCACGGTGTTTGCACCGCCGGCCTCCTGAGCGTAGCGGCTACCTGAGGTTTCACATTGTGACCTAAGCGCACTGCCCCTCACCCCGACCCTCTCCCCGGCGGGGAGAGGGGGCGATGTGGTTCTGCCCGTGCAAAGTGCGTCCCCTCTCCCCTCCGGGGAGAGGGTCAGGGTGAGGGGAAGTACGCCCGACTGAAAGTCCGGCGCGCTAGTCCACCGCCAGCCGCAGAAGTGCCGCGAGGGCGTCGCCATTGGCTGAGGGCGAGGCGTAGCGGTGGGCGGCGTAGTAGCCGAGCAGCGCCAGATACAACCCCTCGGCGCGGCGCTGCGCCACGTCCGGGGCATGTCCCGCCAGTTGCAATTCATCGCGGAGATAGTCCACGCGGCGGGCGTCGATCAGGCGGACGCGCGCCGCTGTCGCTTCGTCCTGGCCGGCCCAGGCCCGGATGGCGCCTTCGACTGCCGAGACCTCCGCCCCATGCACGTCGAACTGCACGGCCTCCTCGAGCACGGCATCGAGCCGCGCGGCGGGCGTCGGCAGGTGCGCCGCGGCGGCGATGACCTGCTCGGTGCCTTCGTCTTCCCACAGCGTCAGCAGCGCGTCGAGCAGGTCGGCGCGATCGCGAAAATGCCAGTAGAACGAGCCCTTTGAAGTCTTGAGCTGCCGCGCCAGCGCCTCGACCCGCACCCCGTCCACACCCGCCGCGCCGAGCGCCACCGTGGCGGCAATGATCCAATCCATGCGGCTGAGGCTCTCGGCTTTGCTCACGTCATTGCTCTCCTGCCACCAAATCGTCTGACCGCGACCTGCCGTCGCATCCATACGCTACCGTATGGACAGGCGTTGGTGATGCCGATACATACGGCACCGTATGGTCGCCTGCAATGCACTGGAGGGATCCAAGATGAGCGCACCTCAAAACGCCAAGGCCGAGGCCAGCCCCGGGTGGCGCCTCGCCGTCTGCGGCATCCGCATCGAATGCGGGGCGCTGCGTCTCGCCGCCATCGTCATCGCGGCGCTGCCGCGCTCGAAAGCTTGAGGAGGGTCGGATGCTGAAATGGGCTGGATGGACGATGATCGGGATGAGCCTGCTGCACCTGATCGTCCTCGGCACGGACGCCATTGCGCTGCTGCCGGCATGGCTGTCGGGGCATCTGTGGACGCTCGAGCATTGGCAGCCGGTGGCAACGCAAAGCCCCGACATGGCAGCCAATGGCGCGGTGTTCCACGCGACGCTGGGCAGCTTCGCGCTGCCGATGCTGGTGTTCGGCGCCCTGGTGCTGTGGATGGATCGGCGCGGCCTCGTGCCGCCGGCCTTTGTCGGCTGGGGCATCGGCGCCTGGGCGCTGCTGGCGGGGCTGGTGATGGAGCCGAGCGGCTATCCGCTGGGGCTCATTCCGGCGGCGCTGCTGGTGCTGGCGGCGTGGCGGCGGACCGTTCCGGCGTGAGCAGTTCCGCCTCGTGGGTAACGGTGCTATGATCGACGGGCCGGCGCCCTCGGCCCGGCAATGATCACGGGAGGCCGCCTATGCAAGGTATCCGCCACGAAAACGTCGATCACGGACTCGAAACCCAGCACGAACTGCATTTGTTGCCGTGGCCGTTCCTGGTCGCGCTGTTCGCCGTGCTGGTGCTCGTGGTGTTCTTCGTCGTCGCCAACTAAAGCGACGGCCATAGCCGGCGGCCCGGGATGAGAGGTTGCCGCATCTGCGGCGTTTCACCGCCGCCGCGCCCCCTCGCCCCTCTGGGGAGAGGGCCGGGGTGAGGGGCGCCAAGCACACAGAAAGCTCAGGCTAGGTCACAGCGGGATTCACTGACTTCGCGTCCTTGGCTACCCCTCACCCTGACCCTCTCCCCAGAGGGGCGAGGGGACGCGAGACCACCGACGGAGCAATACTGGGAGAGCGGTCGGCCTGCGCGGCCCTGGTGAGGGGGCCTTCCCCCCGCTCTAAGCACTGCCAATGATGATCCCCGCCGCGAACACCAGCGCTCCGCCCACCACCACCTGCAAGGCGGCGCGCCAGAATGGGGTTTGCATGTAGCGGTTCTGGATGAATGCGATGGCCCACAGTTCGATCACCACCACGGCGATGGCGACGCCGGTCGCAGTCCAGAAATGCGGGATCAGGTAGGGCATGGCATGGCCGAGTCCCCCCAGCGTGGTCATGGCGCCGGTGACGACGCCGCGGGTGAGGGGTGAGCCGCGCCCGGTAAGCTTGCCGTCATCGGCGGCCGCTTCAGTGAAGCCCATCGAAATGCCGGCGCCCACCGCGGCGGCGAGCCCGACGAGGAAGGTCGACCAGGTATTGCCGGTGGCGAAGGCCGCGGCGAACACCGGGGCCAGCGTCGATACCGAGCCATCCATCAGCCCGGCGAGACCGGGCTGCACATAGGTCAAGAGGAACTGCCGGTGCTCCTCGCTCTTTTCGGCGGCCCGCTCCTCGGCGCCGAGCGCCTGCTCTTCGAGCTTGCCGGCAAGGTTGGCGTGCTCGCGCTCCTCGACCGCGAGATCGCCGAGCAGCTTTCGGACCTCGACATCGGTGGTTCGCCCGGCCGCCTCGGTGTAGAAGCGCGACGCCGCCGCTTCCATCTCGAAGGCCAGCTGGCGTACCGCCTCCAGACTCATGGTTTCCATCAGCCAGACGGGCTTCCGCTCAATGAAGCCGCGGACATGCTCGCGCCGGATCGGCACCAGGCGCGAACCGAACTTTTCCACATAGAGGTCGAGCAGCCGGCGCCGATGCCCGTCTTCCTCGGCCGCCATGCCCTCGAACACCTTTGCGGTCGCCGGGTAGCGCGAAACGAAGCGCTCGGCGATTTCGGCGTAGATGGCGCCATCCTCCTCTTCGGCGGCGACCGCCAGGGAGAGGATCTCGCGTTCGTCGAGCGAGAGGAAATCCCGCCGATGCGGGTGAAGAAGTCGTGCAAACATAGCGCTCTAGCCATTCAGTTTAGAATTATTCTAAACGTGAGAAACGGCCGCGGCAAGCCCGGTCATGCCTTTCGCTGATATCGAGCAAAGGCCGAACCTTGTTCGAACCTCGCTAGGCTCGCGCCGCCGGACGCACGCGGCGGAACCCGGCCAAAATCGATAATCGGAGGAAGACCCATGTTTTTGCGATTGAGCCTCGCCATCGGCCTCGTTGCGGCCGCCACCCTTGGCGCCTCAGCTCAGAGCGCCACCGAAAGCTGGCGGCTGGGCGGGCTGAAAATGCCGGAATCGGTGATCTTCGACACAGCCAATGACCGGCTGATCGTCACCAACATGGTGACCTTCGGGCCCGATGGTGGCGCCGACGGCTACCTGTCGATCGTCTCGCCCGACGGCAAGCTCGTCACCGAGCAGTGGACCGGTGGCCTCACCGACCCCAAGGGCATGGCGATCGTTGGCGACCGCCTGTTCGTCGCCGACAGCAATGGGCTGGTGGAGATCAAGCTGAGCGACGGCTCGATCGTCACCACCCACGCGCTCGAAGGCGCGATGTTCCCCAATGACGTCACCAGTGACGGCACCGATATCTATGTCAGCGACCTGATGGGCTCGGCGATCTACAAGCTCGCCGGCGGCACGGTGGAGAAGTGGCTGGCCGACGAGAAGCTGGCGACCCCGAACGGGTTGTTCATCGACGGCAAGAAGCTGATCGTCGGCTCGATGGGCACCGGCATGAAGCCCGACTTCAGCTTCGACAGCAAAGGCGGGCTGCAGGCGGTGGACCTCGCCACCAAAGCCATCACGCCGCTGACCGGCGCCATGGAAGTGGCCCTCACCGACGGCGTCGCCCGGCTCGGCGACAGCCTGGTGTTCGACGACAACCCTGATGGTACCATCCTCAGCTATGCCGACGACAAGGTGACGACGCTGACCACGCTGGCGCCGGGGGCAGCGGACCTGTGGGTTGAGGGGAAGGTGGTGTATGTGCCGCTGACGCAGACTGGGGAGTTGGTGGCGCTGACGGTGGAGTGAGGCAAGCTTCGCTCTGAAGGGCTGGTGCGGGAAGCGCACCCCCCACCCTGTCCCTC
>NZ_LAJE02000064.1 GCF_000970465.2 Devosia insulae DS-56
ATGTATATAGAAAGTGACACAGCACGCCTAGGCAATCAAAGCGAGATGACTCCTCGGCAGCGTCAGATGTTAATAAGACCCAGCGTGTCGCGGACGCAGCAGGAAGCGCCGGTTTTTGGGGCCGCCCCCTCCACCAGCTTCGCTGGTCCCCCCACGGTGAGGGCCTTAGCCCGCATCCGGACCCCGCTGCGCGGTGGAGGACCACTGAGAGCCCGGTGGCTTTCATATGCGATTGCCCTGCCCTTGAGGGGAGGGGTTGGGAGTCCGTCGGTGATCACCGCACCACCCCCTCCCTCAATCCCTCCCCTCAAGGGGGAGGGAGGCGACCACGTCATCTCCCAGTGAATGGGGGTCGGACTTTGCAGACCAACAGGGAGCCCTACCGCGCCACACCTGTCCACGGGTACTCCATCACCAGCGCCACGATCTTTGCCGTCGGCAGGTCATAGCGTTCCGCCACCACCGGCAGCTCGTTTTCGAGCGTCTGAGCGGGCGCTTCGGTGGGCGGTGGGGGCAGCAGGCGGTCGATGCGGGCGCTTTCGCTGGGCCGGTCGGGGAGGATCAGCAGGCCGTGGCGGCTCCGGACCGGCGCGCCACCGGCGCCGAGCGTCACGACGCTGGCGAGGTTGGTGCGGGCATAGGCGTCGACGAGTAACCCCAGCGCTACCTCGTCGACGCCCTGCTCGAGCGGAATACCGACGGTTTCGCGCCGCCAGAAGGTCAGGGCATTGCGAATGAAGGTCTTCTTATGCTCGAGAGTAAGTTCGAACCCGGCGGAGCGGTGCCGGGCATCCCAGCTGGCGACGCCAAGTTCTGCGGCAGTGCGCTCGGCGACGGCGCGCCCGCCGATCGCTTCGACCAAAGCCAGCATGATCGGAATGTTGGCGGTGATACCGGTGGAGGTGGCGACGCCATCGTCGACGACATAGCGGCGATCGGGGACGAACGTCATGGTCGGGTGTTTCTCGCGCAACTCGGCGACGGCGCTCCAGTGCCCGGTGGCGCGGCGGCCGTCGAGCAGGCCGGCAAAGCCGATCATACGCGAGCCGTTGCAGATCGAGATGATTTTGGCGCCCTTGCTGCGTTGAGCGACCAGCCAGTCGGCGATGACCTGGTCGGTGCCCGGGTCCATGGCGGGCACGACGACATAATCGGCGCCCTCGGGGTGCTGGGCGTCGAAGTCGGCGATGGTCGCTTCCGGGGTGATTTTGGGACCGGGGTAGAGCTGCACCGGTTCGGCGCGCTCGGCCACCACGGTGACCTCGGCGACGTCGGCCCGCTTCAACACGCCATAGGCCGAGAAGAAGTCGGAGAGTTCGGTCGCCTGGTTCCAGGCGATGATGGCGATCACTGGCCGGTCGGAAGGGCGGGTCGGGCGCATCGCCGCGATGGTGGCGGCCTGTTCGTCCGCCGCTACCGGCTCGGCTGGCGGCATGGCCGCAGCCGGCGCGCCGGGGGCGAGGAGGATCGGGGTGGCGATCAGCGCCGCCAGGACGATGACGCCGATACCGGCGAAGATGGCTCGCTTACGCATATCGTCCTCCATTTTGGGAGCCGAAGGCTAGCGGCAGGCGGGCGACAGCGGGTGCCAAAGGACGCGCAGTTTCTGCCAAACGTGCAGGCAGGTCAGCCTTCGAGGCCCTGCTTCAACTTCAGCAAACCCTGCGCCGCATAGGCGGCATAGCTGCCGATCCAGCGCTCGTGCAGCTGCTGAATGGGGATGGCGTTGAGGTGGTTCCAGCGCTCGCGGCCGTCACGCCTGGATATCACCAGGTCGGCCTCCTCCAGCACCTTGAGGTGCTGCATCACGGTGCAGCGGTCGAGCTCGGGGAAGGCGTCGCAGAGCGCCCCGGTGGTCTGCGGACTATCCTTCAGCCGGTCGAGCATATTGCGACGCACCCGGTTGCCCAGAGCCTTGAAGATCTTGTCATTTTCATCGTCGCTTGACATGTTAGATTTTTATAACATAATGGCCGGAAAGACAAGCGATAAACGCCAAGGAGAGACGTCATGGATGTGAAGCTGAAGGTGTCGGGGCGCATCGCCAAGCCGGTGCACGAGGTGTTCGAGGCGGTGGCCGATCCGGCGAAACTCTCCGGCTTTTTCACCACTGGCGGCGCCAAGGGCCGGCTCACCACCGGCGCCACCGTGACCTGGGACTTCGCCGATTTTCCCGGCGCCTTTCCGGTGCAGGTGGTCGAAGTCGTCGACGACAAGCGCATTGTCCTCCGGTGGGGCGCCGCGGAAGGGACGGGCGCCGACCCGAGCGGCAACACCACGGTCACCATGAGCTTTGAGGCGCTCGAGGACGGCCGGACTCTCGTGACCATTACCGAGGCTGGCTGGATTGAGACGCAGCAGGGGCTCGATGCCTGTGTCGGCAATACCGAGGGCTGGACCGGCATGCTGTGCGCCATGAAGGTCTATCTCGAGCGCGGCTTCAACCTGCGCGAAGGTTTCTACAAATGACCAGCGAGATCCGCGGCGGCATCAACATCGCCATGAAGGTGCCGACCCACCTCTACGCCGAGACGGTGGCGTTCTATCGCGACGTGCTGAAGCTCGAGCGGGTGCCGGAACGGCAGGAGGTCGGCTTCCTGTTCGGGCCGAACCAGCTGTGGATCGACGAGGCTCCGGGCTATTCGCAGAGCGAAGTCTGGCTCGAACTGTTCGCGGCCGAGTTTGCTCCCGCCGCCGCGCAACTGAGCGCCGCGGGGCTCACCCGCAACGATGCCATCGAGCCTTTGGGTGATGGGTTTCGCGGCGGCTGGTTCTTCAATCCGGCCGGGATCGTTCACATGGTGCGCGAGCCCGACGCCTGGTGAGCGGTTAAGCAAAAACCGCCGGCGGTCGTCCAAGGCGACCGCCGAGTGTCAGGAAAAGTTTAGGAATCAAGCGCAGATTCGGGGCATGGCAACGCAACCGCACCATAACCCGCGCCCCCTGCTCGACCCGCTCCAGATGGAACAGGCCGGACGGGCGCTGCGCCAGTGGATCGACCGCCTGCTCGGCCACACCGAGCCCCAGGTGAATACCGATATCGACTGGGAAGACGGCGAACCGCACCACGAGCAGCGCGACGGCAGCTCCCCGGGGCACTGAGCGATGGACTGGCTCCGCGACTTCCAACAGTCGTTCCGTGAGCCGGTCTACGGATTTCTCGGCACATTCTGGCCGGTCCTCGCGGTCATCGCGCTGATCGGCCTCGGCTGGCTGTTCGGCAGCATGGTGACGCGTGCCCGTCGGGGTGGCAGCGACAGCGGCGGCAGCACGTTCTCGTTTGGCGATTCCGACGGGGATGGCGGTGGCGGCGATGGTGGCGACTGAGGGGGGCACCGCTAGCTCCCCTCCCCCTTGAGGGG
>NZ_LAJE02000065.1 GCF_000970465.2 Devosia insulae DS-56
GGTCGCCGCCCGCCTGGGCGGATGGCACTGCTATGGCAAGCCACCGGGACCAAAAACCATGCAAAACGGCTGGCGAGAACTCGCCGCCATGCTCACCGGCATCGCCATCGCCCTGCACGATGCAAATCTGTGAATCCCGTAGCCCCGACGGGGAGAGGAACAAGAGGCGATCGCTGCGCTCTCAGGTTTCTTCTCCCCGTCGGGGAGAAGGTGGCGCGTAGCGCCGGATGAGGGGTGAGCCACAACAGCTGCTGGCCGCTCGTGAACCCCGAGCCAGCCTCAAACATGGCGCTCAAAGCCCCACCGCATCCTCGAGATAGTGCCGGCGGATGCCAAAAAACTCTTTCGCTTCCGCCAGCTTCCTCAACTGCGCGGCATCCTTGCCGCGCTTGGTCTTCGTCGCGACGATCAGCACGTTCTTGGGCGTATGCACGTCCGAGATGAACTCGAACACCTTGGTCGAATAGCCGAAATGCTCGAGGATCATGGCGCGCATCGCGTCGGTGACCATCTCGGCCTGCCGCTCGACGAAGATGCCGTGCTTCATCAGGAAATCCAGCGCGTTGCCGTGGTTCGAGGTCTCGATCTCGCGGCGGATCTGCTTGTGGCAGCACGGCGCGACGACGATCAGCTCGGAGCCAGCGGCGATGCCCTTGGCGATGGCGTCGTCGGTGGCGGTGTCGCAGGCGTGCAGCGCGATCAGCACGTCGGCACCGGCGGAGTCAAAATTCTCGATCGTCCCCTGCTCGAAGCTCAGATTGCCGATACCAATGGCGTTGGCCGTGTCGTTGCAGAACCTCACCAGGTCGTCGCGGAACTCGACGCCCACCACTTCGGCGGATCGTCCAAGGTTCTGCTTCAGATAGTCAGCCACGGCAAAGGTCAGATAGCCCTTGCCGGCGCCCATATCGACCACCCGGTTCAGCTTGCCCTCAGGGATCGCTTTCAGCAGCGGCCCCAGAATTTCGACATAGCGGTTGATCTGCCGGAACTTGTCGCCGGCCGCCTTCAGCACCTGCCCGTCGGCGCCGGTGACGCCGAGTTCGGTGAGCCAGGCCTTGCCAGCCGCCGGGATCGGGCGAGCCTTAGCGCGATCGTGTGACAGGGTGGCCGGCGCCTTGCTGGTCGGCTCGCTCTGCTTCAGCCGTGGCGACTTGCCCTGACTGTCGAACTGCAGGTCGAACGCCGTGGTGAACAGGAAGGCCTGGCGAAAATCCTTCTCCATCAGCCGCCTGAGCTGACCGATCGCGCCAGCGGGCGGATGGTTCTGCACGAGGTCGCGGGTCTGGTGGTGGAAGGTGAAGCTGAGCTTCAGCTGCTCGCGGATGGTCGCGGGTTTGACGTCGATGCTCTTCAGCGTCTCGTCGGTGCCGAACGGCAGGCGCAGCGCCAGGCGCACAAAGCTGCCATCGGCGACGGCGCTGTCGAGGGCGGCGAGGAACTGGTCGATCTTGGGAAGGCTGGTATCCATGTCCGGCATATAGGCCTGCCGGAGCCGAAAGGCTACTGCCCGCTACTCCGCGCCCTGCTCGACCTTGCCCAAGACGTCCTTCACCTTGGAGTTGATCTGGTCGAGCGAATAGGGTTTTGGCAGAAACTCGACGCTCTGGTTGTCGGCAATGTCCTGCCGGACGTTCTCTTCGGCGTAGCCGGAAACGAAGATCACCTTCAGATCCGGCATGTGCTCACGCACCTTGGTGAGGAGCGTCGGGCCGTCCATTTCCGGCATCACCACGTCCGAGATCATCAGGTCGATCTTGTAGTCGAGCTCCTCCAGCACATCGAGCGCCTCGTCGCCGCTATCGGCCTCGAACACCTCATAGCCGGTGGTCCGCAACGCTCGGGCAGAGAACGCTCGCACGCTGTCCTCGTCCTCGACGATCAGGATGCGTTCGTGGCCCGTGAGGTCCTTGACCTGCACCACCGCCTGCTTGACCGGCACATCGCTTTCGGTCGGCACATAGCGCGGCAGGAAGATGCGGAACGTGGTGCCTGTGCCGACGACGGAGTCGGTGTAGATGAAGCCCGAGGACTGCTTGACGATGCCGTAGACCGTCGACAGCCCGAGGCCAGTGCCCTTGCCGAGTTCCTTGGTGGAAAAGAACGGCTCAAAAATCTTCTCGAGGATTTCCGGCGGCATGCCGGTGCCGGTGTCCTCGACTTCGATCAGCACGTAATCGGCCGGCGGCATCCCCGTGTAAGTGAAGCCGGTGGCCTCGCCCTCGGTGACATTGCGGGTCCTGAGCGTGATGTCGCCGCCATTGGGCATGGCGTCACGCGCGTTGACCACGAGGTTCACCACCACCTGCTCGAGCTGCACCAGGTCGGCCTTCACGGGCCAAACCGGGTTGGAATGCTCGACGCTGAGGGTGATCTGCTCGCCGATCAGCCGCTTCAGCAGCACCGTGAGGTCGTCGAGATGCCCCGGCACTTCCAGCACCTGTGGCCTGAGCGTCTGCCGGCGCGAGAAGGCCAAGAGCTGCCGGGTGAGGCCGGCGGCGCGGTTGGCACTGTTCTTGATCGACATCAGGTCGGCAAAGCTCGGATCGCCCGGCTTGTGCTTCAAGAGCAGCAGGTCGGCAAAGCCGATAATGGCGGTGAGCACGTTGTTGAAATCATGCGCCACGCCGCCGGCCAGCTGGCCCACGGCCTGCATCTTCTGGCCCTGGGCGAACTGCGCCTCGAGCTTGCGCTGCTCGCTCATATCGAGCGCATAAACGTTGATCCGCTCTGCCGCGCCCTCGGCTTCCTCGGAACTGGAGACATAGAGGCGCACGGCATGGTCGCTGCCGCGGGTCAGCGTCGCGTCCACCGGTTCGATCTCGGAGCGGCTGGCCAGCGCCGCGTCGAGCGCCTTGGCGAAGGCCTCGCGGTTGCCCTCGGCGATCAGGTCAGCCATCGGCTGCATGTCGATCGACTGCTCACCACCGGCCCAGTCAAAAATCCGGCTGAACGGCGCGTTGGTGCGGATGATGCGGCCGGCTTTGTCGAGCGTCGCAATGGCGAACGGCGTGTCGTTGAAAAAGCGCGAGAACCGGACTTCCGAGGCGCGCAGCGCCTCTTCCTTGTCGGCGCCCTGCCGGCGATCGAGCACCAGCGTGCGGGTCTCGCCGAGCTCGCCATCGGCGAGGCGGGCGGCGCGATGCATCAGCCGCACCGGGAAGCTGGTGCCGTTACGGCGAACGAGGTCGATATCGATGATCTCGGTGCGGATCTCGCCGTCCGAGCGGCCGCGCATCAACAGGCTGGCGCCGTCGCCGCGGACGATATCGCTGAGCCGGATGGCGGTGGATTCGAACTCGGCAAGGTCGTAGCCGAGCCAATCGGCGAGGGTCGAGTTGAGGTACTGCACCCTGCCC
>NZ_LAJE02000066.1 GCF_000970465.2 Devosia insulae DS-56
ACTACCAGCAGCTGTTCACGGTGGAGAGCGACCGGATGAACCGCAACGGCGGCGCCTACGGCCACGAGCCGTTCAACTACAACTGGGACGCGCAGAACTGCACGGTCGAACCCGACGCGTCCGGCCCGCACGTGTTCTCTACCAACGGCGCCCCGGTCGATTACTTCTAGCATCCGTCGCCCAACCTCGGCCTGTGCGTCGGCAACCGCTGCGTCCTCGACCTCCCGCATGTCGCCACTCGCGGCCTGCTCGGCATCGCCGCGCCGACGCTCTCGCCCTCGCTCCTGGCGCTCATCACCAACATGTTCCACGACGAACGGCAGCGTGGCTTTGCCATCTCGATCTGGCTCACCTGCTTCATGGGCGGCATGCTGCTCGGCCCACTGGTCGGCGGTGTCATGCTCGAGCATTTCTGGTGGGGCGCCCCGTTCCTGCTCGGCGTGCCGGTGATGATGCTGCTGCTGGTCACCGCCCCGGCGCTGCTGCCCGAGTACAAGGCGCCGCAGGCCGGCCGGCTCGACCTCGTAAGCGTCATCCTGTCGCTCGGCGCCATCCTGCCTATGGTCTATGGGTTGAAGGAGCTGGCCAAGGGCGACGTGTCGCTCGCCCCGTTCGGCGCCATCGGTTTCGGGCTGCTGCTGGCCATTGTCTTCGTCCGGCGCCAGGTGACGCTGGCGCATCCGCTGGTCGACTTAAAACTGTTCAGCAACGGCGCCTTCACCGCGGTGATCGGGGCGATGTTCCTCATCACTGTCACCGGCGCCATCATGGTGCTGACCGCGCAGTATTTTCAGCTCGTCGCCGGCCTCTCGCCGCTCTGGGCCGGGCTCTGCGGCCTGCCGGCGATCCTGTTGATGATCGTCGCCTTCATGCTGGCGCCGAAGCTGGCGCAGACCATCCGCCCGGGCCGGCTCATCGCTTCCGGCATGGTTGTCGCCATTATCGGCCTGCTGATCGTCGTGTTCCTCATTGAGGGCTACGGCGTGCCCGCGGTGATCGTCGGCTTTGCCCTGTTCAACCTCGGCTGTGCGCCGATGGTGACGCTCGGCACCGGCATCATGATGGGCTTTGTCGCCCCGGAACGCGCCGGCGCCGCCGCCGCCCTGCAGGAGACGTCGTCCGAGTTCGGCTTCTCGCTCGGCATCGCCGCGCTCGGCAGCCTCGGCACCCTGGTCTATCGCAGCCTGCTGAGCGGCAACCTGCCGGCCGGGTTGACGGAGGCGCAGACGCATCTCGCCACCGAAACGCTGGCCGGTGCGGCCGGTGTCGCCGCCAGCGTCCCCGACGGCGCGCCGTTGCTCACCGCCGCCAGTGCCGCCTTCACCTCGGCGTTGCAGCTGGTCGCTGCGGTGGAGGCCGGCGTGCTGCTGCTGATCGCCATCGTCGCCCTCACCGCTTTGCGCGGCGTCAAACCCCTGGGCGCCGGCGCCGGCGCTCACCCCACTCCGCTCGAGGCGGATAGCAAAGACCGTCTGGCTGCTGCCCAGTGACGGTCCGGCCGGCGGTGGGACAAGCGCTGGGTACGTGAACCCCGCCGCCGGCCACTCCTTCTCGTACTATGGGCTGCCTTGCTCGGGCCGCCCATTGCCGCCAAGCTGGACCAAAGGAGTCCAGCATGCGGTTCATCATCTACGGCGTCGGTGCCATCGGCGGCACCTTCGCAGCCTCCCTCGCCAGCGCCGGTCACGACGCGGTCGGCATCGCCCGCGGCGATATGCTGGCGGCGATCCGGGCCAATGGCGGCCTCACCTTCCGCGCCACCACAGGGTCGCAACTGGTGAACTTCCCGGTGGTCGGCGCGCCTGACGAGCTTGAGTTCCGGCCCGACGATGTCATCTTTCTCACCATGAAGGGCCAGCACACCGCCCCGGCGCTCGACGAGCTGCGGGCCGCCGGTGTCACGACGCAGGCCGTGGTTTGCGCCCAGAACGGCGTCAACAACGAACGGCTGGCGCTGCGGCTGTTTCCCAATGTCTATGCGATGACGGTGATGCTGCCGGCCGACTATGTGACGCCGGGCGAAGTGATCTGCTACGGCACGCCGAAGCGCGGGCTCACCGACCTCGGCCGCTACCCTCATGGGCTCGACGACAACGTCGCGGCGATCGCCACCGCCTTCGACAGCGCCGGCTTTGCTGCCTTTCCGCTCGAGCAGGTGATGCGCTCCAAATACGGCAAGCTGCGCGACAATCTCGGCAACGTCGTCGAGGCAGCGCTAGGCCACGGCAGCCGCTCCGGCCCGCTGCTGGAGGCGATCCAGGCCGAGGCGGAAGCCGTCTATGCCGCCGCCGGCATCGACTGGGTGGCAGTCGGCAATGCCGATCCACGCCGCAAGGGCCTGATGGAGATGGGCGCCGTCGCCGGCGTCACCCGCACCGGCGGCTCCTCGATCCAAAGCCTGAAGCGCGGCGCCGGCACCATCGAAACCGACTATCTCAACGGCGAAATCGTCCTCCTCGGCCGGCTGCATGGCGTGCCAACGCCGCTCAATGCCGGGTTGGTGACAGTGGGCCACGAACTGGTGGCCAAAGGCGCCAGCCCCGGCAGCATGACCGAGGCCGAGCTGCGGGTGCGATTGGGGCTTTAGCCACTTCCAGGGAGCCCGACTGCACACCCCGTGAGCAGTTAGAGCTCGCGGCCGGGGTAGAGCCCCCTAAAACAGCACCACGCTGCGAATACTCTCGCCGTGGTGCATCAGCTCGAACCCCTGGTTGATGTCCTCGAGCCTGAGCGTGTGGGTGATCATCGGGTCGATCTCGAGCTTGCCGCTCATGTACCAGTCGACGATTTTCGGCACATCGGTACGCCCCCTCGCCCCGCCGAAGGCGGTGCCCATCCAGGTGCGGCCGGTGACCAGCTGGAACGGACGGGTGGAGATTTCCTGGCCGGCGCCGGCCACCCCGATCACCACCGATTTGCCCCAGCCGCGATGGCTCGCTTCCAGCGCCTGCCGCATCACCGTGGTGTTGCCGGTGCAATCGAAGGTGTAGTCGGCGCCGCCGATCTGGTCGGCTCCGCGCCTGGTGAGGGCAACCAGGTGCGGGACGATGTCGCCCTCGATTTCCCTGGGGTTGACGAAATGCGTCATGCCGAAGCGCTCGCCCCAGGCGCGCTTGTCGTTATTGATGTCGACGCCGATGATCATGTCGGCGCCGGCGAGCTTCAGCCCCTGCACCACGTTGAGCCCGATACCACCCAGCCCGAACACCACGGCGGTGGCGCCGGCCTCGACCTTGGCGGTGTTGAGCACCGCGCCCACCCCGGTGGTAACGCCGCAGCCGATATAGAACACCTTGTCGAACGGCGCCCTCGGGTCGATCTTCGCCAGCGCGATCTCGGGCAACACCGTATGGTTCGAAAAGGTCGAGCAGCCCATATAGTGGTAGATGGTCTCGCCCTTGTAGGAAAAGCGCGAGGTGCCGTCCGGCATCAGGCCCTTGCCCTGGGTGGCGCGGATCGCCGTGCAGAGGTTGGTCTTGCGGCTCAGGCAGCTCGGGCACTCCCGGCATTCGGGGGTATAGAGCGGGATCACATGGTCGCCCGGCTTGAGGCTGGTGACGCCGGCGCCGACTTCCAGTACTACGCCGGCGCCCTCATGGCCGAGGATCGACGGGAACAATCCCTCCGGGTCGGCGCCCGACAGCGTGAACGCATCGGTGTGGCAGATGCCGGTGGCCTTGATCTCGACCAGCACTTCGCCGGCCTTGGGGCCCTCGAGATCGAGCTCGACGATTTCGAGCGGTTTCTTCGCCGCGAATGCCACTGCCGCGCGTGTCTTCATCAGTCCTGCTCCGGTTCGAATCCTAGTTAGCACCATAGCGGCTGGAGGCGGCAAGCACAGGCCGGACGCATGACCTTGCGCCGGACGGCCATCGGCGCTATATGAGCGCCAACAACATCTCTGGCTCTAAGCGAGAGTGGGGTGCCGACCGGGCCCCCGCTCTTTTTGTTTTCTTGGGGCCAGGGGCAAACTGGACGAGCAAAGCGAGGACCACGGCCGACGTTTCGGCCGCCCCGCCGGAGGGCCAGGCGTTTCGAGCGCAACCAGCGCTCGCCAACGCCGGTAAGGCCCGCGAGGAAAAAGATGACGTTCGACCTCACCGAAAAGCGTTACATCAAAGAGACCGGCCTCGAGCAGCGGATCGCCCGCATCGTCGAGCCCGTCGCCAATGATCTCGGCTACAGCCTCGTGCGGATCAAGATGACGCAGGAGAATGGCCTGACGCTGCAGATCATGGCTGAAGACGGCAATGGCCGCTTCAACATCACCGACTGCGAGCGGCTGAGCAAAGACGTTTCGCCGGTACTCGACGTCGAGGATCCGATCGACCGCGAGTATCACCTCGAAGTGTCGTCGCCCGGAATCGACCGGCCGCTGGTGCGGGCCCGCGATTTCGCCGCCTATATCGGCCACGAGGCCAAGGTCGAACTGAGTGACCTGCTCGATGGCCGCCGCCGCTTCCGCGGGTTGATCAAGGCGGTCGATGCCGACCACGTCGTCATCACCCTGCCCGACGTGCCCAAGGGCACCGATCCGGATTTCCGCCTGCCGTTGACGCTGTTGGCCGAAGCCAAGCTGGTGATGACCGACAAGCTGATGAACATGGCGCAGGTCGACCAGGCCGAATTCCCCATCGACGACGATGCGGAGATCGAGACGGTCGAACTCTCGGACGATCCGGAGGCCGACACGGCCGAGGACGCCGACCACTCAAAATCTGAATCTGAAAAAGACGCTTCCACTGAGGAGACACACTAAATGGCCGTTAGCGCGAACCGCCTGGAGCTGCTCCAGATCGCTGATGCCGTCGCCCGCGAGAAGTCGATCGATCGCATGATCGTCATCGAGTCGATGCAGGACGCGATCGAGAAGGCGGCCAAGACCCGCTACGGCGCCGAGACCAATGTCCGCGCCGAGATCAACCCCAAGACCGGCGAGCTGCGCCTGTGGCGGCTGCTCGAAGTGGTCGAGGCGGTGGAAGAGCCCGGGCGCCAGATCGAGCTCAAGTATGCCAAGGCGAAGAACGACGCCGCCAAGCTCGGCGACTTCCTCACCGAGCCGCTGCCGCCGATCGAGTTCGGCCGCATTGCCGCCCAGTCGGCGAAGCAAGTGATCGTGCAGAAGGTGCGCGATGCCGAGCGCGACCGCATGTATGAAGAGTACATCAATCGCGTCGGTGAGATCGTCAACGGCACGGTCAAGCGCGTCGAGTACGGCAACGTCATCGTTGACCTCGGTCGTGGCGAAGCCATTATCCGCCGCGACGAACTGATCCCCCGCGAGCTCTATCGCTACGGCGACCGCGTCCGCGCCTATATCTATGACGTGCGCCGCGAGCAGCGCGGTCCGCAGATTTTCCTCTCCCGCACCCATCCGCAGTTCATGGCCAAGCTGTTCATGCAGGAAGTGCCGGAGATCTACGACGGCATCATCACCATCCGCTCGATCGCCCGCGACCCGGGCAGCCGCGCCAAGATCGCCGTGACCTCGTCCGATTCCTCGATCGACCCGGTCGGCGCCTGCGTCGGTATGCGCGGCTCGCGCGTCCAGGCGGTGGTCGCGGAACTCCAGGGCGAAAAGATCGACATCATTCCGTGGACCGAATCGATCGCCGACCTCGTCGTGTCGGCGCTGCAGCCGGCTGATGTCGCCAAGGTGGTGCTCGACGAGCAGGCCGAGCGCATCGAAGTGGTGGTGCCCGATGAGCAGCTTTCGCTCGCCATCGGCCGCCGCGGCCAGAACGTCCGCCTCGCCTCGCAGCTGATCGGCTGGGATATCGACATCCTCACCGAGGCCGAAGAGTCCGAGCGTCGCCAGAAGGAATTCACCGAGCGCTCTGCTTTGTTCATGCAGGCCCTTGATGTTGACGAGATGGTTGCCCAACTACTGGCTTCCGAAGGCTTCTCCTCGGTCGAGGAACTCGCCTATATCGACGCTTCGGAAATCGCCTCGATCCAGGGTTTTGACGAAGAGACCGCGGCGGAAATCCAGCAGCGCGCTTCCGACTACCTGGCGG
The DNA here is from genome assembly GCF_000970465.2 of Devosia insulae DS-56. Taxonomy (GTDB): domain Bacteria; phylum Pseudomonadota; class Alphaproteobacteria; order Rhizobiales; family Devosiaceae; genus Devosia_A; species Devosia_A insulae. Next base: position 6,018 of record NZ_LAJE02000066.1, read on the forward strand.
CGATCGAGAAGGCCAATGACGACGAGCGCATCAAGCTCGGCGTCCTGGACGAGCTCTATGAGATCCCGGGCCTGAACGCGGCGATGCTCGTCGCGCTGGGCAAGGAAGAGATCAAGAGCGTCGAGGACTTTGCCGGTTGCGCCGCCGACGATCTGGTAGGCTGGACCGAGCGCAAGGACGGCGAGACCAAGCGGTTCGAGGGCACCTTCAAGGATTTCCCGGTGAGCCGTGAGGAAGCCGAGGAAATGATCCTGCAGGCCCGTCTCAAGGCCGGCTGGATCACCGAAGCCGATCTCGCCGTGGCCGATGAGGCCACCGAGCTGGAAGAAGGGGCGCCCGCGTAATCGGGTGATCTGAAGCCCGGTGCCGCGTCGCGAAGAAACCGAAAGGCAATGTGCCCTCACCCGTGAGGTGAAGCCGATTGCCGAACTGATCCGCTTCGCCGTCTCACCCGACGGCGAGGTGGTGCCCGATACCGACGGCAAGGCCGAAGGTCGCGGCGTCTGGATCAGCCTTGGCCACAGACAAGTGGCCGAGGCGCAAAAGAAGAAGGCCTTCGCCAAAAGCCTCAAGGCCGAGGTGAAGGTGCCCGACGATCTCGCCGGATTGACCCGGCGCCGGCTCGAGGAGCGGTTTCTCAACTCGCTCTCCCTGGCGCGCAAGGCGGGGCAACTGGTGACCGGCTCGACCAAGGTCAAGGCGGCGATCGAGGCGGGTGAAGTGCAGGGCCTCCTGACCGCGACGGACGCGGCCGAGGATGGCCGAAACAAGCTCCTGGGTTCGCTCAAGGGCTACACGATGGCGGCGGAAGAGGCGGGTTTTGAGCCCGTCTTAACTCCGCATTTCGAATTGCTCGATTCGGGTCAAATGGGTTTGGCACTCGGGATCGAAAATGTGATACATGCTGCGCTCATCAAGGGGGGCGCGGCCCAGGCGGCAGTGCAACGAGCCGAAAGGCTGGCTCGTTACATCGCCAACTAGACGGGTTGTTTGAGCGGCGCAGCAGCGCTATGCCGCCCCCTGAGCCCTACAATCGGACTTGGTCAGAGAGCGCGAAGCCGCGCTTTCTTGGACAGGTTTCGTGAAGGAAGACGCGAGTTACATGGCTGATAACGACGACAAGCGCGAAGATTCTGGTGCCGGCGGCAAGAAGACGCTGTCATTGAAGGGAGGCCCCTCGATGGGGGCACGCCCCAATGTGGCACGTTCGTCGCGGAACACTGTGGTCGTCGAGAAGCGCACCCGTTTTGTGCCGCCCGGCGCGCCGGTGCACACGCCGCACACCCCACACACGCCGCGCCCGCCGCAGGGTGGTGGTGGCGGTGCCCCGTCCCAGAATTCGGGTCGCCCCGCTTCGTCGGGTGCGCCGTCGGGCAATCGCCCGTACCAGTCCAACCAGGGCCGGCCGCCGCTCCGTTCGGGCTCCGCACCGCGTCCGGGTGGTGGGCTGAGCGCTACCGAGGCCGATGCCCGGGCCCGCGCGCTGCGTGAAGCCGCCGGCCGCCAGGCCGAGGACGAAGCCCGCGCCCGCGCCGAAGAGGCCCGCCGCATCGAGGAAGATGCGCGTCGCCGCGCCCTCCGCGAAGAAGCGCAGAAAGCCGAAGAGGCAAAGCAACTGGCCGCCGAAGGCGAGCGGGCTCTCGAGGCCGTGTCGGAAATCTCGACCGTGTCGCGTGAGCCGCGCGTGTCGCCGGCACGTCGCGCCGCGGCAACGCCCGGTGCTCGTCCGGCTGCTCCGACAGCCGACCTGCCGCCGACGCCGCCGTCGGAAGCCGATGGCCGCAAGACTCGTACGGCTCCCGCAGCGCGTCCGCTGGTCAACGCCGCTGAGCTCGAGAACGCCCGTCGTGGCGGCGCTGCCCGCGTTGCAGCAACGCCCGAGCGTCCGACCCGTCGCGCCGGCGAGGAAGCTTTCGCCCGGGCCCGCCTGACCGTCACCAATGCCGGCTCGGAATCCGATCGCGACAAGGGGCCGTCGCTGGCCGCCATGCGTCGCCGTCGCGACAAGAAGATGGGCCGCAACCAGCAGCAGGCGCCCAAGCTCAGCCGTGAAGTGACCATTCCCGAGGCGATCACCGTCCAGGAACTGGCCAACCGCATGGCCGAACGTGCCGTCGACATCATCAAGATCCTGATGGCCCAGGGCCAGATGGTGAAGATCACCGACGTCATCGACAGCGATACCGCCGAACTGATCGCCACCGAACTCGGCCACACCGTCAAGCGCGTCTCCGACGCCGACGTGGAAGAGGGTCTCTATGACATCCCGGCCGACGACAAGGCCGAGGACCTGACCAACCGCGCGCCGGTGGTGACCATCATGGGTCACGTCGACCACGGTAAGACCTCTTTGCTCGACGCCATCCGCGAGACCAACGTGGTCTCCGGTGAAGCCGGCGGCATCACCCAGCACATCGGTGCCTATCAGGTCGAAAAGAACGGCCAGAAGATCACCTTCCTCGACACCCCGGGCCACGAGGCGTTCACCGCCATGCGTGCCCGCGGCGCCCAGGCCACCGATATCGCGGTGCTGGTGGTGGCGGCCGATGACGGCGTCATGCCGCAGACCATCGAATCCATCAAGCACGCCAAGGCGGCCGGGGTTCCGATCATCGTCGCCATCAACAAGATGGATAAGCCCTCGGCCAATCCGCAGCGCGTTCGCACCGAACTGCTGCAGCACGAGGTGTTCGTCGAATCGATGGGCGGCGATGTGCTCGACGTGGAAGTCTCGGCGGTCACCAAGGCCGGCCTCGACAAGCTGCTCGAAACCATCCTGCTGCAGGCCGAAGTGCTGGAGCTCAAGGTGGCCCGCGATGGGCGCGCCGAGGGCCTGGTCATCGAAGCCAAGCTCGATCGCGGCCGCGGTGCGGTGGCGACGGTGCTGGTGCAGCGCGGCACGCTGTCGATCGGCGACATTGTCGTCGCCGGCACCGAGTTTGCCCGCGTCCGTGCGCTGATCAACGATCAGGGCGAGCAGGTGAAGGAAGCCGGCCCGTCCATTCCGGTGGAAGTGCTGGGCTTTACCGGCGTGCCGTCGGCCGGCGACCGCTTCAGTGTGGTCGAGAGCGAAGCGCGGGCCCGTGAAGTCACCGAGTATCGCCAGCGCCTGATCCGCGAGAAGACCGCGGGCGGCGGCGCCACCAGCCTCGAGCAGATGATGAATCAGCTCAAGGCCTCGGGCATCGCCAAGTTCCCGCTGATCATCAAGGGTGACGTGCAGGGCTCGGTCGAAGCGATCAACGCCTCGCTCAACAAGCTCTCGACCGACGAAGTGTCGGCGCAGATCCTGATGAGTGGCGTCGGCGCCATCACCGAATCCGACGTGACGCTGGCGTCCGCTTCGAACGCCATCATCATCGGCTTCAACGTCCGTGCCAACAAGCAGGCCTCTGACCTCGCCACCCGCGAGGGCATCGAAATCCGCTACTACAACATCATCTACGACCTCGTGGATGACGTGAAGGCAGCGATGTCGGGCCTGCTCAAGCCGGAGCGTCGCGAGACCTTCATCGGCTACGCTTCGATCAAGGAAGTGTTCCAGATCACCAAGGTCGGCAAGGTCGCCGGCTGCCAGGTTACCGAGGGCATTGTCGAACGCGGCGCCGGCGTGCGCCTGTTGCGCGACAACGTGGTGATCCACGAAGGCAAGCTGAAGACGCTCAAGCGCTTCAAGGATGAAGTCAAGGAAGTGCCGGTCGGCCAGGAATGCGGCATGGCCTTCGAAAACTACGAAGACATCCGCGCCGGCGACGTCATCGAATGCTTCCGCGTCGAGAGCGTGGTCCGTTCGCTGTAAGCCTCTTTACACTCAGATTGAAGCTCGGGCACAGATGTAAGTCTGTGCCCGATTCATTTGGTGTACCGCGTGCAAAGCATGTCGTTTCATTACGTGCCGGACTATCGAGAGGTAGCCGCCGCGCATAACCGCATGAGAAAGAGCCTGCTGAGGCCGCTCGACTATTTGGTCAGGTGGGCGATCGTGCCTTACTACGCAGCTGTAATCGTGATTGCGACGTTGATCTCAGGCTATGTCGGCAGCCTATGGCGCGGAGCCGATATGGTGACAATGATAGCCACCCTACTTGCTGCCTACTACCTCTGGGAAAAGGTCTTTCGGAGACGGTGCCTCGGATATTTCATTCGGCGATTGCAGAGGTTTGAGCCGGTTCGCTCGACAACTGTCGCGGTCGACGAGCGGGGCCTCACGCATAGCGACGAGTTTTCCTCGCACTGGTTGGATTGGCGGACCGTGAGGGCGGCAGAGCTCACGAAGGAAGGCATCCTAGTTACCTTCGGGGCGCAGGGTCTGCTGGTACCCAATCGAGCATTTCCCGACTTGGATGCGCGCGACAGCTTCGTTGAACTAGTTAACCGAAGTGCCAGAGCCGAGCAGGTGTAGTGCCCTTTCGTGACGAACCCCTCCTCACCCTCACCTACACCCTGACCACCGCCGATGCGCTGGCCTACGAGGCCCTGCCGCGCGAGCTGGTCGGTTGGCGCAAGTGGCTGCTGCTCGTCTGGCTGGCGGTCGCCGGAGGCCTCGTGGCGTTCCTGCCAGCCGAGTGGCTCGGGCCGGAATGGGGCTGGCGCTTCTGGCTCGTAGCACTGGCGCTGGTCGGCATCGCCTACGCGCTGGCCGCTACAGTGATGACGCTCGCAACGCACCGCCGGGCGCGTCGCCGCATTCCCGCGCCTATGGTGGTGACGCTGGAGCAATGGGGTGACCATCTCGCAGTGACAACGGCCGAGCGGCAGCTGTTCATCGCCTACGAAACCATCGCCGATGTCGCCATCGGCAAGTCCCACGTCTTCATCACCGCGCCGCCCGAGGCGCTGATCGTGCCGCTTACCGCGTTCGCCGACCGGGATGAGATGACGGCGTTCGGCGAGGACATCGACCGGCTGTCGCACCAGGCCGCCCCCTGACCGGTACGCCCACCTGCCCGAATTGCTGGTTTCGCCGCAACGCGCTCCACCCTAGAGTTGTTCTCCTGTTTCAGGATGATTTTCGATGCGTGGTGTTGGCGGCAGAGTCGGCGGGGGACGAGGGGCGAACGGCCCGGACATTCCCGATGCCTTGCCGTTCGACAAGGGCGAGCGGCTGAAGACGTTTCGCCATCTCGGCCGGCTGTTCGCCCAGATGTGGCGCACCAGCCCCTGGCTGATGGGCTTGAGTATTGCGCTGCGGCTGGTGGTCGCCATCCAGCCGCCGCTGGTGCTGCTGCTGACCAAGCTGATTATCGATGAGGTGGTGCATCAAACCAGCCTCGGCGTGCCCGGCCCCGAACTGAGCGACTGGCTGGAAAGCGGTCGGCTCAGCTTCCTGATGGCGCTGCTGGCTGGCGAGTTCGTGCTGGTCTTCGCCCGCGATGCCTTCAATCGCGCCATCAACGTGGTCGACAATATCCTCGGCGAGAGCCACTCCAACGCCGTCAGCCTCGAGCTGATGGAGCATGCCGCCAAACTCGATCTGAAGCATTTCGAGCAGTCGGAATACCAGGACCGGCTGGAGCGGGCGCGGCGGCAGGCCTCGTCACGTTCGACCGTCATCTCGCAGGTGTTCGGCCAGGCGCAGGCGATGATCACCGCTATTGCGCTCGCCGCCGGCCTCTTCGTCTATGCGCCGCTGCTGATTGGGCTCCTGGCGCTGGCGCTGATTCCGGCGGTGTGGGGCGAGTTCCGCTTCAACCGGCTGGCCTACTGGATCTCGCATAACCGCTCGCCCGAGCGGCGGCAGCTCGAGTACCTGCGTCAGATCGGCGCCAGCGCCGACAGCGCCAAGGAGATCAAGCTGTTCGGGCTCGGCGAGTTCCTCTCCGGTCGCTTCAGGGGGCTATCGGAGCAGATCCTGATCGAGAACCGGAACCTCTCGATCAAGCGCGCCCTGCAGACCGGCTTGCTCGCCTCGATCTCGACCCTTACCTACTATGCCGCCTATGCCTATATCGTCTGGCGGACCCTGCATGGCGAGTTCTCCATCGGCACGCTGGTGTTCCTGTCGGGCAGTTTTTCGCAGCTCAACGGCTACCTGCAGCAGATCCTGATCGGCTTCACCCAGATCGCCGGGCAATCGCTCTATCTCGACGACCTGTTCAGCTTCTTCGAGATCAAGCCGACCATCCTCGACCCCAAACACCCGAAAGCTTTCCCGCTACCGGTGAAGCAGGGGCTGGTGTTCGAAAATGTCGGCTTCCGCTATCCGGGCTCGGAAAACTGGGCGGTGCGCAACCTGAGTTTCGCCGTGCCGGCCGGCGAGACGCTGGCGCTGGTGGGCGAGAACGGCGCCGGCAAGACCACCATCGTCAAGCTGATGACCCGGCTCTACGACCCGGACGAAGGCCGCATCACCCTTGATGGCATCGACCTCAAGGAGTTCGCCACGGCGGATCTGCGCACCCATATCGGCGTCATCTTCCAGGATTTCCTGCGCTACAGCTTTACCGCCTCGGACAATATCGGGGTCGGCCGCATCGAGGTGGCCGGCGACCGCGACCGCATCGTCTCGGCCGCCGAGCAGAGCCTTGCCGACCCGGTGATCCGCAAACTCCCCGAGGGTTACGACCAGATGCTCGGTCGCACCTTCTTGAAGGGCCAGGATCTGTCAGGCGGCGAATGGCAGAAGATCGCCATTGCCCGCGCCTATATGCGCAATGCCGAGATCATCATCCTCGATGAACCGACCGCGGCGCTCGACGCGCGTGCCGAAGCCGAAGTGTTCACCCGCTTCAAGAACCTCGCCGAAGGCACCACGGCGGTGCTGATCTCGCACCGCTTCTCCACCGTCCGCATGGCCGACCGCATCGTCGTGCTGGCCGACGGCAAGGTGGAAGAGCAGGGCACCCATGGCGAGCTGATGGCGAATGGCGGGAGATATGCTGAGTTGTTCGAGCTGCAGGCCCAGGGGTATCGGTAGCGCGTGGCGCTGGCCGTGCCACACCGCCCCCTCGCCCCTCTGGGGAGAGGGCCGGGGTGAGGGGCGCCAAGCACACCGACTTCAAGCATTTGCGCAGCATTGCACCGGCTCTCGTTTGCCTGGTGCGCTTGGCTACCCCTCACCCTAACCCTCTCCCCAGAGGGGAGAGGGGACGCGGGAGCGTCCGCCCGTACAGAACTTTCTCCGACTACCGCCCCACCGGCAGCTCCGGTATCGGCATCGCCAGCTCCGCCCGCTCGGTGAAGATCGCGTCGATCAGTCCCCAGTCCCGCGCCTCTTCCGGCGACATATAGCGGTCACGGTCGAGGGTGCGTTCGACTTCCTCGATGGTGCGGCCGCAGTGCTTCGAATAGATCCGATTGATCCGCGCCTTCACCTTCTGGCTCTCCTCGGCATGGATCAAGACGTCGGTGACCTTGCCCTGGGCGCCACCCGAGGGCTGGTGCACCAGGATCGAGGCATTGGGCAGCGCCATGCGCCGGCCCGGCGCGCCGCCGGCGAGGAGGAACGAGCCCATCGAATAGGCGGTGCCCATGCAGAGCGTCGACACCGGCGATTTGATGAACTGCATGGTGTCGTAGATGGCGAGTCCCGCCGTCACCACCCCGCCGGGCGAGTTGATATAGAGCGAGATTTCCTTGCCCGGGTTCTCGGATTCAAGGAACAGCAGCTGCGCGCAGATCAGCGCCGCCATCTGATCCTCGACCTCGCCATTGACGAAAATGATCCGCTCGCGCAGCAGCCGCGAGAAGATATCGAACGAACGCTCCCCGCGGCTCGACTGTTCGATGACCATAGGGACGAGCTGCATCATGTCGCGCATCGGCAACCTCCTTCAGAACGGCTTTGGGTGATGAGTTGGGGCTTACGCGGCCCGGAGCATCATGGTGTTGGTATTGGCCGGGATCGGCACCTCTATTGGCGCTCGGTCGTGCACCAGCCGCAGCCAGGTGCCGCCATCGGGTGTCGCCTCGAGCGTGAAGGTCACCAGCTCTCCTTCGGCATCGCCCTCGCGCCAGCTGAGCCGCAGCCGATGGGGCGGCACCGCCTCCACGACTTCAGCGGTGAAGCGTTCGCCATCACCGTCGGGCAGCAGCCAGGCATCGCGATAGGCCGGGATCGACAGCGCCCGCCACACCTTTTCCGGCGCGGCGTCGAGCCCACATTCGACCGTCACGCGCTCGGCTTCGGATTCGCTCATTGATCCATCTCCTTGAGGAAGTCCTTGAGGCGGCCGAGCCGCTCGGGCCAGAACGCCTGGTAGCGGCTCAGCCAGTCATGCAGCGGCGCCATGCCGTCGGGGTTCACTGCGTAGTGGACGCTCCGTCCCTCGCGCCGTTCACGGATCAGCCCGGCGCCGCGCAGTACTGCGATGTGTTGCGACATCGCCGGCTGCGAAATGGCAAAGCCCTCGCCCAGCGCCGAGCCGGTCAGCTCGCCGGAGGCCAGCCGTTCCAGCATGGCGCGGCGATTCGGGTCGGCCAGCGCCTTGAAGATATCTGCTTCCATATCCAACACATAAGCCAATACTTATGAGTCGCGCAAGCCCGCTCGACTCCCGCGCCGCACCCGCATAGGTTCCGCCCGCTTCGTCGGGAGGATGTCGATGCGGACCCTGTTGTTTATTCTGGCCCTGTTGGCCGCCTCGCCCATCCTGGCGCAGGAGACGCCGACGCTTGGCCGCGATGGCGTGAACCTCAGTTTCAGGGCGCTCGGCCATCGCTTCGTGCTGCCGACGCCGGACTGGCTTACGCCGGCTGAGCGGCTCGCACCCGATCTGCTGCCGCTGGTCGAATCGAACACCTATGGTGACGCCACGCAGGCTTTCGTCGAGTTCTTCCCGAAGGGCGAGTCGGTCGACAACTGGACCACCACCTACGCCGCGCGGCTCACCCTGCAGCCCGGCCGCAGCCTCGACGACTACCGCCGCGCCACCATGTACGGCTACTCGCAGATCTGTAAGGACGAGGCGCTCGGCTTCTTCAACTTCGGCGAGGAGACAGAGACGTTCTTTCCGGCCCTCGGCATGACCTGCGGCGCCTACAAGGACAATGGCAAGCTGCGTGGGTTGGGCGAAGTAATGGTCGCGGTGTTCCGGAAAACCGACACCGGTATCGCCATGGTCTACCAGGAATGGAAGGGCCGGGCGTTCGACCCGTCCAACCCTGAGACCTGGCCGGTGGATGCCAAGGCGTTCCAGGCGCGGGCGAAGGAGTTGCAGGACGTGGTGGCACTGGAGAAGCTGCCCGACTGATAGAGACGGCCCCCTCCCGGCCTCCCCCATAAAGGGGGAGGTGAAGAGTCGAGGCTCTGTCTTCGATCGTGCCAAGCAAACCGGCAGGGCACCTCCCCCTTTATGGGGGAGGATGGGAGGGGGCCGTCTGCCTCAGTCAGCGCCTTCGTCGCCTACCCCCGAGCCGCCAGTGCCGCTCCCGTAAGACTGCCCTTCGCCCCGCGCAGGCCCGTCGGCGTCCCTTCGAACACCACGCTGCCGCCGTCATTGCCGGCCCCGGGCCCGAGGTCGATCACCCAGTCGGCCCGGCTGATCACGTCGAGATTGTGCTCGATGACGATCACCGTCGAGCCGGCGTCGACCAGCCGGTCGAACAGCCCGATCAGGGTGTCGACGTCGTTCATGTGGAGCCCGGTGGTGGGTTCGTCCAGCACGTAGATATTGCCGGATTTGCCGAGCTCTGCCGCTAGCTTCAGGCGCTGGCGTTCGCCACCCGAGAGGGTGGAGAGCGGCTGCCCCAGGGTGAGATAGCCGAGCCCGACATCGTCGAGCCCCCTCAAAATCTTGGCGATGGCCGGCTCGGTGAAGAACTCGGTCGCCTCCGAAACGCTCATCTCGTAGACGTCGCTGATCGCCTTGCCCCGCAGCTTGTGCTGCAGCACTTCTTCGGTGAAGCGCTTGCCCTCGCAGGTCTCACAGACGCTCGCCACCGGATCCATGTGCGCGAGGTCGGTGTAGGTGACCCCGAGGCCTTTGCAGTCCGGGCAGGCGCCCTTCGAGTTGGCTGAGAACAAGGCCGCGTCGACGCCGTTGGCCTTGGCGAAGGTTTTGCGAACCGTGTCGAGGATGCCGGTATAGGTGGCGGTGTTGGAGCGCGACGAGCCGCGGTTGAGGTTCTGATCGATGATCACCGTGTCGGGGTAGGCGGCCGGCAGCGAACCCTGAATCAGCGAACTCTTGCCGGCGCCGGCAACGCCGGTGACCACGGTGAGCACGCCCTCGGGGATCGACACCGACACATCGCGCAGGTTGTTGGTTTTCGCATTGGCGATCTTCAGCTGACCCCTGGCCTTGCGGCCATCGGCCTTGATCGGCTGGTGCTTTTTCATGTGGTTGCCGGTCAGCGTGCCGGATTTGAGCAGTCCGTCGAAATCGCCCTCGTAGACGATCTCGCCGCCTTTGCTGCCGGCGAACGGGCCCATATCGACCACATGGTCGGCAATGGCGATCATGTCGGGCTTGTGCTCGACGATCAGCACCGTGTTGCCCTTGTCCCTGAGCTGCTGCATCAGCCCGGCGAGCGGCGCCACATCGTGCGGATGGAGCCCGACGCTGGGCTCATCGAACACATAGGTGATGTCGGTCAAGGACGAGCCGAGATGGCGCACCATCTTCACCCGCTGGCTTTCGCCTCCCGACAGCGTCGAGCTCTCGCGGTCGAGGCTCAGATAGCCGAGCCCGATGGTGACGAGGTTCTCGAGCCGCGCCGCCAGCGCCGCGATCATCGGCTTGATCGAGGGTGCCTCGATCGAGCGGACAAACGGCGCGAGGTCGGAAACCTGCATCGCCGAGCACTCGGCGATCGACTTGCCGTTGACCTTGCTCCCGAGCGCCGCCGTATTGAGCCGGGCGCCACCACAGGCCGGGCAGGTGGCGCGGGTGAAGATCCTGTCGTACTCGGCGCGGACATGCGGCTGCAGGTTCTCCGGGTCCTTGCTGCCCAGCCCCTTCTTCAGCTTGCTGACCACGCCTTCATAGGTGAGGCCGATCTTGCCGACCTTGATCTTCCGGCCATCGTCGAGGTTGAACAGGTTTTCCCGCTCCTCGGCGCTGTATTTGCTGATCGGCTTGTCCATGTCGAACAGCCCGGAATTGTTGAAGATCTCCCACCACCAGCTGTCGACGGCAAAATCCTTGGGCAGCAAAGCGCCCTGGTTGAGCGACTTCGACTCATCGACCACCGCGCTCATGTCCATCGCCGCGACCTGGCCGATGCCTTCGCAGTCGGGGCACATGCCGCGCGGGTCGTTGTAGGAATAGAGCCCCGGCGCACCGAGCTTTGGTTCGGCAGAGCGTGAGAAGATCACCCGCAGCATCTGTGCCGCATCGGTGACTGTGGCGACGGTGGAGCGCGAGTTGCCGCCCAGCCGCTGCTGGTCGACGATGATGGCGGCCGAGATATTCTCGAGTTCGTCGGCATCTGGTTGGCCGTAATGCGGCATGAACTGCTGCACGAACGCCGGATAGGTCTCGTTGATCAGCCGCTGGCTCTCGGCCGCGATGGTGCCGAACACCAGCGAGGATTTGCCCGAGCCCGACACTCCGGTGAACACCGTGATCTTCCGCTTCGGGATATCGAGCGACACGTTCTTGAGATTGTTCTCCCGCGCCCCGCGGATTTTGATCGAACCGTACATGCTGACCCTCTTCGTACTTTACCAGTTAGTTAAATAGACTTTTGGAGGTTGGCAACCCCTCATGCCAACCGATCGAGCACCGCGAACTCGGCGTGCATCCGCCCGCGCTCGGCCTCGGACAGCGGCAGTGCCAGCAGGCGGCGGTAAAGCTCCTCCGCCACCTGCTGCTGTCCCATCGCCACGGCGAGCTCGATCCGCGCCGCCAGCGCCCGTGCCTGGTCCGGGCTGTCTTCGATGGCCCGGCTCGGCAGGACGGGGATGTTGGTGTCGTTCATCGGCCATTCCTTTCGTTGTCTTACTCAGGCCAGCACTTCGACCGTGATGCCGCCGGGCGCCTCGACATAGAACGTCCAGGCATGATGCCGCTCCGGCGGCGCCACATCGAAGCCATCGGTCTTCAACCGCTGGTTCAGGGCGTCCACGTCGGCTTCCGACTCGTGGATGAAGCCGATGTGGAAATTGCCCGGATAGGCGGTGCGCTTGTCCTTCATCAGCGTCAGCACGATTTCGGCATCGTCCCGCAGCACGACGAAGTTCTTGTTGCCGCCCGGCTCCCGTCGCATGCCGAAATAGCTGACGAGGAAGTCGGCCGCTTCGCCGGCGTCGGTGACGGCGAGGTTGAGGTGGTTGAGGATCATAGCTAGAGGCTCGCCTTCCTGATCGCCCGCGCGCCGATACTGAGCCCGACCACCGCGGTGCCGAGCGCCACCAGCACGCCCCAGAGGACGGTCGTGCTGAACAGCTCGCCGACGAACAGCGCCCGCTCCGCCTCGATCAGGTAGGTCAGCGGGTTGAAGCGGCTGGCGATATAGAGCCAGCCCGGCCCGCTCTCGATCGGCAGCAGCACTCCGCCCAGCAGCATCAGCGGTAGCGCCACCGACTGGCTCACCATGTAGAACAGCGAGGTGTTGTGCCGTGCCGCGATGGCCAGCGCATAGGACAGCGCCGCCACGCCGGCCCCGAACAGCGCCAAGAGCGCCAGCCCGAACAGCATCTGGATCGGATAGAGCGCCAGCCCGAACGGCCAAGCGAGGAGGATCAAGGCCAGAGCCTGCAGCGCCAGCGGGAACATCTCCTTGAGCGAGCGGCCGAAGATCAGTGCCGGTCGGCTCATCGGGGTAGAGAGGAAGCGCTCCAGCACCCCGCTCATCAGTTCCTCGGTGAGGCTCCAGCCGACCATCGCGGTGCCGAACAGCGTCAGCATCACGATCATCCCCGGCACGAACCACTGCAGCGCCTCGGCGGTCGAACCGCCGACATTGAGCAGTGGCACGAAAAACGCCAGGTAGAGGATGGGCTGCACCAGCCCGAACGCCATCCATGAGGGATCGGCGAGGGTGGGTTTCATCTCGCGGGTGAACGAGGTGGCGACGTCACGGAAGAAGGTCATGGGTGAATCTCCATTTGGTACTGCCCCTCACCCGCCTCGCTACGCGAGGCACCCTCTCCCTCAAGGGGAGAGGGGAAGAGAGGCGATGGCGCGATCCGTACCCACCACCCTTCCTTCTCCCCTTGAGGGAGAAGGTGGCGCGCAGCGCCGGATGAGGGGTTCGCAGCCGCTGGCTGCGCGATCCGAGTGAAACGAGGAGCGGCAACGCTGCTTGAGCCTCGCCCTCTTATTGGTGCGAATGGCCCTCTCATGCCGCGGTCTCCCGCAGCGAGCGGCCGGTCAACCCGAGGAACACGTCGTCCAGCGTCGGCCGACGGACGTTGGCGGCGAGAACGCGCGCGCCACGCTGATCCAGCGCCCGGATGAACTCCGGCAGCACCGCTTCGCCGCCCTTCACCGTGACCCCGACCCGGGCGCCGTCGCGGCTGATTTCGCGGGCCTCGGGGAGGTTGGCGGCGAGCTCGGCGGCAACCAGCGAGTTGTCGGCGTCGATGGTGATGCGGTCGCCGGCGAGGTTGGCCTTCAGCCGCTCCGGCGTGTCGTTGGCGATGACCAGGCCATTGTCCATGATCATCACCCGCTCGGCCATTGAATCGGCCTCGTCGAGATAGTGGGTGGTGAGAAAGATCGTCATGCCGGTCGACTTCCTGAGCCTGAGGATGTGCTCCCAGAGGTTCGCCCGGCTATGCGGATCGAGCCCGGTCGAGGGCTCGTCGAGAAACAGCACCTTTGGGCTGTGCATCAAGCCGAGCGCGATATCGACGCGCCGCTTCTGCCCACCCGACAGACTCATGCCGGTGCGCTTCTCGAGTCCGGTGAGCTCCAGCATGCCGATCAGCTCGTCGGCGCGCCGGGCCGAGTCGGCCTTGCTCATCCGCTGCGCCGCACCCTGCGTCAGCAGTTCGTCGCGCAGCTTGTTGTAGCCGCCGGCGCCGGCGCCCTGGCCGACATAGCCGATGCGGCGACGCACGGCGTTGGCGTCGCGCAGCACATCATGGCCGGCAACGCTCGCCGCGCCTTCGGTGGGCGGCAACAGCGTCGTCAGCATGCGCACGCTGGTGGATTTGCCGGCGCCATTGGGGCCGAGGAACGCCACCAGCTCGCCCTCCGCCACATCAAGGTCGAGGCCGCGCACCGCCTCCACCACACCTTCCTTGGTCTTGAAGCTGCGCTTCAGTCCGCGGGCATGGATCATTGCTTCACTCCTCAGTTCTCTTCACGTTGGACAGTCGCTTGGGACAAGCCTATCCAGCCCTGCTGACATGACGTGTCAGCAGACTGGTTTTCGACACGCGCGCCGGATGTCCGAATGGATATCTCGACTTTCGCGGGGCGCGGATATAACGTTGTGCAGTGTACGGGGTTTGGATAGACCCAATCCTGTACACTGTAAAGAGTTATTTTATGGAGGCTGGATGGCCGAGGAAATTGCCGGTCTGGGCGATCCGATCCGGACGCTGGAACTGATGTGGGGCCGGGCCCCGGCGCCCAAACGCGGGCCAAAATCGCGGCTCAGCGTCGCCGAGCTGGTGGCGGCGGCCGTTGCCATTGCCGACGCCGAAGGGATCGGTGCGGTGTCGACCCGCCGGGTTGCCGAAGCGGTCGGCATCTCGCCGATGAGCTTTTACACCCACATTCCGGATAAGGCGGTGCTGCTCGACCTGATGCTCGATGCCGTCGCGACCGGGCAGGCAGGGGAACCCACCACCCCCGACTTTCACCCGGCCAACTGGCGGGCCAATGTGACCCTGGTGGCGCGCAGCTTTCGCAGCTTTTACCTCGCCCATCCTTGGGCGCTGCAGATCGGCACGCACCGGCCGGTGCTCGGCCCCAACACCATCCGCGCCTATGACAACTTCCTCAGTGTCTTCGATGGGCTGGGCCTGAGCGAAGTCGAGATGGATCTGTGCGTCATCCTCGTCGCCAACTATGTGCATGGGGCGGTGCGCGACGTGGTCCGCGCCAAGATGGTCAAGGCGCAGACCGGCATGAGCGACGACGAGTGGTGGTACACCATCGAGCCGTTCCTCCAGACCATGGATTTCTCACCCTATCCGGTGGCGAGCCGGGTGGGCGCGGTGGTCGGCGAACTCTACGGGCTTGGCGATCACGATCTCGCCTTCGATTTCGGACTGGAGCGCATCCTCGACGGGCTCGAGCGGCTGATCGAGGGGAAGGCCGCGACCCCACCAGGGGCCGCTACCGTTGACGGAAAGCCGCCAAGCGCCTAACTCACCCCGATGAAACGCGACACCCACAAGCCCACCGGTCCCAGCCAGCGCATGCTGCGTGTCGGCGAACTGGTGCGCCACGCCCTTTCCGGCGTCTTCGCCCGCGGCGAGATCGAGGATCCGCTGCTTGAAGGCAAGGTCATCACCGTGCCCGAGGTCCGCATGACGCAGGACCTCAAGCTCGCTAATGCCTACATCATGCCGCTCGGCGGGGTGGGCGCCGAGGAAATCGTCGCGGCGCTCAACCGTCACCACCGCTTCATCCGCGGCCGCGTGGCGCCCGAGCTCGATCTGAAGTTCGCCCCGGATCTGCGCTTTTTCGTCGACAACACCTTTGACGAGTTCGGCAAGATCGACGCGCTGCTGCGCTCCGACCGCGTGCAGCGCGACATCGCGAAGGATGAGGACGAAGATTGACCACCGAGAAGCGCCAGAAGCGCGACGTCTCCGGTTGGTTGGTTCTCGACAAGCCCTATGACATGACCTCCACCCAGGCGGTGGGGAAGCTCCGTTGGCTGTTCGGCGCGAAGAAGGCCGGCCATGCCGGAACGCTCGACCCGCTGGCGACCGGCATCCTGCCGATCGCGCTGGGTGAGGCG
Organism: Devosia insulae DS-56; assembly: GCF_000970465.2. Lineage (GTDB taxonomy): Bacteria > Pseudomonadota > Alphaproteobacteria > Rhizobiales > Devosiaceae > Devosia_A > Devosia_A insulae. The sequence goes on from NZ_LAJE02000066.1 coordinate 21,825, forward strand.
ACCAAGACCGTGCCCGCCGTGCAGGACGGCACCAAGGTCTACCGCTTCGCCATCAAATGGGGCGAGGAGACCACCACGGACGATACCGAGGGCGAGGTCAGCGCCCGTTCCGAGGTGCGGCCATCCGCGGCCGAGATACTCGCCGCGCTGCCCGGCTTTACCGGGAAGATTATGCAGACCCCTCCGGCCTTTTCCGCCATCAAGGTCGATGGCGAGCGCGCCTATGATCTGGCGCGCGCCGGCGAGGTGGTCGAGCTGGCGGCGCGCCCGGTCTATATCGAGGCGCTCCGGCTCATTGAACATCAGGGCGACATCAGCCGGCTGGAAATGACCTGCGAGAAGGGCACCTATGTGCGGGCCCTGGCGCGCGACCTGGCGCGGCAGCTCGGCACGTATGGCCATGTCGTCGAACTCCGCCGCACTGCCGTCGGCCCGTTCGATGCGGCGCGGGCGGTGACGCTCGCGACGCTGGAGGCCGCTACGGATCGCGATGCGCTGCTGCTGCCGGTTTCCGCCGGGCTGTCGCTGCTGCCCGAGATCCGGCTCACCCCTGACCAGGTGAGTGCCGTGCGGCATGGCAACCCCGTGCTGCTCGGCGGCGCCTCGGCGCCGATCGCGCTCGACAGTGCCTGGGCCAGCAGCGCCGGCGTTGCGGTGGCGCTGGGCCGGGTCGAGGCCGGCATGTTCAAACCGCAGCGCGTCATCGTCTGACAATTCTTGCCCAAGCACCGGAACCAATGGTGATATTGGGCGTTCTCGTGCACTGCAGTGCACAGGGGTTTGGGTTGATTACCGCCGGGGTGTTTGATGGCTGACGGGCCCGGCCCGGCTGAGAGCAGCGTTGTTACGCGTCGTCGCGGGCCTATCGCCCGGCCGATTGCCGTCTACCTGTTCGTCCTGGCGCTGGTGGCGCTGGTTCCCGCCTTTGTTTTCTCCGCCATCCTGCTGCAGCGCAACAATGAGGCGCAGGAGCGCGTCGTCGAGACGCTGATCACCGGCAATGCCCGCTCGATCGTCCAGGCGGTGGATCGTGAGATCAACGCCAACATCACCACGTTGCGCGTCCTCGCCACCACGCCGCCGCTCAGCCCGGCCGCCTATCCCGAGTTCCACGCCCGGGTCAGCGTGGCGCTCGAGAACACCTCGTCCTATGTCTACCTCGTCCACCCGGACATGACCTCGGACCTCTCCACTCGGGTTCCGATGGCGGAACAGCAGGCCAATCCGATCGGCGATGTCGAAACCGCACAGCGGGCCTTCGACAGCCGTGACGTAGCGATCTCGGATGCGGTATTCGGCCGGGTGTCGCAGCAATGGGTGGTCAACATCCTGCAGCCGATCTTTCCGGCCAACCAGCAGCCACTGATCCTCGGCTTCAGCCGCGCCGCCAGCCAGCTGTCGAATACTCTGCTGGCGAGCCGCATGCCGGAGGGTTGGCACGTGGCGCTGGTCGACAGGAAGGGCGTGATCATCGCCGCCGCCGACCAGGGCGGCAATACCGGTGATGCCTTCAACCTCGCGCCGATCGACGAGCTGGGCTCGACCGCCGGCTGGCGCAGCCTCGTTTCCGAGGGCAAGGATTACCTCGTGGTGGCGCAGCGCTCGACCCTCACCGGCTGGACGCTGGTGGCCTGGGCCGATCGCGCCGTTGTGGCCAAGCCTTTGGCCGACGCGTTCTGGTCGCTGCTCGCCGGCGGCGTGCTGCTGGCGGCGCTGGTGGTGCTCGTGGTCTATGGGGTCAGCCTGCAGATCGGCCGCTCGGTGCATGGCCTCGAGGCTGACGCGAAGCGCCTCGGCGCCGGCCAGCCGGTCGAAGCCCGTCCCTTCCCTATCGAGGAGATCGAAACCGTATCGAGCGCGCTCGGCGATGCGTCGCGCCGCCGCCAGGCGGCCGAAACCGAGGTGCGCTTCCTGATGCGCGAGCTGGCGCACCGTTCGAAGAACCAGATGACGGTGATTGCCGCCATGGCCAAGCAGACGGCGCGCGGCGCCGATACGGTGCCCGAGTTCGTTTCGAACTTCGAGCGCCGCATCTTCGGGCTTGCCCGTTCGACCGACCTGCTGCTGGCGCATGGCGTCGCCGGCGTCGATCTCAAGGAGTTGCTGGTCAGCCAGATCGATCCGTTCTGCCCGGTCGATGGCGAGCGGGTGATCGTCGACGGGCCGTCGCTGCGGCTCAACGCCCAGGCGGCGCAGATTCTCGGCATGGCGGCGCATGAACTGGCGACCAACGCGGTGAAGTATGGCGCCTTCGCCAAGGATGGCGGCCGGCTCGAGCTGACCTGGAAGCGGGTTGGCGATGCGGTAAGCTTTATCTGGCACGAAAGCGGCAATGCTCCCGCCGAGGCCACGCCGCGCCGCGGCTTTGGCACCACCGTGCTCGAGAACATGGTCGGCCGCTCGCTCAATGGCGAGGTGCAACGCGAGGTGCACGAGCTCGGCATCGAATGGCGCTTCACCATTCCGCTGAGCTCGCTCGATCCTTCCGACAGCCTCAACGGCGCGGCAGAACCCCAGGCTTCCGACAAATAACTGGCGTTCTCGGCCCCTTTCCCCTATAGAGCGCCCGAGTTCCGGCCCGGCCGGCGCTTATTCATGGCTCCACCTGGACGACATCCCGGGTGGCAGCGTCCCGATGATCCTCTGTTTGAAAGGACCTTTCCGATGTCGATTACCGCAGAGCGGAAGACTGCGCTCATCAAGGATTACGCCACCAAGAAGGACGATACCGGCTCGCCGGAAGTTCAGGTCGCGATCCTCTCCGAACGCATCGCCAATCTCACCGAACACTTCAAGCTGCACGGCAAGGACAACCATTCGCGCCGTGGCCTGTTGAAGATGGTTTCGACGCGCCGCCGTCTCCTCGACTACGTCAAGAAGTCGGACGAAGCGCGCTACAAGGCGCTCATCGAGCGTCTGGGCCTGCGCCGTTAAGGCTGGGCTGCGACTATGACTTGGACCCACGAGGCACGCCTCGCGGGTCCACCCCGGCAGACCTGCCGGGTATTTGCGTAGGCTGACGAACTACGCGGAGCATGGCGAGATCATCGGCCGCTCACGGTGCAGATGCACCCTCTTTCCCAGAGACATGAGCGGCTCATCGTCTTGTCCATGTTCCGCCCCTCCCCGACCGGAGGGTGTCAGCGCGGAACCGTGCCGATTTTGGGCCGTAGTCGCACATGGGGTGCGGCGGGCGGCTGGCACACCGGAAGAGTTCGCGGGGTGGCTACGCCCCCGCGTTCCCGCTCTTTCCGGCAGAATGGAAAGACAACGATATGCCCATCAACTTCGACTACCACAAAGTTGAGCTGAACTGGGGCGGCCAGCCCCTCACCCTCGAGACCGGCAAGATCGCCCGCCAGGCAGACGGCGCCGTGCTCGCCACGCTCGGCGAGACCGTGCTGCTCGCCACCGTCGTTTCGGCGAAATCCGCCAAGCCCGGTCAGGACTTCTTCCCGCTGACGGTCAACTATCAGGAAAAGTACTTCGCCGCCGGCAAGATCCCGGGCGGCTACTTCAAGCGTGAAGGCCGTCCGACCGAGAACGAGACGCTGACCTCGCGCCTGATCGACCGTCCGATCCGCCCGCTCTTCCCCGATGGCTACAAGAACGAGACCCAGGTGGTCGTCACCGTTCTGCAGCACGACATGGAGAACAACCCGGACGTGCTCGCCATGGTCGCCGCCTCCGCGGCCCTGACCATCTCGGGCGTGCCGTTCATGGGCCCGATCGGCGCCGCCCGCGTCGGCTACATTGATGGCGAATACGTCCTCAACCTCGCCGTCGACCGTCGCGCCGAGTCCAAGCTCGATCTGGTCATGGCCGGCACCCAGGACGCCGTGCTGATGGTGGAATCGGAAGCCCAGGAGCTTTCCGAGGAGATCATGCTCGGCGCCGTGATGTTCGGTCACGAAGCCTCGCGCAAGGTCATCGACGCCATCATCAAGCTGGCCGAGCTCGCCGCCAAGGAGCCGCGTGATTTCACCGCTCCGGACTACTCGGCACTCGAAGCCGACGTGCTGAAGGTGGCCGAGACCGACCTCCGCGCCGCCTACAAGATCACCGACAAGGCGCAGCGCTACGCCGCCGTCGATGCTGCCAATGCCAAGGTCAAGGCGCACTATGCGTCGCAGATCGAAGCCGGCACCGTCTCGGCCGAGGACCTGGGCGAAGTCGTCCATAACCTGCAGGCCAAGATCGTCCGCTGGAACATCCTCGACACCAAGTCGCGCATCGACGGCCGCGACCTGACGACGGTCCGCCCGATTGTTGCCGAAGTCGGCATCCTGCCGCGTACCCACGGTTCGGCGCTGTTCACCCGCGGTGAGACCCAGGCCCTCGTCGTTGCCACGCTCGGCACCGGCGACGACGAGCAGTTCGTCGACAGCCTCGAAGGCACCGGCAAGGTGAACTTCATGCTGCACTACAACTTCCCGCCCTACTCGGTCGGTGAAGCTGGCCGCATGGGCTCGCCCGGCCGTCGCGAGATCGGCCACGGCAAGCTCGCCTGGCGCGCCATCAACCCGATGCGTCCGAAGGCGGAAGAGTTCCCCTACACCATCCGCGTCGTCTCCGAGATCACCGAGTCGAATGGCTCGTCCTCGATGGCGACCGTCTGCGGCACTTCGCTGGCACTGATGGATGCGGGCGTGCCGCTGAAGAAGCCGGTGGCCGGTATCGCCATGGGCCTGATCCTCGAAGGCGACCGCTTTGCGGTGCTCTCCGATATCCTGGGTGACGAAGATCACCTCGGCGACATGGACTTCAAGGTGGCGGGCACTGCCGACGGCATCACCTCGCTGCAGATGGACATCAAGATCGCCGGCATCACCGAGGAGATCATGAAGGTCGCGCTCGGTCAGGCCAAGGGCGGTCGCGAGCATATCCTCGGCGAGATGGCCAAGGCGCTCGACACCTCGCGCGCCACGGTGGGCGAGTTCGCTCCGCGCATCGAGACCATCACCATCCCGACCGACAAGATCCGCGAAGTGATCGGCACCGGCGGCAAGGTGATCCGCGAGATCGTCGAAAAGACCGGCGCCAAGATCGACATCAACGACGACGGCACGGTGAAGGTCTCGTCCTCGGACGGCGCCTCGATCGATGCGGCCATCAAGTGGATCAAGTCGATCACCGATGAAGCCGAAGTTGGCGCCATCTACCAGGGCACCGTGGTCAAGACCGCCGATTTCGGCGCGTTCGTGAACTTCTTCGGCGCCAAGGACGGCCTCGTGCATATCTCCCAGCTCGCCGCCCAGCGCGTCGGCAAGACCACCGACGTCGTCAAGGAAGGCGACAAGGTCTGGGTCAAGCTGCTCGGCTTCGACGAGCGCGGCAAGGTCCGCCTGTCGATGAAGGTCGTCGACCAGGCGACCGGCAAGGAAATCGCCGAGGAAGCCGCCGAGTAATCGGCAGCACCATTGAATGCAAAGAGGCCCGGGAGCGATCCCGGGCCTCTTTGTTTGGCGAAGGTGGTGCATCCACCGCAGGGCAGACGCACGTGGCGTCGGGATCGTTCAGTGCGCGAAGATAC
>NZ_LAJE02000067.1 GCF_000970465.2 Devosia insulae DS-56
GGTGGGGGGGGGGGGGGGGGGGGGGGGGGGGGGGGGGGGGGGGGGGGGGGGGGGGGGGGGGGGGGGGGGGGGGGGGGGGGGGGGGGGGGGGGGGGGGGGAGGGGGGGGGGGGGGGGGGGGGGGGGGGGGGGGGGGGGGGGGGGGGGGGGGGGGGGGGGGGGGGTGGGGGGGGGGGGGGGGGGGGGGGGGGGGGGGGGGGGGGCGGGGGGGGGGGGGGGGGGGGCGGGGGGGGGGGGGGGGGGGGGGGGGGGGGGGGGGGGGGGGAGGGGGGTAGACGAAGCCACTGATCTTGTAAAACAACAAACGCTGACGCGCGACGCCTTTTTGGGTGGCCGCCTCACCGTGTCGCAGCCGGAAAAGGGGTTTCGGGCGGGGTTGGACTCAGTGCTGCTCGGTGCTGCGGTACGTGGCAATACGCATAGCCTGCTCGATCTTGGGGCCGGGGTCGGTACCGCGTCATTGGTGGCCATGGCCGACCTGCCGCAGCTCCACGCGACGCTGCTGGAGGCAGACCCGGCGATGGCGGCGCTGGCAAGCCTCAATATTCACGGCAACGGCATGGCCGAACGCGCCAGGGTGCTGACCCTCGACCTGACGGCGCCGGGCCGGCTGCGGGCCGCTGCCGGGCTCGCCGCCGATCATTTCAGCACCGTCATCGCCAACCCACCCTTCTTTGATCCAACGCGAGGCTCCGCGCCGACGCGTGCCCGGGCTGGCGCGCGACACATGGATGACGCCGCGCTCGACACATGGGTGAAGACCGCGGCGACCCACGCCGCGCCGGGCGGCGAGGTGATCTTCATCCACGTCGCCGAGGCGCTGCCGCTGCTCCTCGTGGCGTTCACCCAGCGTTTCGGCGCGGTCTCCGTGCTGCCGCTGCTGCCGCGTGAGGGCGAGGCGGCAAGCCGGGTGCTGATCCGCGGCATCAAGGGCTCGCGCGCGCCTTTCGCTTTGCTGGCGGCGCGGGCGATGCATGAAGCCGAAGGGCGCGGTTTTCGCCCCGCGTTCGACGCCATCTTCCGCGGCACGTCTCGCCTCATCTGGTAATCCCGCTGCCGGGCACATACATCTGCGCGGTCAAAAACGAGGCGTCACATGGGTTTGCGGTCCTGGATCAAACGTACGATGGGGCAGACCGGCCCGGTTGTTCCGGTGGTGCGCCTGCATGGCGTGATCGCTGCGGACCAGCGTCCCGGTCGGCTGAACATCGAGGCGGTGGCGCCGCTGCTGAAGCGCGCCTTCGCCGTGAAATCCGCCCCTGCAGTGGCCATCATCATCAACTCGCCCGGCGGTTCGGCGGTGCAGTCGCGGCTGATCTCGAAGCGCATTCGCGATCTTGCCGACGAGAACAAGAAGCCCGTGCTGGTATTCGTCGAGGATGCGGCGGCATCGGGCGGCTACTTCATTGCCACGGCGGGCGACGAGATCATCGCCGATCCGTCCTCGATCGTCGGCTCGATCGGGGTGATCTTCGCCAGCTTCGGTTTCGTCGAAACGCTGAAGAAGGTGGGTGTCGACCGCCGCGTTCACACTGCCGGCCGGAACAAGTCGACGCTCGATCCGTTCCTGCCGGAAAAGCCGGAAGACGTGGAGCGGATCAAGCAGATGGAAAGCGAGATCCATCAGGTCTTCATCGATTGGGTGAAGCTGCGCCGCGGCGGGCGCCTGAAGGCGTCCGACGATCAACTGTTCACCGGCGAGTTCTGGAGCGGCGTGAAGGGGTTGGAGCTTGGCCTCGTCGATGGCCTCGGCGATCTGCACGAGGTGCTGCGCAGCCGCTTTGGCGATAAGGTCGAGCTGCTGCCGATCGCCCCGAAGCGTGGTCTCCTCGCCTTCCCGCGCCTTGGTCTCGCAGCATTCACCGGCGACATTGCCGCGACGATCGAAGATCGTTCCATCTGGGCTCGGCTGGGTCTCTAGGCGATGACCGGCACGCTGCTCCGCATCCTGATCTTTGCCGCCATCATCCTCTTGATCCTGTGGGGCGTCAGGAAGATCTGGCGGGATTGGACCGGTCAGTTCAAGCAGCTCGACAAGGAGCGCCACGAGCGCGACCTGCGTGAGCGGCAGCGGCCTGATGTCATCACTCTGAAGCGCGACAAGGACGGCAAGTACCGGCCGCCCGAGGACGACGGCCGCTAGATTCCCGAAGACAGGCCCGGCGCTGGCCGTTAGCCTTCTCGTGGATCTTGGAGTCGCGAGAATGGTCGGCACCTTGCTGCGCAGTCGGCGCTCGGAGCATCACGCGCAGGTCACCTCGGTCGAGCTGTTCTTCGACCTCGTTTTCGTCATCGCCGTCACCCAGATTTCCCACGCGCTGGTCGAGCACCTGACCTGGCTCGGTGCATTGGAGGCGGCCCTGCTGCTGCTGGCCATCTGGTGGGCGTGGATCGACACCGCCTGGATCACCAACTGGCTTGATCCCGAAAAGCCGCTGGTCCGGCTGATGCTGTTCGTGCTGATGGGCATCGGGTTGGTGATGTCGAGTTCACTGCCTGAGGCCTTCGGTGATCGCGGCTTGGCTTTTGCCATCGCCTTCGCGGTGTTCCAGCTCGGCCGCACCGCCTTCATGCTCTGGGCCGTACGGGGCCGGCCGACGCTCTATCGCAACTTCATCCGCATCATCATCTGGTATGCCGCCTCCGCCGCGCTCTGGGTGGTGGGAGGGCTTGCCGGCGGCGAGGCCCGGCTCATCTGCTGGCTGATCGCTGTGGCGCTCGACAGCATGTCGCCGGCGCTCGGCTTCTGGGTTCCCGGCCTCGGGCGCGCCGACACGCGCGATTGGGACGTCGACGGCGGCCATATGGCCGAGCGCTGCGGGCTGTTCGTGATGATCGCGCTCGGCGAGTCGGTGCTCGTCACCGGGGTTGGTTTCACTGAGCTCGCCTGGACCCCCGACGTGATTCTGGCGATGACGGTATCGCTGCTGCAGTCGATTGCCATGTGGTGGATCTATTTCGGCCAGCATGCGGAAGCGGCGAGTGCGGCCATCTCCACCTCACCCGATCCTGGCCGCGTGGCGCGGCAGGCCTACACCTATGTGCCGGTCCTGCTGGTCGCCGGCATCGTCGTTTCGGCGGTCGGCGACGAGATGGTGCTCGCCCATCCGGTGGGGCATCTGGAACCGGCGACCGTCCTGGTGCTGATCGGCGGACCGTCCTTGTTCCTCTTCGGTGCGGCGCTGTTCAAGCTGGCCGTGTTCGCGCACTGGTCCGTGCCGCGTTTCGGCGGGCTGCTGGCGGTCCTGGCGCTCTATCCGCTCGCCACGGGCCTGACACCACTGCTGCTCTCATCGCTGACCACCGGCATCGTCGTGCTGGTGGCGGTCTGGGAGGCAGTGGAGCTGGCGCGCCATCCCGAGCGCTATCCAGCGGCCCAGCATCGCGAATGAACTGCGGAATTGACCCGCTGCGCTGGCCCAACTAGGTTCCGCCCGCCATTCGCACCCCGGAATATAGCCGATGCCCGACGCTTTGCCCGCCCACATGGACCCCCGGAATTCGTTCCAGGGCCTGATCCTGACGCTGCAGCGCTTCTGGGCGGAGCAGGGTTGCGTGATCCTGCAGCCATACGACATGCAGATGGGCGCCGGTACTTTCCACACCGCGACGACGCTGAGGGCGCTGGGGCCAAAGCCGTGGAAGGCCGCCTATGTGCAGCCGTCGCGCCGCCCCAAGGACGGCCGCTACGGCGAGAACCCCAACCGGCTGCAGCACTACTACCAGTTCCAGGTGATCCTGAAGCCGTCGCCCGACAACATCCAGGACCTCTATTTGCAGTCGCTGGCCGAGATCGGCCTCGATTCCAGCCTGCATGATATCCGCTTCGTCGAAGACGACTGGGAGAGCCCGACGCTGGGCGCCTGGGGCCTGGGCTGGGAATGCTGGTGCGATGGCATGGAAGTCAGCCAGTTCACCTATTTCCAGCAGGTCGCCGGCTTCGAGACCAGGCCCGTGCCGGGCGAGATCACCTATGGGCTCGAGCGCCTCGCCATGTATGTGCAGGGCGTCGAGAACGTCTATGACCTGAACTTCAACGGCCGCGAGGGCGAGGACAAGGTCACCTATGGCGATATCTTCCTGCAGAACGAGCAGGAATTCTCCAAGTACAATTTCGAGGCCGCCGACACGGAGATGCTGTTCCGCCACTTCAGGGATGCCGAGGAAGAGTGCCGCGCCATCCTCAGGAAAGGCGCCGACGGCAATCGCCAGACCATGGCAGTCCCCGCCTATGAGCAGGTCGTCAAGGCCAGCCATAACTTCAACCTGCTCGACGCACGCGGCGTGATCTCGGTGCAGGAGCGCCAGAGCTACATTCTGAGGATCCGCGAACTGGCGAAAGAGTGCGGCGCCGCCTGGCTGCAAACGGCGGGCGGCGGGGCGGAGTAGCGCCCGCGCCGGTTCATCCAGCGCCGGTCAGCCGTTGGCGCCTGCCGTCGCCGATGGGATGGCGCGGCCTTCGACATAGTGGCCGTAGAGCGTGGTCAGGATGCTCACGCCGACGATCATTTTCACCCAGCCCGTCGCCAGTGTCCAAAGCACGGCGAGGAAGCCGCCGATCGGACCGGCCAGGGCGAAGATGAAGGCCGGGATATCGATGACCAGCGCCGCAAGCGCCGAGAGCACCGCCAGCACGATGATCGGCACGTTGGCGCTGTTGGTCGCCTCCCAGGCCTGCCGCAGGGTGATCGGCTTGCCGATGGCGATAGAGGGCAGGATCGGCGCGAGCCGGTAGCCGACAATCAGCACCGCCGCGAGGGCGAGGAGGCCGGTGATGAAGATGCCGACCACGTTCAGCAGCGGGATCGCGACAATGCCGACCACCGCCGAGACGATGAACGACAGGACGAAGCCGATCAGGCCGATCAGCAGCGAATAGCCACCATAGGACAACAGCCGGCTGCTGTTGAATTCCGGAAACTGCCCCGCCGGCATCTCGTCGAGCAGCACATAGCGGTGCCAGGCCACCGCCACCCAGACGAACGCCACGATAGCGAGGATCGCGGTGATCACGCCCAGGAAGCCGCCGCTGCCCAGCGCTGCCATGGCCTGTTCCGGCTGCACCGGCGTCGGAAACAGCAGCGCAAAGATCAGCGCCGGCACGGCGTAGATGAGGTAGAGCAGCCCCGTGATTTTCAGGGCATTGCGCCAATCGCCCAGCACCAGGCGGACGGAATGTACGAACAGACTAACGCCCATGAAACGCCCCAATATCCAAATGTTGATGTCGACCCGGCTGGCAAGCTAACCGAACGGCAAGAGTCGCGGAAGCTTGCCGGTTGATTAGGCAGGGGATTGACCGTGCCATCGAATTGGCCGCCGCTATTCGCAGCTCACGTCGAGCCCATCGGAGCCGGTAAAGCGGAACCTCGTTTTGCCGGTGTCATCGGTGGCGAACACCCCGGTGAGCTGCATGTCCTTGAGCGGGCCGGACAGCGGGTTCACATCCGTCCCGGCGGAGGCGACCTGACCACTGGCGCTGTTGCCGTCGACATTCTTGAACGAATAGTCACCCGCCACGAACAGCGTCAGCTCGCCGAGATTGGCCCCATTCTCGCTGACGCAGGCATACACCCCCGGCGGCGGAAACTGGGCCAGCGCAGGGGTGGCGAGGAGAGCGATGGCAGCGGCGAGGGTGAACGGGCGCATGGGGTGGATTATCGGCGCGGCGGATGCATTGGGCAATACTCTGCCTGGGTCATCGCACGGGCGAACGGCACGACCACGGAATCATCCCCGCGAAAGCGGGGAACTCCGTTTGCGATGGTGCCAGATGCGAGAAAACAGAGGTTCCCGCGTTCGCGGAAATGACCCGGTGGGTGGAGCCAGAGTCGGACCCACCACCATTTCGGGGCCGAAAACCTAAACCGGCGGTACCAGGCCCTCGGGCTTGCGGCGCTTGCCCTTGAACGGCTCCATGCCTTCGTTGGCGAGCTGGTCGGCGCGCTCGTTCATTTCGTCGCCATTGTGGCCCTTGACCCAGTGCCAGTTGATCTTGTGGCGCTGCGTGGCGGCATCGAGCGCCTGCCACAACTCGACGTTCTTGACCGGCTTCTTGTCAGCGGTGCGCCAGCCGTTCTTCTTCCAGCCATGGATCCACTTGGTCAGCCCGTCCTTGACGTAGTTGCTGTCGGTGTGGAGCTCGATCTCGCACGGGCGTTTCAGCGCCGTCAGCGCTTCGATGGCCGCCGTCAGTTCCATCTGGTTGTTGGTGGTGAGCGGCGCGCCACCCTTGAGGTCCTTGACGGTATCGCCGTACTGCAGCACGGCGCCCCAGCCGCCCGGGCCGGGATTGCCCGAGCAGGCGCCGTCGGTGTGGATTATGACCGAGTTCATGCTGCCGGCCGATCGTAGCGATAGAACTCGACATCGGGGTGGTCGTAGCTGTCGCCCGTGTGGGTATAGACGCCGCCAAGTTTGCGCAGCACCTTCAGCGAGGCCTCGTTGCGCGCATCCGCCATGCCGAGGAAGTGGTCGCGATCGGTTTCGCGCCAATACCAATCCCTGAGCCCGCTCGCCGCCTCGAGGACGTAGCCATTGCCCCAGAACTCCGGATAGAGCGAGTAGCCGATCTCGGGGATTTCCTCGGGCCCGTAGATGCCGAAGCCGCAACGCCCCACCAGTACCCCGTCAGCTTTTCGCGTCACCCGAAGCTTGCCCATCTTCTGCCGTTCGAACAAAGCGATCCAATGGGCCAGCGCCTGGTCCATCTCCTCGGTCGTCCATGGCCGACCATGTCCGGTGAGATAGCGCGCCACGGTCGGATCGCCGTGCAGGCGGTAGAGATCCTCGATCTGGTCGGCGCGCCAGCCGGAGAGCACCAGCCGGTCGGTTTCGAGAAGCGTCAGGTCGGTCATGCTGCAGGCTGGGCTCGGAGTTCGCGGGGGAGGTTGAAGACGATGCTTTCGCGCTGTTCGCCACTGGCGCTGACCGCGATATCGAAGCGCTGCGCGAAGGCTTCGATCACCTCGTCCACCAGCGTCTCGGGCGCCGAAGCGCCGGCGGTAATGCCGAGTGTCTTGATGCCCTCGAATCGGGCCCAGTCGATCTTGTCGGCGCGCTCGACCAGCGAGGCATTGGCACAGCCGACGCGCTGCGCCACTTCGACCAGCCGCACCGAGTTGGACGACTCGGGAGCGCCGACGACGATCATCGCATCGACATGCGGCGCCACCCGCTTCACCGCTTCCTGGCGGTTGGTGGTGGCGTAACAGATGTCTTCCTTGTGCGGCAGCGCGATTGTCGGGAAGCGGCGGCGCAGCACCTCGACGATCGCCGAAGTGTCGTCGACGCTGAGCGTCGTCTGCGTCACATAGGCGAGTTTTTCCGGGTCGCGCGGGGTGAAGGCTTCGGCGTCCTCGACCGTCTGGATCAGCGTGATGGCGCCATCGACCAGTTGGCCCATGGTACCGATCACCTCGACATGGCCGGCATGGCCGATGAGCACGATCTCGCGGCCCTCATTGTGATGCCGGTTGGCTTCGATATGCACCTTCGACACCAGCGGGCAGGTGGCGTCGAGGAAGAACATGTTGCGGGCCTTGGCGCCCGCCGGCACGGATTTAGGCACGCCATGCGCCGAAAACACCACCGGAGCTCCGGTATCGGGGATCTCGTCGAGCTCTTCTACGAATACCGCGCCCTTCTGCTTCAGCCCGTCGACCACGTACTTATTATGCACGATGGCGTGGCGCACATAGACCGGCGCGCCATAGCGCTCCAGCGCCAGCTCGACGATCTGGATGGCGCGATCGACGCCGGCGCAGAATCCGCGCGGCGCACATAGCGTAATGTCCAAGTGCGGCCTTGTTTGCATAGGAGAGCAGATGCGTTCAATGACCGGGCAAGTCAAGCTGTGAGCGCCGCGACCAAAGCGTCCGGCACACGATCCCGACCGGGGTCCGAACTGTGCAGTTGCGGCGCAACGGCCTGAACGGCAATATGTTTCGCTGAAGTTGGTCGGAAGGTGTCCAGGTGACCCTCGCAATGGAAATGTTCGCGATCGCGCCCGCCACGGGCAAGGCGAACCTTTCCGCTATCCAGGACGGCCTCTTGGTCGGCAAGGCTTTGTGGCTGAGCCGCGCCGCCAACGCCGGGCTGCCGGTCGCCCCTACCATCGTCATCAGCCGCGCCGCCTGGAATGCGCTGCAGGAAGAGCGCAAGGCGCATGACGACCGGCTGCGCGTCCATTGGGTCGCGACGCTGTTCCGGCTGGTCGGCCGCAATGGCCGCCCGCCCGCCCTCGTAGTCCGCACCTCGAGCGCCGCGCACAGCGCCGGGCTGATGCCGGCTCGGCCGGGATTGAGCCCGCCGGCCAACGAAGCCGAGTCGGTCGATCCCGCCCGCCCGCTGGCGCGCGCCATTTCCGATGCTTTCGGTTCGTATGCCAGCTTCGATCCGCGACCGGAGCGCCAGATCGTCATCATCCAGGCCATGGCTGATGGCGACGTGCGGCAGTTCCTGACCCGCGACGCGCAGAACGGCGCGCTCGGCCCGGCGCCGGTCAACGGCACGCCGTTCGGCCCGCTCCCGGCTTCGGCCACCGCCTTCGTTGATCTGCTCGATGCGGCCGCCGGCCAGCATCTGAGTTGCCTCGTCTCGGTCGAGGGTGACACCATCCGCCTGCTCTCCGCCCGCACCGCGCCGGCTTCCGCCGCCGCGGAACTGGAGGCTGCCGTTGATCGCGTGGCGCGCGGGCGCTGGACCCAGCGCGAGGCGGTAACCCATATCGATCCGGCCCGGTTGCAGCAGATGCTGCACCCGCGGCTGCGTTCGCCCGAAAGCGCCACCGTCCTGGCCAACGGCCTCGGCGTGTCGCCGGGCGCCGCCAGCGGCGTCATCGTCTTCAACTCCGAGGACGCAGCGCGGCTGAAGGCCCGAGGGCGCCATTGCATCCTCGTCGTCACCGAGACCGGCCCCACCGACATCGAGGGGATGAAGGCGGCGACCGGCATCCTGACGGCGCGCGGCGGCATGACCAGCCACGCCGGCGTCGTGGCCCGTATTACCGGCAAGCCCTGCGTCGCCGGGGTGCGGACGCTCAGCGTCAACCTCGCCGAGCTCACCTGCCGGATCGGTTCGCGGGAGTTCCGGCAGGGCGACCGCATCACCATCGATGGTACCGACGGCTCGGTTTATCTGGGCGCGCTGCCGCTGGCCCAGCCGCATATCGGCGGCGCCATGGGCAAGCTCCTCGGCTGGTCCGATGCCTCGCGCCGGATCGCGGTGCGGGCCAATGCCGAGACGGTCGAGGCAGTGAACACCGCGCTGAGCTTCGGCGCCGAGGGCATTGGCCTCGCGCGTTCCGAGCATATGTTCTTCTCACGCGAGCGCCTGGTGGCGCTGCGCCGGCTGATCCTCTCCGAGGATGCAGATGATCGCGCCAAGGCGCTGACCGGTCTCGTCGACTTCCAGACCGAGGATTATTCGGCGATCTTCATGGCGATGCATGGCCGGCCGGTGACCGTGCGGCTGTTCGATCCGCCGCTGCACGAGTTCCTGCCGCGCACCGACGAGGATATCGATGAGACGGCCCAGTCGCTCGGCCTCGAGGTGCGGGCGCTGAAGCTGCGGCTCGACCGCATCGCCGAGATCAACCCGATGCTCGGCCATCGCGGCGTGCGGCTCGCCATCACCTATCCTGAAATTTTGAAGATGCAGATCGAGGCACTGTGCGCCGGGGTGCGGGCGGCGTCGGCGCGACAGTCGGAGCCGGTGACGCTCGAAGTGATGGTGCCGTTCGTCTCGACCGTCTCCGAGGTGGTGGAGGTCAAGCGCCAGACCTATGCCATCGTCGAGCAGGCCGGCCTGCCGCCGGCCGCGCGCGAGCGCTTCGCCTTCGGCACGATGATCGAGCTGCCGCGCGCCGCGCTTAGGGCCGGGGACATTGCCGAGCATGTCGACTTCTTCTCGTTCGGCACCAACGACCTGACGCAAACCACCTACGGCATCAGCCGCGACGATGCGCCGGCCTTCCTCTCGGCCTACCAGCGCAAGGGCCTCTACGATCTCGATCCGTTCGTCACCCTGGACCAGAAGGGCGTCGGCGAGATGATCACCATCGCGATCGAGCGCGGCAAACGGGCCAACCCCAACCTCAAGATAGGCATCTGCGGCGAGCACGCCGGCGACCCGGCCTCGCTGTGGTTCTTCTCGCGGCTGGACGTCGATTACGTCAGCTGCTCGCCCTACCGCGTGCCGGTAGCGCGGCTGACTTTGGCGCAGTAGCCACACGCCCAGTTGGCGGAGCCAACGGCAATTTAAGTCAACTTAGCTGCCCCATTTCGCCCGCATATGGCCCAGCCTAGGCCACCTCCGGCCCGTCCTGACGCCAAATTTCCCCTGTTTACGGTCGGCTAACCCTAAACCCGCATTATCGCGAAGGCCGGCATTTGCGTCACAGTTTATCTAGATTGCCGGCGCGTCGTTTGTTGCGTTCGCGTGGATAGTAAAGCGTTCTGATGGCCCAGTACCGGACCACCCCGACGCGTCGGGCTCGCAATGAGCTCGCCGTGCTCAAGACATGCGCAGGTTTCGCGCTCGCAATTTTCGCCGTCGCCGGCTTGACCGGCGCTGCACACGCCCCCGATGGCGGGTCGCTTTCCGCCTATGAGGCCAGCTTAACGCGGCCGACCCTCAGTCGTTCCGGCACCGATGTGATCATCACGGGTTCGATCGACAACATTTTCCTGTCGCAGAGTTTCGTCGGCGCCAACCGCGCCATCAAGCAGGATCGCGCCCGTCCCACCGTAGAACTGGCGGAACTGACCGCGAGCTTCGCTGATATCCGCGCCAGGATCGCCGCCGCCCGCAACCCCAAGGGGGCTACGCCGGAGATAGTCGAGACCGCGAAGACGGATCTTTCCGATCTGACCAAGAGCGACACCAAGCTGCCCAAAGACATGCCGGTCGCGGTCGCCGCGCTCAACCCGGCCTGGACGACCCCGGCGCTCGACGCCATCGAGGGCCTCGCCGGCACCGGCAGCGATGTGCCGATGCCGCACACCATGTCGCAGAAGCTTGCCTATGCCCGCGCCGACCTGCCGGCGACCGTGTTCGACGGTTCGGTGCTGAACAAGTCGGGCAAGAAGGTTTCCGACAAGGAAGTCTGGTGCATGGCGACGGCCATCTACTTCGAATCCCGCGGTGAGAGCTATCGCGGCCAGGTGGCGGTGGGGCAGGTGGTGATGAACCGCGTCTCCCATAAGCTCTACCCCGACAGCATCTGCGGCGTGGTGTTCCAGAACCAGAGTAAGCGCAACGCCTGCCAATTCTCCTTCGCCTGTGATGGCATCCCCGAGAAGATCAACGACCAGAAATCCTGGAAGCAGGCCATGGACATCGCCAAGGACGTGATCTCCGGCAAGGAATACCTGACCGAAGTCGGCTACTCGACCCACTACCACGCCACCTACGTCTACCCGCACTGGGCGCCGCGCATGAAGAAGAACGTGAAGATCGGCATGCACGTGTTCTATCAGTTCAAGCGTGGCTGGAAGTTCGGCTGATAAGAGGTTGGGAGTGGCTGCTCTTCTTATTGGCAGCCGTACCCTCCCGCGCCCCCCTCTCTTGCGAAAACTAAGGACTTAGCTGCGCTAAGCCCAAGTTTTCGCTTTCTCCCCCGCCAAGGGGGAGAGTCCAGACTGATGCACCGATGCATATGGAGGCCACCGATCATCTCCCCCTTGGCGGGGGAGAAAGCAAAATCTTAGGTTTAGCCGTTTGGCTAAGCCTTAGATTTTGCAAGAGAGGGGGCGTGGAGGGCACGATCGCCCCCCTCAGAACCCCGCCATCTTGCGCTTCACCTTGTCGATAAAACCCTTCAACCCGGCTTCGGTCTGGTTGTTCATGTCGTAGAGCGCCAGGTAGGTCGGCGGCATCAGGGTGCCGAAGGTGGCCCAGGCCCAGCGCATGGCGAGGCGGCGCGGTGGGTCGCCCATGATCATGGTGCGGAAGCGATCGCCACCATAGGTGGTGACGTAGGCAACCTTCCTGATGTTCTTCATCCCCGGGATCAGCTTGCCCTTGTCCGGCGCGTCGCCGCCTTCCAGCACGAAAGCCACGCCCGGCAGGAAGATCCGGTCGAAAAAGCCCTTGAGGATCGCCGGATAGCCGTAGTTCCACACCGGGTGGACGAAGACGATCTTGTCGGCGGCGCGCAGCCGATCGACATAGGGCTTGATGATTGGCGTGAGGTTGCCCGGCACATCGTGATATTCGAGCCGTTCGGCCCGGCTCATCGTCGCCTGGAAATCCTCTTCGTAGAGGTTGAGCGCATCGACCTCGTCGCCCTTGGCCCGGAGCGTTTCGCAGACCGCGTTGAACAGCGCGCGGTTATAGCTGGTTTCGACCGGGTGGGCATGGACGACGAGGACCTTCATTCCGCCGCGCCGCCCAGCGTGTAGAGGCCGGTGAACAGCCAGGTACGGCCGGATTCGAAATCGAAATCCGGATCGTCCCAGGCGATCATCTTGCCGGGGTTGAGGATGCCCTTGGGGTCGGCCTCCTTCTTGAACTGCAGCTGCGCCCGGTCGGTCCGCTTCATGCCGCCTTCC
Organism: Devosia insulae DS-56; assembly: GCF_000970465.2. Taxonomy (GTDB): domain Bacteria; phylum Pseudomonadota; class Alphaproteobacteria; order Rhizobiales; family Devosiaceae; genus Devosia_A; species Devosia_A insulae. The sequence goes on from NZ_LAJE02000067.1 coordinate 12,554, forward strand.
TCGAGGGTGTAGCGGTGGGGGTTGAAGACGAGGCAGCCATTCTCCTCGTGCAGCCGGATGATTTCTTCGAGCCGCTCTTCCGAGCTGTAGCGGACAATCGGCAGGCCGGAGAACACCACGCGGCCATCGAAGCGCGTCATCTCGATATGCATCGGCATCTCGTCGCCAAAAGTGTCGACGGCCCATTTCACATGCGCGAGATCGGGGTACTGGGTCTGCAGATAGGTGATGGTCGGATCGATCTTGAGGCCGCGCAGCGTCGTGTGGTTCCAGGCCAGCTCGTAGATCGGCGGCAGCTTGGCCTTTTCCTCGGGCGTCAGCGTGTCGGCGCGATAGAGCAGGTCGCCTTCATGGAAGGCGACGAAATCGACCAGTGCGGGTACTGCGGCCGGGGCCGCCATCAACAGCACCACCGATTGCTCGCGGCTGCGGATATAGGGGCGATGGCGGTTGAAATAGTCGTGCGCCACCGGCGCTGCGACCGGCGAGATTTCCTTGCACAGCAGGCCATCCTGCAGTGCCACCTGCTCGGCGAAGGCGCAGGCATCGATGATCGAATCGAAGCCGACCATCATGTCGACCCAGTCGTAATGCGCGGTCAGCGGCATCTCGGCTTCGACGATGATGCCGTTGGTGCCGTAGGCGTGCGCCACCTTGAGGATATCCGGCCCCCGCAGGTCGAGGATGCGCGGCTCGGCCTCGCAGGTGACGACCTTCAGGCCGAGGATGTTGCCGAAATTGCGCAAGCCACCCCAGCGGATCGAGCCGACACCGCCCGAGCCACCGGCGATGAAGCCGCCGAGCGAGGCCATGCGATAGGTCGAGGGGTGGAAGCGCAGTTCACCGTTGACGGCGTGGATGGTCTGTTCGTCGAGCTGCTCGAGGATCACGCCGGCTTCGGCGCGCACCCGGTCCTGCTCGATCTTGATGACCTTGTTGAGGTTCATCAGGTCGAGCATGACGCCGCCTGAGAGCGGCATGGCCTGGCCATAGTTGCCGGTGCCGGCGCCGCGCGGCGTCACCGGCACGTCGTACTTGAACGCTTCGCGCAACACGGTGACGACCTCGTCAACGCTGCGGGGCGAGACCACAAGCTGCGCGGTGACGTTCTCGAGCTGCTGCTTCAGGCGCGGCGAGTACCAGTAATGATCGCGACTCTTCTGCTGCACGATGCGAGGATTGTCCTGCACCGGGATATCGCCGAGCGCGGCGCGGAAGGCGGCAATGTCCATGGTCTACTCCATCAGGTCGTCGAGTTCGCGATAGTCGGGCAGGGTCGTGTCGATCTGCCGGCCGTTGCGCAGCACGATGCGGTCATGTTGCGGGCGGGCGTTGAGCTCGGTCCAGCTGCGGGCCCGGAACAGCACGAGATCGGCCGGCGCGCCGACGTCGATCACTGCCTTGTAGGTGAAGCCGGCATGCGCTGCCGGGGCCGAACCGATAGCGCGGACCCAGTCCCAGGCCTCTGCCTGCGGATGGTCGAAATGGAGGATCCGCGCGCCTTCGCGCAGCACCTCGACACCATCGAGATCGCCATAGGCATAGAACGGGTCGCGGGTATTGTCCGAGGCGATGGCCACCACCGCGCCGGCCGCCTTGAATTCGTTGAGCAGCGTGGCGCCGCGGCGGATCGGGGTGCGGACGGTACCGTTCGTGTTGACCCGGTCCTGCAGGTAGATGTTGCACATCGGCAGCGAGACGATGGCAATGCCGGCCTCGACCGCCTTGTCGATGGTCAGGCGCTGGGTCCGCTCGTCCTGTACGGTAAGCACGCAGCAGTGGCCGGCCATCACCTTGCCGGTGAAGCCGGTCTCGAGCACCGCCTCGGCGAGATGCAGCAAGGCATGCGCGGTGGGGTCGCCGGTTTCGTCGGTGTGCAGGTCGAGGTCGAGGCCAAGCTCCCCGGCCTTCTCGACCACCCGCAGCATGGCTTCCTTCGAGCGCGCGTATTCGGCGACCGAGCCGCCAAGGATGCCGCCCGAGGCCTTCACCTGCTGCGCCACCGCATCGAGCTCGCCCGGGTTCACCAGCGTGTCCGGCCCGACGATCGACACGGCTTGCAATTCGATACGGCCAGCCCAGCGCGTCCGCATCTCTTCGAACAGCGACCAGCTGATCTCGTGCTGCGGCGGCGCGCTGTCGAGATGGGTGCGGATCGCCGCGGTGCCGTGGGCATAGGCGCAGCGCAGCGCGAAATCGAAGCGGCGCTCGACATCGGCGGCGGCCCAGTTGCGCTCGCGATCGGCGCCGACGGCGAGCAGCGCGCCAAGCCAGGTCCCATCCGGGTTCTGCTTACGCGGCCAGATATGGCCCTTGTCGAGATGCGTGTGGATATCGACGAAGGCCGGCAGGATCAGCCCGGCATCGAGATCGTGGCTCGGGCCCTCGACCGGCGCCGAGCCGGCCGGACAAATAGCGGCGATCGCGCCATCGACGATCTCGATGTCGACGGCTTCGACTTCACCACTGCCGACCTTGCCACGCGTCGCGCTCGGAACCCGGGCGTTGCGGAGTGTGACAGTGCCGGTCGATAGGGCAGGGGTGCCGTGCAAGCTCAATTCTCCCGCTTCAACGCGCTCTCGTGCCAGCGGTGGAGCAGCAGCCACGAAATCAGGCTGGTGAGGGCGAAGATGGCGACGCCGGTGATCATCAGCAGCACCAGCGCGGCGTAAAGGCGCGGATAGTTCAGGCGATAGCCCGACTCCAGCAGTCGGAAGGCGAGACCCGAGCCACGACCAGCCGAGCCCACTGCGAACTCTGCAACGACCGCCGCAATCAGCGACAGACCGCCGCCGATGCGCAGGGCTGCCGCGAAGTAAGGCAGGGACGAGGGGAGCTTGAGGTAGATAAGCGTCTGCCAGCGGCTGGCGCCGTTGAGCTCGAACAGGTTGAGCAGGTTGTGGTCGACGCTCTTCAGTCCCGCCACCATGTTGGAGAGGATCGGGAAGAACGCGACGATGAACGCGCAGGTCAACAGAACCGTCTGCGGGTCCTTGATGTAGATGATCAGCAGCGGCGCGATGGCGATCATCGGCGTCACCTGCAGGATCACCGCGAACGGGAAGATCGCGAGCTCGATCCACTTGGACTGGACGAGGATGATCGCGAGCCCAACGCCGCCAATGAGGGCAAGCGCCAAGGCCAGCAGCGTAACTCTCAGCGTGACCAGCAGCGACGGATAGAGCGTCGGCCAGTCGGTGAAGAGCGTGGTCACGACGGTGAGCGGCGCCGGCATGATGTAATGCGGCACGTTGTTGACGGTGATGTGGAGCTGCCAGAGCCCGATCGCCAGCGCCACCATGGCAACCGGGATGACGACGCGCAGGATGCGCTCGGTCACGCTGGTTCGGCTCGCAACGATGGCGACGGCGCTGTCGGTGCCGGCTTCCGAGGCTTTGATGGCGGTTGCAGCGTCGCTCATTTGCCGGCCGCTCCGATCTCGATGGCTTCCTGCAGGGCGCGCGACACCGTGTCGGTGGTGGCGCGATACTCCTCTGAGGTGCGGTAGTGGGAGTCGCGCGTCAGCGAGGTCTTGATCGGCAGGTCGGAATAGACCTGACCGGGGCGGGCGCGCATGACGACGATGCGGTTGGAGAGGAAGGCGCTCTCGAACACCGAGTGGGTGACGAAGATCACGGTGATGCCGCTGTCGCGCCACAGGCGCAGCACATCGTCATTGAGCTTCTGCCGGGTGATTTCGTCGAGCGCCGCGAAGGGCTCGTCCATCAAGAGGAGCTTGGGTTTGGTGACCAGGGCACGGGCGATCGAGACGCGCATCTTCATGCCGCCGGACAGTTCGCGCGGATAGGCCTTGTGGAAATCGGCGAGGCCGACCGAGGCCAGCACGTCCATGATGCGCGGGCGCGCGTCCGATTTCGATACGCCGCTGAGGCGCAGCGGCAGGTAGACGTTGCTGAACACCGTAGCCCACGGCATCAGCGTCGGCTCCTGGAACACAAAGCCGATATCACCCTTGGGCTTGCCGCGGCTGTCGAGCTGGCTCGATGGCCAGTCGATACTGCCGGTGGAGGGCTCGCCGAGGCCGGCGATGATGCGGAGCGCCGTCGATTTGCCGCAGCCCGAGGGGCCCAGCAGCGACAGGAACTCGCCGCGCTGCACATTCAGCGTCATGTCCTTGAGGGCCAGAGTGCCATTCGAGAACAGTTTGGAGACATTGCGCATCGAGACCAGGACGCGGCCCTTGGCGGTGTCGGTGGCCGGCGCAGCGGCGAGAGTGGTATCAGTCAATGCAAGCACGCCCAGGTTAGGGTCGGAACGGCGCCGGCGGAATCGCCGACGCCGATGGCTCGAATAGCCGTGTTATTTCACGAGGTCTACGCCGAGGCCCTGGCAAACCAGCTCGGTCGTGAAAGCCTGTGTATAGTCGATGCCGGCTTCGTAGAGGCCGACCTTCACGCCCTCGTCGTAATAGGCCTTCCAGCGGGCGTCGGTCATGCAGCCGATGCCTTTGGTCTCGGCGTCGCCCGAGATCACGATGCCATATTCCTTCATCTTGGCGATGGAATAGGCGATCTGCTCGTCGGTCATCTCAGGATTGTCGGCCTTGATCAGCGCATTACCGGCAGCGTTGTCGCCATAGAGGTAATTGTACCAGCCGATGATCGAGGCCTCGACGAAGCGCTTGGCGACGTCCTTGTTGGCATCGAACCACGGCTTCATGGTCTCGATCGTGGTCGAATAGGGAGCGTAGCCCTGGTCGGCCAACAGCCACACGTCCGGCGCGAAACCGGCTTCCTTCTCGATCGAGTAGGGCTCCGAGGTCAGGTAGCCCTGCTGAATGGCGCCTTCGTCGGCAAGGAACGAGGCCGGGTTGAACTGGTAGGGCTCATACTTTTCCTCGACGAACTCCGGCCAGGTCGCCTTCATCCAAAGGAAGTAGGACGACAGCGCGTCGGCGGCGAGGATGTACTTGCTGGCGCCGGCCAACTCCGGGAAGGTCTTGTACTTGCCCGGGTGCGAGATCAGGATCTGCGGATCCTTCTGGAAGATCGCGGCCAGCGTGACGGTTGGGATACCTTCCTTGACGCTGTTGATCGCGGTGGTGGTGCCGCCCATGTAGAACTGGATCTGCCCGGCCACCAGCTGCGGGCGCATCGGCGCCTGCGGGCCGCCCTGCGCGATGGTGACATCGAGGCCGTATTTGGCATAAGTGCCATCAGCCACGGCCTGGTAGTAACCGCCGTGCTCCGCCTGGGCGAGCCAGTTGGTGCCGAAGGTTACCTTGTCCTGCGCCATGGCGCCGCCCATGCCCAATGCTAGCGTTACCACGCCAGCGGAAATGAGCTTGGTGAAGTCGATCATCGTTAGTCTCCCTGTTAAGGTATCCGCCGGGGCTTGTCCCCCGCCCGGCCGTTAGGCAAACTTCCGTGCCCGAGGGCACACGAACCATTCATTCCGCGCCGGATTGCAAAAGAAAAGCCCAAAATTGCGCCATTCAGCGAAGTGCCGCTGGAATAGGCAATGCGGTTCAGAATGGGGCTTACATTCGCTGTCGTTTGACGCTTAGCTGAGCATACACATCGGGGGTCCTGTGCATAAGCCGCTTTCGCCTTCATCGATTCACCCCGCGTTCTCGCAATACAGCCTCGGCATCGAGGTCAGTTCGCGCTCGCGCTACGTGTTCTGTTCCGGCCAGATCGGCATCAGGGCCGACGGAACGATTCCCCCCGATTGTGCGGGGCAGACCCGCATCTGCTTCGACAACATCGCTGCCGTGCTGGCCGAAGCTGGCATGGGCTTCGGTGACGTGGTGAAGCTCAATGCCTTCGTCACCGGCCGCGAGCATCTTGCCGAATACATGAAGGTGCGCAACGAGCTGTTCCCCGAGCCGTTTCCGGCTTCGACGCTGATGATCGTCAGTGGCTTCGCCCGACCCGAGTTCGTCGTCGAGATCGAGGCGATCGCCGCGATCCCCAGCTGACTTCGAGGGCATTTTCGCCGTTTCCTTCAAACGGCGAAATGCTCCAAGTACTTGATTTGTCGCCCCTTCGCGCTGCAAGAGACCATAGATGAGCTACCGCAAGATCTGGTGGAACGACTTTTCCGCCTTCGAATTCCATGGCATCGACCCCAACAAGACCATCGCGGTGTTCCCCACTGCCGCCATCGAGCAGCATGGGCCGCATCTGCCGGTGGGGACCGACACCATCATCAACCAGGGGCACCTCGACCTGCTGGTCGAGCGCGCGCCGGCCGACCTCGATATTCGCATCCTGCCGGTACAGGCGATCGGCAAGTCCAATGAGCATATCTGGCAGACCGGGACGCTGAGCCATACGGCGACCAACCTGATCGATGCCTGGACGCAGATCGGGCTCGAAGTCGCCCGCGCCGGTGTGAAGAAGGTGGTGTTTGTCAACTCGCATGGCGGCAACGTCTCGATCCTCGACATCGTGGCGCGCGAACTGCGGGTGCGCGCCGGGATGCTGGCCGTGAAGACCGGCTGGAGCCAGTACTGGCCCAAGGACATCTATTCCGACATCGAGAACCGCCACGGCATCCATGGCGGTGACAGCGAGACCTCGGTGGTGATGCACCTGAGGCCCGAACTGGTGAACGGCGACAAGCTTCAGGATTACCCCTCGGTCGCGGCGCGCGACGAGCAGGCCTACAAGTACATGCGGCCCATTGGGCCAACGAGCTACGCCTGGATCGCCAGCGACATCAATCCGCTCGGCACCGCCGGCGACGCGCATCTCGCAACCGCCGACAAGGGGCGGATCACCGTGGAAACCGCAGTCGGCAGCTTCATCGAGCTGCTGCGCGAGGTGGAGCGTTATCCGTTGCCGGGCAGCCACGACTAGAGGCGTGGCCGCCCACACCCTCGGTCGAGTTGCGCTCCCTCGGGCAACCCGCTAATCCCAGCGCATGCAGCAGTTTCACTCTCCCGCCGGCACCCTCACGCTCGACGGCAAGCCCATGAGCTTTTCGAGCCTGGCGCGCGTCGGGGCACGAGCGGTTTCGCTCGCAGCCGATGCCGCCGCGATGGCGCGGGTCGATGTCGCCCGCAAGGTGGTCGAGGACAAGATCGCGCGCGGCGAGGCGGTGTATGGCGCCAATACCGGCGTCGGCGCCATGAAGGATGTCGAGTGGTCGCCTGAGGAGATCGAGACCTTCAACCTCGGGCTGGTCCGGGCGCATCATTTCGGCACCGGCGCGCCGTTCCCCAGTTCGGTGGTGCGGAGCGCCATGGCGATCCGCGTCAACACCGCGCTGACCGGGCGGGTCGGCTGCTCCCGCGCGCTGGTCGATGCCTATCTGGCGTTGCTCGATAAGGACGTGGTGCCGGTGGTGCGGCGTACCGGCTCGATCGGCACTGCCGATATCGGGTTGATGGGACAGATCGGCGCCGTGCTGACCGGCGTCGGCGAGGCGGTGTACCAGAACCGCCGCATGTCGGCCGAAGCGGCGCTGGCCGAGGCGGGGCTCGCGCCTTGCCGCATGGCGCCGCGCGATAGTCTCGCTTCGATCAGCGTCAACGCCGTGGGCTTTGCCGCTGCCGCTGAGGCGGTGCGCTCGGCCGCCTCGGCGATGCGCATGCTGCTCGCCACCGGCCTCACCACAGCCGGGGCGCTCGGCGCCTCGCGGGACCCGTGGAAGGCAGTGGCGCATGTCGGGACCGAGCGGGAGGCCGAGATCGGCGCGTGGCTCTACCACAATGCCATGGGTTGGGACTGGCCGAACGCCACCCATGTGCAGGATCCGCTGTCGCTGCGCATGATGGCGCAGGTGTTCGGCTCCGGCTTCGATACGCTGCTGGTCGCCGGCCGCACCGTGCTTGCTGCCACCGGTCGCACCGACGACAACCCGGTAGTGGTCGACGGGCAGGTGCTGACCTCAGGCGGCTCGCTGCCGCTCGACGTGACCATCTACCTGCAGACGGCGCAGCTGGCGCTGGCGCATGCGGCGCGCAACTCGTTCAACCGCTGCGTGCTGCTGTCGAACGGCGCCCGGCGCGACCTGCCGATCAACCTGGTGCCGCGCGGCGCCATCGCCACCGGCTTTGGGCCGATCATCAAGCTGGCGGGCGAACTGTTCGCCCGGGCGCTGTCGATGGCGATGCCGGTCTCGGCGCAATCGCTGGTCGTCGCGGCGGGGCTCGAGGACGAGGTGTCGTTCCTGCCACTGGTGGTCGAGCGATTCGAGCGCCAGGTGCGGGCGCTGAAGCGCCTCGCGGCGCTCGAGGGGTTGCTCGCGGCGCAGGCCATGGACATTCACGGCGACCGACCGAGCGGCGTGCCGGCGATGATCTACGACAAGGTCAGAAAGCACGCCGCCTTCTACGTGGTGGACCGGCCACTTTCTGCGGAAGTCGAAATCATTGAAAGCGATCTCGGCTCCGAACAGAGCATGGCGGAACTGATTTCCCACGCGCCCATTCCTGCACTGGACGAGTTTTTCGCGCTGGGCCCCGTCACGTAGCATGCCGGAGTATGACTTTTCCTTGGCGCCCGTATAGGTTTGGCGCCAATTCCGGCCCAGGGACTGCACGGCCGGAACAATAAGGAGACCATCATGCTTTCGAAGAAACTGCTCGGCGCTGCTGTCGCGCTGGCCTTCACGGTGACCGCTGCAAACGCCCAGGTCGTCGTGTCGTCGAAGATCGATACCGAAGGTGGCTTGCTCGGCAACATCATCAGCCAGGTGCTGCAGGCCAATGGCGTCGCCGTGACCGAGAAGATCCAGCTCGGCGGCACACCCGTGGTGCGCCAGGCGATCACCGCCGGCGAGATCGACATCTATCCAGAATACACCGGCAACGCCGCCTTCTTCTTCGAGAAGGCCGACGACCCGCTGTGGAACGACGCCGCCAAGGCTTACGCCGAGGCGAAGAAACTCGATTACGACGCCAACAAGATCGTCTGGCTCAGCCCGGCTCCCGCCAACAACACCTGGGCCGTGGCCGTCCGCAAGGATGTCGCTGACGCCAATAAGCTCGCGACCTTCAGCGAGCTCGGCGCCTACATCGCCGGCGGTGGCAACATCAAGCTCGCCGCCTCGGCCGAGTTCGTCTCGTCCCCGGCCGCCTTGCCGAAGTTCCAGGAAGTCTACGGCTTCACCCTGAAGCCCGACCAGCTGGTGACCCTCTCGGGCGGTGACACCGCGGCGACCATCGCTGCCGCCGCGCAACAGACCAACGGCGTCAACGCCGCCATGGTCTACGGCACCGACGGCGGCATCGCGCCCTCGGGCCTGGTGGTGATGACCGACGACAAGGGCGTGCAGCCGGTTTACGAGCCGGCCCCGATCATCCGTGAGGCCGTACTGCAGGCCAATCCGCAGATCGAAGAGCTCTTGAAGCCGGTGTTCGCCAAGCTCGACCTGGCGACGCTGCAGACGCTCAATGGCCGCATCCAGGTCGGCGGCGAAGCTGCCAAGGACGTCGCCATCGACTGGCTGAAGCAGAACGGCTTCCTGAAGTAAGCCGCCGCACGGTCAATGCATTTTGGGGGTGGGCAGGACGACTGCCCACCCCTAGTGTTTTGTGATGGTTTGGCTTCCGATGTGCACTGCCCCTCACCCCGGCCCTCTCCCCAGCGGGGAGAGGGGGCGGTGTGGCTCCGCCGGTGCTATTATCGTCCCCTACCGGCGAGGGCTCCGCCCTCGTCCGGGGCCCCACTGGGGAGAGGGTCAGGGTGAGGGGAAGGTGCGGCTTTGACCGATATCTCCGTCTCCCACTCTCGCCGCGTGCCATTCACCGTCGATAAGCTCGGTGTGCTGATCGCCGCACTCGCCGCCGTCGCTGCGTTCCTGCCCTTCGCCGCCTTCCGCGCCAACCGCATCGTTCTGGGCGAGGCCAAGGGCCTGTTCGCCGCACTCCCCGGCTGGGAAGCGGCCGTCCTCGCCATTGTGCTCGCCGCAGGCATCGGCATCGCCCTGTTCCGCACCCCGACCCTGTGGCGGCTGGCGACCAGCCTCGTCGTCCTGGCGCTGCTGTTCGTCGCCATCGGTCATGCCGGCAGCTTCCTGACCCCGCCTGGCGACAAGATCGCCCGCGTTTCGCCCGGCGCCGGGTTCTGGCTGTTGATCTTCGCCTTTGCGCTGCTGGCGGCCGACGCCATCGCCCGGCTGAAGCTGAAGCCATGGACGCGTATCGGCGTGCTGGCGGCGGTGGCGCTGTTCTTTGCCGTGCTGCTCGGCTCGGGCACCCTGAACGATCTCTCGATCCTTCGCGAATATGCCAACCGTGGCGATACCTTCTGGCGCGAGGCCCAGACGCATCTGGCGCTGGCGCTGGGCTCGCTCGCCGCGGCGACGGTGGCAGGCATCCCAATCGGCATTCTCTGCCATCGCAGCGATGCCTGGCGCGCGCCGGTGCTGAACGTACTGAACGCCATCCAGACCATCCCGTCGATCGCGCTGTTCGGCCTCTTGATCGCGCCGCTCGCCTGGGTGGCGGCCAACATCCCGGGCGCCTCGGCGGTCGGCATCTCCGGCATCGGTGCGGCGCCGGCCATGGTGGCGCTGTTCGCCTATTCCCTGCTGCCGGTGGTCGCCAACACAGTGGTCGGCCTCGATGGCGTGCCGCCTGCCGCCAATGATGCGGCCAAGGGCATGGGCATGACCGACTGGCAGCGGCTCACGACGGTCGAGTTCCCGCTGGCCTTTCCGGTGATCCTCACTGGCATCCGCATCGTGCTGGTGCAGAATATCGGCCTCGCCACCATTGCCGCACTGATCGGCGGCGGTGGTTTTGGCGTCTTCGTGTTCCAGGGCGTCGGGCAGACGGCGATGGATCTGGTGCTACTCGGCGCCGTGCCCACCGTGGCGCTCGCCTTCGCCGCCGCGGTCGTGCTCGATGCAACAGTCGAAATGGTCTCACCCAAGGATACGCGCCGTGATTGAGATCGAAGCCCTCACCAAGGATTATCTCGAGCTGACCGTGGTCGACCGCGTCAGCCTCACCGTCGCCGACGGCGAAATCGCGGTGATCGTCGGCACCTCAGGGTCGGGCAAGACCACGCTCCTCAGGATGATCAACCGATTGATCGAGCCCACTTCAGGCACGGTGAAGATCGATGGCCAGGACACCCGGGCGGTGCCGGCCTTCGAGCTGAGGCGCCGCATCGGTTACGCCATCCAGGGGCACGGGCTGTTCCCACACCGCACGGTGGGGCAGAACATCGCTACCGTGCCGACCCTGCTGGGCTGGGATAAGGCGAAGATCGCAGCGCGGGTCGATGAACTGCTAGAGCTGTTCCAACTGCCCGCGGCGGAGTTTCGCGACCGCATGCCGAGCGAACTTTCCGGCGGTCAGCAGCAGCGGGTCGGGGTGGCGCGCGCCCTCGCCGCCGAGCCGAAACTGCTGCTGATGGATGAGCCGTTCGGCGCGCTCGACCCGATCATCCGAGCCAAGGCGCAATCGGACCTGCTCGCCATCCAGAAGCGCTTCGGCACCACCATCGTGCTGGTAACGCACGACATGGAGGAGGCGATCCATCTCGGCTCGCGCATCGCCGTGATGGATAGAGGCAAGCTGCTGCAATACGCGCCGCCCGACGAGATCATCGCCCGGCCGGCGACGCCCTTCGTCGCCGAACTGATCGGCACCGGCGAGCGACCGTTCCGCCTGCTGTCGCTGGGCAAGGTCCGCGACCTGGTCGAGCCCGGCCCGGCGCAGGGCGAGCCGATTTCCGCCGATGCTTCGCTGCGCGACGCCTATGCCGAGTGCCTGTGGACCGGCCGCGAGATGCTGCCGGTGGTCGACGCCGATGGCGCCAGCATCGGCCGCATCCGCCGCGACGATATCGCCCACAAGGCCGAGCGCCCGCAATGAAACCGGGGCTGATCATCCGGCTGGTGGTTCTGGCGCTGCTGGTGGCGTTCATCATCACGCCAACGAGCTTTGCCTGGGTGTTCCAGCCGCTGACCAGGAACGGCCAGCCGCCGATCTACGTGCAGAACTCGCTGCTCAACCTGACCATAAGCCACCTGACCATCGTCGCCATCGCCACCATCGCCTCGACACTGCTGGCGGTCGGTCTCGCCATTCTCGTCACCCGCCCATTCGGGGCCGAATTCCTGCCGTTGAGCCGCTCGCTCGCCAATATCGGCCAGACTTTTCCGCCGGTAGCGGTGCTGGCGCTGGCCGTGCCGGTGCTGGGGTTCGGCACGGCGCCGACGCTGGTGGCGCTGTTCCTCTACGGCCTGCTGCCGATCTTCGAGAACGCCCTCACCGGCCTCACCACCTTGCCACCAGCAGTGACCGAGGCGGCGCGCGGCGTCGGCATGACCGACCGGCAGCGGCTGCTGGACGTAGAACTGCCGCTGGCGACGCCGGTGATCCTCGCCGGCATCCGTCTGTCGGTGGTGATCTCGGTAGCGACGGCGACCATTGGCTCGACCGTTGCGGCCTCGACGCTGGGCGAGGTGATCATCGCCGGGCTGCTCAGCAACAACCTCGCTTTCATCGCCCAGGGCGGGCTGGTGGTCGGCGTCATGGCGGTTCTGATCTATGATGCGCTTTCGGCGCTCGAGCGGGCACTGATGGCTCGCACTGGTCAACGCCGGCTGCAGTCGTAGGAGTCCGCACAGCATGTCCGATTTCGATCTCGTCCTCGCCGGCACGGTGGTGCTGCCTTCCATGGTGATCGAGGATGGCTACGTGGCGGTACGCGACGGCAAGGTGGTGCATGTCGGCGAGGGGGCGCCGCCGCACGCGCATGAGCGGCATTTGCTCGGCAAGGCGCTGATCCTGCCCGGCGCCATCGACGCGCAGACCCACTCCTTGAGCCAGAAGAACCAGGAGGATTTCATCTGGTCGACCCGCTCCGCCGCGGCCGGCGGGGTCACCACCATCGTCGACATGCCCTATGACGAGGGCAACCTCGTCTGCTCCGCCGAGGCGGTGCAGATCAAGGTGGCGCATGCCACCCCGCAGGCCCGGGTGGATTTCGCGCTCTACGGCACGATCAACCCGGAGGATGGCGCGAGCCGCATCGCCGAGCAGGCGGCGGCCGGCGTCGCGGCGTTCAAGTTCTCGACCTTCGGCACCGATCCGGTGCGCTTCCCGCGCATCTCGCCGCCGCTGCTGGCCGAAGCCTTTGCCGAGGTGGCGAAGACGGGGCTGACGGCGGGTGTGCATAACGAGGATGATGAGAGCGTCCGCGCCGCCATGGCCCGGGTGAAGGCTTCCGGGATCACCGACTGGCGAGCCCATGGCCTGAGCCGGCCGCCGCTGACCGAGTTATTGGCGACGCTGCAGATCTATGAGACCGGGGCTCAAACCGGGTGCGACGCCCATGTGGTGCACTGCTCGCTAAGTCGCGGTTACGATATCGCCGCCGACTATCGGGCGCACGGCTTCGGCGCCACCATCGAGTGCTGCATCCACTACCTGACGCTGGACGAGGAAAACGACGTCCGCCGGTTGGGCGGCAAAGCCAAGATCAACCCGCCGATCCGCCCGCGCGCCGAGGTGGAAGCGCTGTGGCGGCAGGTGGCGGCCGGCAATGTGACGCTGGTCTCGACTGATCACGTCAGCTGGTCTGAGGATCGGAAGACCAACCCGGACATGCTGGCCAATTCCTCAGGCGTGCCGGGGCTCGAGGCGATGGTGCCGCTGTTCGTCAAAGGCGCACTGGAGCGCGGTGTGTCGCTGACTTGGGCGGCGAAACTGATGGCAGCCAACCCGGCAAAGCACTTCCGGCTGGGGCAGAAGGGCGCCCTTGAGGCCGGCAAGGACGCCGACATCACCGTGCTGGTGGATCGGCCGGTGGTCTATGACGCAGCAAGGTCCGGGCACAATGTGGTGGGGTGGTCGCCATACAACGGCATCGAGCTGCCATGGACGGTGGCCGGCACCTGGCTGCGCGGGCAGCAGGTGTTTGACGGAACCAATGTGGCCGAGCCGGGGGCAGGGCGGTGGGTGCGGCCGTGAGAGCGCTGACTGACAGAGACGGCCCCCTCCCGGCCTCCTCCATGAAGGGGGAGGTGAAGAGTCGAGGCTGTGGCTCGATCGCGCCCAATACTCGAAGCGGCACCTCCCCCTTCATGGGGGAGGATGGGAGGGGGCCGTCTCTATCGGCGTGCCACCAATGACCCGCAACCTCCCCACCCAGGAAGCCCGCATCGCCGAGGATATCGCAACCCTCGCCGAGATCACCGAACCCGGCCGGCCCTACACCCGTCGCGCCTTCACCCCGATGTTCCTCCGCGGCCGCGAGTGGCTGGTCCGGCGCTTCGAGGCGGCCGGGCTGGAGACGCGCATCGACGCCTCCGGCAACCTGATCGGCCGGCGGCGCGGCCGTACCGGCAACGGCACCATCATGCTCGGTTCGCACTCCGACACCGTGCCCGACGGCGGGCGCTTCGACGGCATTGCCGGAGTATCGGCGGCGCTCGAGGTGGCGAGGGCGCTGCACGAC
>NZ_LAJE02000068.1 GCF_000970465.2 Devosia insulae DS-56
CCCCTCAAGGGGGAGGGAGGCGATCGCCCCGGGTATCCAGTTTATCCGCTGCCTGCTACTTCCGCACGAACAACCCACCCACCCCCACCGACATATTGGTCAGTTCGCGCTCCCCCGAGCTCAGCCGCCAATCCAACATGCGACGGGCGTAGTCGAGCGCCACCTCGGTGTAGGCGGGGTCGTTGGCGAGATTCACCTGCTCGTGCGGGTCGTTGGCGATGTCGAACAGCAGCGGCGGCAGTGCGGCGAAGTGGACGTATTTGAACCGGTCGTCGCGGATCGCCGCATAGGTGCATTGGTCGGAGGCGATGCCGAGCGCGGTTTCCGGCTTCTGGGTGCGGACGTCGCGGAAGTCGTGCTCGAAATACACCGCGTTACGCCAACCGGGCGGGGTCTCGCCGCGCAGGAACGGGATCAGCGACGCACCGTCGCAGCTGCGCGGAATGTCGAGCCCGAGCCAGTCGAGCACCGTCGGCATCACGTCGATCGCCTGGCTGAACTCCTCGACGCGCCGGCCGCGGGCAGCGTCGGCCTCGGGTCGCGGGTCGCGGATCACCAGTGGCAGGTGGAAGGCCGCATCGAAGTAGATCTCCTTGCCCCAGAGGTAGTGCTCGCCCAGCACCTCGCCGTGGTCGGAGGTGACGATGATCAGCGTGCGGTCGTACTGGCCGGTATCCTTCAGATGCTGGACGATGCGCCCCAGCTGCAGGTCGACTTCGGCGATCAGCCCGTAATAGGTCGCCCGCATCTGACGGATTTCGAGTTCGTCGGCGGCGACCAGATCCCCAGGGTTGTGCTCGTCATAGGTGCTGGGCTGGCGGAGCGTCTCGATGGCGTAATCGAGCAGCGGGTGTTGCGTGCCTTCCTCGGTCGGCGAGGCGGCGCGGATGGGGAACTCCACATCGGCGGGGTGCACCATGTCGTTATATGGTTCAGGCGCGATCAGCGGCGGATGCGGGCGGTAGAAGACGAAATGCGCGAACCACGGCTTGTCGCGTCGCACCAAGAGCCATTTGAGGAACTCGTCGGTGAGGAAAGCCGTCTCGCTCTCCTCGGCCTTGAAGACGGTGGGGATGTAGCGGAAGCCACGATCGGCGGGCTTCTCAAAGTCCGGGCGGGGGCGGAAGACGTCGGCGCGGCCACCAGGCAGGTCGTAGCCCTTGGCGATGAGGTCCGAGACCCACTGGTCCATATCTTCGGGCAGGTGCA
Source organism: Devosia insulae DS-56 (assembly GCF_000970465.2). Taxonomy (GTDB): domain Bacteria; phylum Pseudomonadota; class Alphaproteobacteria; order Rhizobiales; family Devosiaceae; genus Devosia_A; species Devosia_A insulae. The sequence goes on from NZ_LAJE02000068.1 coordinate 1,210, forward strand.
ACGGGGTCGAAAAGCCCGGCATCACCCCCTCGTCATAGGCGACCAGCGCCGGATCGTTCGGATGGAGGCCGCGCGGATCGGGCGTGGTGTCGGTGTAGCCGAACAAAGCCGGATCGTAGCCGGCCTTGCGCGCTTCGAGCGCGATATTGGTGTGGCGCCGGTCGAGGGGCGTGCCGTTCCGTCCCGAGCGGTGGTTCATCAGGTACTGGCCGGTGAGGAGACTGGTCCGCGATGGGCCGCAGGGCGTGCACTGGCCGAAATGCCGGGTGAAGGTCACCGCATCAGCCATCAGCGCATCGAGGTTGGGCGTTCTGGCGTTCTGGTGCCCGAGCGCCGAAATGCAGTCGCCACGCCACTGGTCGGCGCAAATCAGGAGGATGTTGGGGCGCTCGGTCATCGTGCTCTCCGAAAAGGCCGGAGCATTGATGCCCTAAAGTCGATGCTTCGGGGAGTAGGGGCTGTCGGGATTGACGTCGAAATCGACGCTCTCAACGCAGGACTGCGAGGCCGAATGGCTGCCGCCGGTGCGCCAGGGGCCATCGCGCAGTTCGACGTCGCTGACCATACTCAGCGTCAGGCAGCGCCACTCGCCTTCCGGAGGCAGTCGTGAGTTACTCTCGCCGGCAAACTGGTAGGTCAGGGCCGTTTCCTGGCCGCCGGTATGACCGAGGATTACGGAGCAAACCTCTCGCCGGCGTCCGCGATAGGTGCAGACGATCTGCTGCCTCGCCGCCATGGCCTCGCGGAACAGCTCGTAAGTCGGGCTGGGCATCAGCAGGCCGGGACGTTGACGGCGAGGCCGCCCTGGCTGGTTTCCTTGTAGCGCTCGGACATGTCCTCGCCGGTCTGCCGCATGGTCTCGACGCAGACATCGAGCGACACCTTGTGCGTGCCGTCGCCCTTCATCGCCAGCGAGGCGGCGGTCACGGCCTTCACCGCACCGAAGGCGTTGCGTTCGATGCAGGGGATCTGCACCAGCCCGGCGACCGGGTCGCAGGTCATCCCCAGGTGATGCTCGAGCGCGATCTCGGCGGCATTCTCCACCTGCGCCGGGGTGCCGCCCATGGCGGCGCAAAGTGCTGCGGCGGCCATGGCCGAGGCCGAGCCGACTTCGCCCTGGCAGCCGACCTCGGCGCCGGAGATCGAGGCATTGTGCTTGATGATGCCGCCGATGGCGGCGGCGGTCAGCAGCATGTCATGGATGCTGGCGCGCGAGGCGCCGGCCTCGAACTGCTGGTGGTATTTCAGCACCGAGGGGATGACACCAGCGGCGCCATTGGTCGGAGCGGTGACCACACGGCTGCCGGCGGCATTCTCTTCGTTCACCGCCATGGCGAAAACGCTGAGCCAGTCATTGCCGGCCAGGGGCCCGAGTTCGTTGCGCTGCCAGGCGGTCTGCAACTGCTGGTGGATCGCTTTGGCGCGGCGGCTGACGTTGAGCCCGCCGGGCATGATGCCGTCGGTGCGAAGCCCGCGCTCGATGCAGCCATCCATCGCAGCCCAGAGCCGGTCGAGCCCCTGTTCGAGCCCCCGGCGACCGATCCGCGCTTCCTCGTTGGCGCGCTTCATCTGGGCAATGGAGAGGCCGGAATCGCGGGCCATGGCCAGCATCTCCCGCGCATCGCCGAAGGGGTAGGGGACCTCCACCGCGTCGGTCTTTATTTCGCCGCGCGCCAGCTCTGCCTCGCTGACCACGAAACCGCCGCCGATCGAGTAGTAGACCCGGCGCAGCAGCGGGGCGCCGTCGGCATCATAGGCATAGAACTGCAGCCCGTTGGTGTGGCCGGGCAGCCGCTCCTTCTTGTCGTAGATCAGGTCGAGCGCCGGCCGGAACCGGTAGGCCGGGTGCCCCTCGGGATGCACCATGCCCTCGGCCTCGACCCCGGCGACGATCGCATCGATCCGGTCGGGGTCGACGCTGTCGGGCGCGTAGCCGCAAAGCCCCAGCACCACGGCGCGGCCGGTGCCGTGACCGACCCCGGTAAAGGCCAAGGAGCCGTGGAGGCTCGCCTTCAGCGACGTCACCACGGCGTGGCGCGGCCGCGGCCAATCGCCAGTACGGAGCTCGTCGAGGAACCGGCTGGCGGCCGTCATCGGCCCCATGGTGTGCGAACTCGATGGCCCGATGCCAATCTTGAAGACGTCGAAAACCGAGAGGAACATCAGGCCTCACATATGGTGCGGGGGCACCATAGCGACAACGCCCGCGAGCCGCTACTCGTGCGGCTTCAGCGTCTGCTAGCGGCAACGCCGCCGAGCCGCTATTCGTGCGGCTTCAGCGTCTGCCAGCGGCAACGCCGCCGAGCCGCTATTCATGCGGCTTCAGCGTCTGCATCAGTTTGGTCGGGTCGGTCGAGGGGGTCGGGATGGCGACGCCGATGGCGGTGAGGGTGTAGCGCACCCGGCGCAAAGCCTCACGGCCGCGGGCCCCGAGCTTCTGCGCCACGCCCGAGGCGATGGTGTCGATCACCGCCATATGGGCGTAGCGCGATGGCGTCGGCACCAAGACGTTGTCATCCTCGGGGATGACGATGGGGATGACGATGCCGGCGGCCCTGGCTAGCGGGGAGCTGGGGCGGGTCAGGGCGATGGTGGCGGCGCCGAACGAGGCGGCGATCTGGATCGCCTCGACCACGGCTTTCGATTGCCCGCTGTTGGAGATGGCGAAAGCCACGTCGCCCGGCTGCAGCGTTGAAGCCGACATGCGCTGCTGGTGACCATCGGTATAGGCGGCGACCGGAATGCCGAGCCGGAACAGCCGGAGCTTCGCATCCTCGGCCATCACGGCCGAGCCGCCGCCCTGGCCGTAGATATCGAGGCGGCGCCCCTCGGCGATGGCGTCGATGGCGCCGCCGACAGCGGCGGTGTCGAGCTGCTCGAGACAGGCCTGCACGGCATTGGCGGCGCGCAGCATCACCGATTGGGCGAGTTGGCCGATATCGTCGGAGAACACCCGGTCGGAGCGCAGATAGACCGCCGCCACCGTCATGGTGCTGGCGAGACTGATCTTGAAATCGTTGAACGAGGCGCAGCCGACCGAGCGGCAGAAGCGGGTGACCGTTGGCTGGCTGACCCCCGCTTTAGCCGCGAGATCGGCGATGGTCAGCCGGGTCGCCGCCTCGAAATCGAGCTGCACCGCCGCCGCCACCTGCCGCTCGGCCGGCGACAGCTCGGGCTCGGCCCGCTGGATGCGCGAGACGATGTCGATGGCCGGCTCTTCGGTTACGTCCCTCGTGGCGCGCCTCTGCATGTCGATCGCTCCAATGCTGAAATTGAATTACAGTACTGCGCCGCAGCTGACCAGATCGCTCGTCGATCGATCCACAGTGTGGAATGCCTGTCCATGGTCTGTGAGACCCCTCCGATCGCAGAGAGCCTGTTTTGCTTCAGACTTTTGGCGACCAACACAGAATCCGGTTGCCAGCTTTTCGGTTCTGTAACATGATTTCAGGGTTGGGGAGTTAGGCAGGGGGAAGCAGCATCATGGCGGTGTTCGAGTTCGACCATGTGGGGATCACGACGACGGTGCCCCAGCCCAGGGAGGACTGGGTCGAGGCGAGCCGCATCTGGGTCACCAACCCGCGCCATCACCCCGAGCATATCGAGTTCCTGCGCTACGAGCCGGACAGCACGGTGCCGGCCGAAGTGCGCGACAACCCACATGTCGCCTATCGGGTCGATGACCTCGCGCCGCACCTTGCCGCGCCCGGCGTCGAGATCCTGATCCCGCCATTTATCGTCGGCGATTTCCTCGAAGTGGTGTTCGTCAAAAAGCACGGCATGGTGTTCGAGTACATGCGCTACCTCAAGGACGGGTGGTTCGGGAACTGAGGGTGTCGGTTGGAT
>NZ_LAJE02000069.1 GCF_000970465.2 Devosia insulae DS-56
CATGGCAGGATCGCTCGGCGACAGCATCAGATGTGTAGAAGCGCCAGGCACCACCCCCTCCCTCAATCCCTCCCCTCAAGGGGGAGGGAAGCGACGACTGAGAGAGGCGAGGGGCCACAAGCTCCAGCCTGCCAACACAACCACCGGGTCATCCCCGCGAAAGCGGGGACCTCCGTTTGCGATCGCACCGCAGGCAAGAAAACAGAGGTTCCCGCTTTCGCGGGAATGACTCCGTGGGTTGCTGTGTGGTCAGAGTTTGCGGATCGTCACCGAATCCACCAACGCCCGCGCCGTCCCATAGAACAGCGCTTCCCGCTGCGCCGTGCTCAGTCCGATCTGCCGTGCCCCGCGCTTCATCGCCCGCAACTGCTCGTAGCGAATATAGGTCATCCGTCCGTCGCAGTGGCTCAAACCCATCGAATGGTTGGTCGGCGACAGATACGCCCAGGCTCGGCCATAGGTGATGTACTTGCCGCGCATCGGGCCGATCATATCGTCCGAGCCATACATCACCCGCTCCACGCCGACCCCGGTATAGAGCGCGTCGAGCGCATCGGAATCGCATACCGTCGAGGTGTCGTACCAGACGTTCGATAACCCCCTGAGCCGCGCTGCCGCCTTCTCGATCGCCCAGGCCGAATAGCTGCGCGCGCAATGCGCCAGCACCCATTTGGCGCCCGGGTATTTCTCGCTGAGCCGCACCATGTCGTCGATGTTTTCGGGGTCGGCGATGGCGTCGCGCTTGCCCAGGTGCATCATGATGATCAGCCCGAGCCGGTCGGCCACCGCGATCTGTTCCTCGGGCAGCATGTCGGTGATGCGGCACTGCACCGGGTCGGCGGCATAGAAGCGATAGGGCTTGAGCCCGATCAGCCCGGTGCGGCGGATCTCAGCCTCGACCTCCGCGGCACTCATCCCAGGATGCACCAGCATCAGCCCGCGCGAGCTGCCGCCACCCTTCGCCACCTCCGCCGCGACATAGGTGTTCGAGCCCTCGAAGTCGCAGGGGTTAGGGAACGGGAACGGAAACGACAGCCGCTCGATCTGCCGCCCCGGGAACAGCGTCGCATCCACCTCGTCGGCCAGCTCCCAGGTCACCTCGGGGAAATAGGCGCCGATGCTGCTGGCGAACGGTCCGCTCAGCCGGTTCGGATCGAGATCGAAGGCCCAGCGATAGATATGGGTGTGGACGTCAAACACCTTGTCGGGGACGAAATCGGCAAGCTCGTCCTCCCAGATCTGCCGGTCGAGGTCGGTCGGGTCGAGATCGCGCATCAACATGTCCCCCAGAGCAGCGTCCGCACTTGACACTGCTGCCGATGTTATAATGATAAGCTAATATTATGGGCAAGGGGCGAGGGGGTTATGGTGACGTCTTACGTCGAGGATTTCGATGACGGGCCGGGCGGTTGGATGCGTGTGGTCGACAATTTCGCCCCGCCCGCCGCGCTGCCGATCCGGAACGGCGTGGTGCGCTGCCAGGGCCCCTGGTGGGTCGACTACAACCATGCGCCGCCCGGCGGCGGCTACCTGCAACTGCTGATGTGCATGGTCACCCACGGTCCATCCGGCGAGTCGGTGCGCGAGGTCTCTGGCCCCAACCGCTTCACCGCCGGCAGGTTCCCCACCGACTTCACCAACGCGAAAATCACCCTGCGCACCCGCGGCGAGCTTGAAGCGGCCGGCACGGAGCTGTCGCTGCTGATCCAGGGCAGCAAAGACGGCCTCACCTCGGGCTGGGTGCTGACCGGCCAGACCTTCGCCGTGAACCCCGAATGGACCGAGACCACCGTCACCGCCGTGCCTGACCCGAGCCAGTGGACCAGCATCGGCTCGCGCCACGACCGCACCGACACCTATGGCGAAAAGCCGCTGCTCGACATCCTCGGCAGGGTGAACGTCAACATCCACATCATCATGTTTCCCGTAAAACCCCGGCCGATGGGTGAGATCGGTGGCGATCCGCATCGGCTGCGCGCCGGGCGCGACTACCCGATCTGGCCCTCCAGCATCGCCCAGGGCTATGTCGAGATCGATCGCATCCAGATCGATTTTGCCTCATGAGCCGCTACCCGCGCACTGTGCTCGGCACGGTCTGCCTGCCCTGGCGCGACGACGGCGCGCTCGATGAGCCGCTGTTCCGCCGCAGCATCCAAACCCTCGTCAGCGCGGGGCTGCCCGATCTCTACATCTTCGGCACCGCCGGGGAGGGTTATGCGGTCACCGACGGCATGTTCCGCCGCGTCGCCGCGATTTTCGCCGAGACCATGCGCGAGGCCGGTGGCGCTGCGCCGATGGTCGGCATCGTCAGCCAGTCGCTCGCCACCATGCTCGAGCGGATCGACTACTGCCGCACGCTCGGCATCGACACCTTTCAGATCTCGCTGCCCAACTGGTCGGTAGTGACCGACTCCGAGCTGCGCCGGGTGATCGCCGAGCTCTGCGGCGGCTTCCCCGAGGCGCAATTCCTCCACTACAACCTGATGCGCTCCGGCCGGCTGGTCTCGCCGCGGCTCTATGGCGAGCTCGCCGAAGCCCACCCCAACCTCGTCGCCACCAAATATGGCGGCGGCGACCCGTTCCTCATCTCCGGCCTCATGCGGCATGCACCGCAGCTGCGCCATTTCCTCACCGAGCAGGGCTACTACATCGGCGCGCCCTTGGGCGAATGCGGGCTCCTGACCTCGATCTCCTCGAGCAATCCGGCGCGGGCTTTCGAGTACCTGCACGCTGGTGCCAATGGTGATTGGCCGCGCTTCGCGGCACTCTACCGCGAACTCTGCGGCGTGCTGCACGCCCTGCTCGACAGCGCCGGCGGCAGTTTCGTCGACGGCGCCTACGACAAGACCATCCTCAAGCTCAGCGAACCGGATTTCCCGCTGAAACTGCTGGCGCCTTATGAGACGGTGGGGGATGCGGTGTTCGAGGCCTATCGCGCGCGGCTCGCCGCGGAGTTCCCGGGGTGGTTGCCGGCCGGAGCGCCTCACCGCTGAGCTATGCTTGAGCTCTGCTCCCCTCCCCCCAAGGGGGAGGGGAGCAGGAGCTACCGCCGCTTGAACACCGGCGTCCGCTTCTCCTTGAACGCCGCCCGGCCTTCGGTCGCATCTTCGGTAGCAAAGCAGATCGCCTGCAGGTCGCGCTCGTAGCTGATGGCGTTGGCGATCGACAGCTCCCAGGCGGCGCGGAGGTTCAGCTTCGCCGTCTCGGCAGCAATCGGGGCGCGCGCGGCGATGGTGGTGGCGAGGCGCTTGGCTTCGGCCAGCAGTTCGGCGCGCGGCACGATGCGGGAGACGAGGCCCCAGCGTTCGGCGGTGGCGGCATCGATCGGATCGCCGGTCATGATCATCAGCGCCGCGTTGGACGGGCCGACGGCATGGGCGAGGTTCACCGCCATGCCCCCGCCGCCGATCCAGCCGAGCTTGATCTCGGGCGCGGCGAAGCTGGCATTGTCCGAGGCGATGCGGATGTCGCAGGCCATGGCGGTCTCGAGCCCGCCGCCGAAGGCATAGCCGTTGATGGCTGCAATCGATGGCTTCAACAGCGCACGGATGGCGTCGCAATAGTCCGGCCGGTTGCGGAAATTCCAGGCGCTGTCGTAGTCGTCGAGGGTGCGGATGTCGGAGCCGGCGGAGAACGCCTTCTCGCCGGCGCCGGTCAGGACCACGGCCCGGATGGCGTCGTCGCCATTGAACTCGGTGACGGCGGCCACCAGCGCCGCCGCCATTTCCGGGGTCATGGCGTTGAGCTTTTCCGGCCGGTTGATGGTGATGACGCCGACGAAGCCATCGCGCTCGACCAGGATGTTGTCGCTCATATCCCGTTCTCCGCCACTGCGCCCTTGGACAGCAATTGTTCGATCGCCGCGTCGTCGAAGCCGGCTTCGCGCAGCACGTCGCGGCTGTGCTGGCCAACCACCGGGGCGCCACGTTCGACCGTCGATGGAGTTTTCGAGAACCGGATCGGGAAGCCCGGGGTCTTTACGTGTCCCTCGGTCGGGTGCTCATACTCGACAAAGGTGCCGTTGTGCTTGATCTGCTCGTCCTCGACCAGGTCGGCATAGCCATAGACCGGGCCGCACCAGATGTCGGCGGCGCGCAGCAGCTCCAGCCACTCGGCGGTGGTTTTGGTCTTCAGCCGGTCGCGGGTTTTGGCAAAGATCTCGTCGCGCTTGGTCCAGGTGTCGACCTCATCGTCCATCGTAAGGAAGCTCGGTTCGCCGATGGTCTGGCCGAGATTGGCGAGCTTGGGAAAGGCGACGATGATGAAGCCGTCGGAAGTGGCGAAGGCGCCGTAGGGGGCGCGGATATAGACATGAGCATGCGGCTCGGCCGAGCGCACCTGCGGCTTATGGCCGACGGTGAACACCGACAGTTCCTGCATCTGGATGGTGGTGATGGCGTCGAGCATGTTCACCTGCACCAGCTGGCCCTCGCCGGTGCGCTCGCGATGCAGCAGCGCCGCCAGCGCGCCCTCGAACGCGGTGTAGGCGGTGATGCCGTCGACCAGATACTGGCCCGCCGCATTGGGCGGCTCGCCGTCGCGCCCGGCCGACAGCATGGCGCCGGACATGCCCTGCAGCACCAGATCCTGGCCGGGGCGGTTGAGATAGGGGCCGTCCTCGCCATAGCCGGAGATCGAGACGTAGATCAGCCGCGGGTTGATCTTCGACAGCGTCTCGTAGTCGACGCCCAGGCGCTTGGCGACGCCCGGCCGGTAGTTCTGCAGGAACACGTCGGCGGTCTTCACCAGCTCGAGCAGCACCGCCTTGCCATCGGGATCTTTGAGGTCGACCGCCAACGAGCGCTTGTTGCGGTTAAGCGACAGGAACGAGACGTTGACCTTGTTGCCACGCGCCCCGCCGGCGGCGGTGTGGCGCTGCCACTCACCGGTCACCGGCTCGACCTTCACCACATCGGCGCCGAGATCCCCCAGCCGCTGCGCCGCGAACGGGCCCGCCATGGCGATGGAGCAATCGAGAACGCGGTAGCCGGAGAGGATGCCCATGGGAGTTCCTAGAAGGTGAAAGTTAGCGGGAAGCTGAAGCAGACGGCCCCCTCCCGGCCTCCCCCATAAAGGGGGAGGTGAAGAGTCGAGTTTGTGGCTCGATCGTGCCCGGCGCACCGGCAGAGCACCTCCCCCTTTATGGGGGAGGATGGGAGGGGGCCGTCTCTCTCTGTCATGGCGCGCATCAATGCATGTACCAGCCGCCATCCACGTGGATGGTCTGGCCGGTGATGAAGGAGGCGGCGTCGGAGGCGAGGAACATCAGGATGTTGGCGATATCGGCTGGGGCGCCGCGGCGTTGCAGCGCCTGCGCTTCGTAGATGCGCTTCTCGTAGGCCGGCAGGTCGGGGTGGATTTTTTCGGCGTCGGTGGGGAAGGCGCCCGGCGCTACCGCGTTGACGGTAATGCCGTGCTTGCCGAACTCGCGGGCCCAGGAGCGGGTGAGGCCGACCAGCGCCATCTTCGATTGCACATAGGGCGTCAGATCCGACCAGCCGCCCGAAATGGTCACCGACGAGATGTTGATGATGCGGCCGCGCTTCGTCGCCTTCATATGCGGCAGCGCCACCTGGACGCAGACGATGCCGGCATCGACGTTGATGCGCTGCACCAGCTGCATCTCTTCGATGCTGTAGTCCTCGAAGGGCTTTGAGGGATAGATCGCCGCGTTGTTGATGACGACGTCGAAGCCGCCAACCTCGGCCGACAGCTTTTGCAGCCCGGCGCGCAAGCCGGTGAGATCGGCGAGATCGAGCTTGGCAACCGTCAGCCCCGGCAGGCCGGTCGCCGCCTGGAGCAGCGCCGCAACCTTGTTGGCGTCGTTGTCGATGGCGACGACTTTGGCGCCCGAGCGCAGCATCTCGAGTGTGGTCTCAAGCCCAAGGCCGCCGGCGGCGCCGGTATAGAGGATGGTCCTGCCCTCGAGCGAGCCGAAGCGGTCAACGCCCATCAGCGGCCACCGATCTTCACGTGGTTGCCGGACGGGGTCGGGTATTCGTCCTCGGGCTGGCCCGAAATGGCGCGGATGCGCGCTTCGCTGGCGGCGATGTCGGCGGCGCCATCGAGGACGCGGAAAGTGCTGTCGTAACGCCGCTCTTCACCGTGCTGCAGCCAGATCATTTCGCCACGCTCACGCGCGGCATTATTGCCGAGCACGTGGTTGGTGGAGGGCTCGATGCCTAGGGCATATTGTCCGGCCTGCAGGTTCTGCCATTCGTAGAGACAGGGGAACTGGGCTTTGCGGGTTTCGACCTCGAAGCCCAGCCCGACGCGATCGTTGACCAAAGCAACGAATTGCTTGCCTTCGGCATCGGTGGCGAGTTCGTGCTGCCAGACCTGCTCGTGGAAATCGAGCTTTGGGGCACTGAGGGTGCGGTAGCCGACGCCCTGCTTGCGGTATTCGTTGCCCGCGTGGGCCGCCCACACCACGTCATCGATCGGCGCGAGATAGCGCGAGCCTTCGTCGAGGACGGGGTGGCCGACATTGATGTGATAGCAGTACATGTGCGGCGTCTTGTAGAAGCCGTGGTTGACCACCCGATCGCTGATCCGGATTTCTTTGCCGCCGACATCGGCTTCGATGCGACGGATCAAATGCAGGTCTTCGCCGAACACCGCCGATTGCTGCACGATACCTTCGGCCCAGAGCACGCACTCGTCGCCGCGCCACTCTTCGCCATAGCCGGTGAGCTTGGCCGGAATGGTGCCGATGCGGCCGTGCAGCGAATGGCTGACGGTCGGCTTGGGGCCATAGACATAGCTCTCGGCCGGTACCTCGTTCATGAACAGGATGTGGTCGAGCCCGCAGGTGACAAGCAGCCCGGAGAACGAGCGGGCCCAGGCGAGGCCGCCTTCGCCTTCATATTCATGGAGGCCCGGGTGGCGAAAGCCGGCCGGCGAGTTCCAGCCGATCGCCTGCCCCTTGAACTCGCAGTCGGCGATATCGAGGGCGCGGTCGACCAAAGCGGTGAAGCGGAGGCCCGAGCCGGTGCGGAACTCGAGCATGCGGATGCCGCGCTCGACGCCGTCAGAGAGCTCCATCAGCCGCACGCCGGCGAACTGGCTCAGCATGCCCGCCCGCTCGGCGAGCTCGCGACGGGTATAGGTCCGGCCGTTGAGCGCAACCATCGCGCGTCCTCCTCAGTCGAGATGGTAGATTTCGGGGATCATGCTCCACCACTCGCCGGGAGCGGCGGTTTTCAGCGGCGCCTGGCAAGGGTCGGTGAGCGCCAGCCACTGTTTGGTGATGGCGACCTCGCCGAGCGCTTTCATATCGGCCTCGTAGTCCGACCCGGCATATTCCCAGTAGCCGAACAGCAGCATCTCGGGCTCGCGCAGGTAGATCGAGTAGTTGCGGATATTGGCCGCGCTGAGGGCTGCGTTCATCTCTGGCCAAGGCTCGGCGTGCAGCCGCTTATATTCGGCAAGCTTTTCCGGCTTGACGCCAATCACCATGCCCATGCGCTGGACCATGAGTTACTCCTTGGTGCCGCCGGCGGTCATGCCGGAAACGAGGTAGCGCTGCGCGAACAGGAAGACGAGCAGCACCGGGGCGATAGCGAGCAGCGTCGCCAGCGCCAGCGCCGAGAGCGTGATGGTGGTCGAGGCCGCATTGGTGGGGTTGAAGGCCGGGACGTTCGACAGCAGCTCGGCAAGGCCGACCTGGATCGGCGCCTTGCGACCGGGCAGCGTCACATAGGGCAAGAAGTAGTTGTTCCAGTTGCCGGTGAAGCTGAAGAAGCCGACCAGCGCGATCACCGGGGTAGAGAGCGGCATGGCGATCTTCATGAACACCTGCCACTCGCTCGCTCCATCGAGGCGCGCCGCCGACAAGAGGTCGCGCGACACCGCGGTCGAGAAGTAGATGTAGGTGAGGTAGACGCCGAACGGATAGAACGAGAAGGGCAGGATCGCCGAGAGCGGATTGCCGATCAGCCGCACGGCGCTCAGTTCGAGAAAGATCGGAAGCACCAAGGCGGTGGATGGGATCAGCATGACGATCAGCGTCACCACCAGCAGGAGCTTCCGGCCGCGGAACTCGGTCATCGCCAGGGCGTAGCCGGCGGGGATCGAGATACAGAGCGTGATCACCAGGGCGGCGACGCAGTAGAACACCGAGTTGCCGATCCAGGTCCAGATCAGCCCGCCCTGGAAGGTCATGAGACTCTGCCAGTTGCTCAGGAGCGTTCCGAGATCGCCGAGCGCGAACGGGGCCTCGAGCAGCAACTGGCGATCGGTCTTGGTCGGCGCGATCAGCAGCCAGAGCAGCGGCACGACGAAGAACAGCGCGAAGACGATGAGGATCAGCACGCCGAAGGCGCGGCCGAGCCAGGCGCCGGGCGTCAGGTCCTTCAGGCGGGTGCCGACGATTTCCGAGTTAGGCGCGCTCAAACAGGCCACCCTTGAAGACGAAGTAGATGGAGAGGGTGACGGCGACGGCCAGCAGCACCAGCGAGATCGCCGCGGAGCCGTTGAAATCGTTCTGCTTGAAGGCATAGAGGAAGGCGAGCTGGTTCAGCGAATAGTCCTGCCCGACCACGCCGCGGCTGGCCTGCGCCAGGACGCGGGGCTCGACGAAGAGCTGGGTGCCGCCGGCAAAGCTCATGATCACCATATAGGCGATCCACTTGCGCATCAGCGGGATCTGGATCGACCAGGCGATCCGCACCGGCCCGGCGCCATCGACGCGGGCGGCCTCGATCACATCCTTCGAAATGTTGTTGAGCGCGCCATACATGATGACGATCCAGCCGCCGGCGCCGGTCCAGAAGGCGATCACCGCGAGGACGATCGGCAGGCGGCTGGCGTCAACGGCGCCGACGAAGCTCTCGATCCCCAGCGCCTGCAGCAGCCAGGAGACCGGGCTGACGGTGGGGTCGAGCACGAACAGCCAGAGCATGACGCTCGAGGCGCCGGCGAGGGCGCCCGGGATGTAATAGACGAAGCGCATCGTGCCGGAGAACCAGCGCAAGCCAATCGAGTGGACGAGGATGGCGAGGGTCACCACCAGCACCACCAGCAGCACCAGCCAGACGACGATGAAGATGCCGACATGTTCGACCGCCGGCCAGAACCGGTAGTCCTTGAACACCTTCAGGAAGTTGTCGAAACCGACAAAGGCGCCCTTCTTGGTGAAGGCGAGGTAGATAGCGTAGAGCGCCGGCAGGATGCCGAAGGCGATGAGGAACAGCGTGTAGGGGGTGGCGAACAGCACACCGATACGGCCCTGCGCGCGCTCGATGCTCATGCCCTTTTTCGGGCGCTCGAGGGCGACAGCAGCAGTGGCAGCGCTATTGTCGATCGTGCTCACTTGGCGGCTCCAGGCACTAGACGGACAAGGCCGGGGGCACTTTACGCGCCCCCGGCGAACTCAGGTTCAGGATCACTCGACGGTGTAGCCGACGACCTGGGCTTCGTTCTTCATTTCCTGCTGCCAGTCGGCCGCGAGGTCGGTCATGGTCTTGCCGGCGGCAAGGCCGGGGGTGACGATCTTGGCCCAGGCGGTTTCGGGCGAGAAGTTGGGGTAGCCCCAGCCGTTCCAGACGCTCGACGCGGCAGCCTGAATGGCGGCCTTGAAGTCGCCGGCATAGAAGCCGCTCGCCGCCTGCGCGTCGAGCCAGGCATCGGCCGCCGCCTGGTAGGCCGGCAGGCCACCGGTACCGGCGACCTTGGTGTCGGAGGTGACGAACTTGAGGAAGGTCTTCACTGCCTCGGGGTTCTGGGTGTGGCTCGAAGCGTACCAGACACCGCCACCGACGTTACCGGTGACCGCAGCGCCATCGGCCCATTTCAGCGGCGGCGCGGCGACCCAGTCACCGGCCTTGGCGTTGACGCCACCGGGGTTCTGGAACAGCGCGCCAGCGTACCAGGCAGCGCCCGGGATGGCGACGAGCTTGTCGGCGGTGGCGACGAAGTTGGCGCCGAACAGGCTGTCGAGCGTCAGGGTCTTGTTGGCCACCATGTGGTCGATGAGGGCCGAGACCTTGGCGGAGTTCGGGGCCGAGGTGTCGGACTTGAAGCTCTCGCCCTCGACCTGGAAGATCGGCGCTTCGCCAGACCAGTAGTAGACATAGGGGCCGGGGAAAGCGTCGCCGATGGCGCCAAGGAAGTAGCCCGGGTGGTCAGCGGCGAGCTTGTCGCCCAGCGCCTGGTAGTCTTCCCAGGTGGTCGGGGCGGCGTAGCCGAACGAGTCCAACAGGGTCTTGTTGTACCAGAACAGCACCGGTGCGAGGTCGTTGCGGAGGCCATAGACCTTGCCGTCGACGGTCACCGGGTCGAGGGCGCCGGGAGTGAAGCCGTCGAGGAAGGCCTGGTCGAGGAAGCCCTCGTTCAGCACCTGGGCGAAGGCCTGCGCGCCGTTGTTCTCGCGGGCGGCCCAGGCGGCGTCGTTGTTCTGGGTGGAGAACACCACGTCCGGCCAGCCTTCATTGGCCTGATCGGCGAGGCTGATCTTGGTCTGGAAGGTGCCCGAGGCGCCCGACGAGCCATCGTCGAGCACCAGATTGACCGGCACTTCCGGATGAGCGGCGATGAACGCCTCGACCGCCGGCTGGCGGGTGGCGTCGGCCCAGACAGTGATGGCACCGTCCTGGGCAAGGGCAGCGCCGGCGACGAGGATCGCCGAGAGCGCCACGGTGGTGCGCAGAAGATTCATAACGAGGTCTCCTCCCTGGATGACTGTAGGTCGTTAACTGTTGGCTTCAGGCCGCGCGCTGCGCCTTGGCGACGCGCGGATTGAACGGGGCTTCGCCGAGCTCGGAGCGCGGCAACAGGTGGGGGCGGGCCCACTCGCGGCGGGCGGTTTCGTTCAGCACCAGGCCATGACCGGGCCGATCCGGGGCATAGGCCCAGCCGTCCTTGATCTCGACCGGCTGGTCGACCAGGTGGTCGAAGTTCTGGAACGAGTATTCGAGCCACTGCACTTCAGGCAGGGCGCAGGCGGCATGGATGCCGACTTCGAGGAAGGTGTTGCCGAGGCTGACCGGAATGCCGCGGTCGGCGGCGAGCCAGCCGATGCGCATCACGTCAGTGACCTGGCCGTGGACGTTGAGAATGTCGGTGGCGTCCTGTTCCATCAGCAGGCGCTTGCCGTGGGCATCGAGATATTCGCCCGAGTTGATCAGCGTCCAGTTGGCCGCATCCTTGAGCATCCTGAGCCCGGCATAATCGGTACGGAGGATCGGATCCTCGACCCAGAGCAGCTCGTGGCCGGCATCGCGGATGGCGGTGAGCTTGACCAAAGCTTCCTTGGCGCCCCAGGCCTCGTTGCTGTCGATCATCACCAGCGCGTCCTTGCGGACCACCTGTTTTAGGATGTTCAGGCGGTTGAGGTCCCAGTCGAAATCCGGGTTGCCGACCTTGATCTTGAAGGCGCGGTAGCCGAGCGCATCGGCATGGGCGAAGAAGCGGGCGAACTCGTCGTCCGAGAGATGGTAGTCGAGGCCGGAGGCATAGGCCTCGACCTTGTCGCGGCGGCTACCGAGCAACTGGTGCAGCGGCAGGTTCACCTCTTTGGCGGCGAGATCCCACAGCGCCACCTGCAGCGCCTCATGGAAGGGCAGGGTGTAGGCGCGCTGGTTGCCGCCGCGCGGCCGGCCGACGCGGTGCACCAGGCCTGCCGGCGGCTGGCCTTCGAGGCCGGGCCAGACTTCCGAGCGGAACACCCGCTCGATCTCGACCTGATCCGGCAGCGGATAAAACAATGTCTGGATAAACCCCAGCCCGACTGCGCCGGTATCGGCAATCAGTTCGAGCGCCGCTATGTTCACATCGTCGGCGCGGACCTGGCTGTCGCCGATGACGCGGTCGCGGGCAAACTGGAAACGGGTGATGCGGAATTCGGAAATGCGCATAGGCTGGCGATCTCTGATCGACTAACATGAACATCTGATATATCAGACGGTGACGCTAATAGACCAATGAAAGCGGGCGCACAAGTGGCTGTGAATGAGGGTGCCGATATCGGCCTGGCCGCGGGCGGGCGGCTGAGCGATCTGGCCTATACGCGGATCCTGGAGAACCTGTTCGACCGGCGTTTGCCGGCCGGCGCCTTCGTGTCGCAGAACGATCTGGTGAAGCTGCTGGGCATCCCGGTGGCGCCGTTGCGCGATGCGCTGAGGACCCTCGAGGTCGAGGGCATCCTCACCATTCACCCGCGCTCCGGCATCCAGTTCGTCAAGCCCGGGCTCGAGCTCACCAAGTCGACCTATCAGTTCCGCACCATCATCGAGCGGGCGGCAGTGCGGGCCTTCGCCGAGCAGGGCGACGAGGATCTGATCCGCGAACTGGGCGACCGGCATCGCGCTGTGTCCCGCCATATCGAGACGTCAGGCCTGACGGTGGGCACGATGGAGGAGCTCGAGGCGCTGGAGACCCTGCTCCACAACTCGATCATTGCGATCCTGAGGAACGCGCTGATCGAGACCAGTTACCGGCGGATGCACACTTATCTCAGGCTGGTGCGGCTCGACCGCAAACTCACCGCGCCCCTGGCGCAGCGCTCGATCCGCGAGCACCTCGAGATTATCGAGGCCTGCGAAGCGCGCGACCCCGACCGCGCGGAGGCGGCGCTGGTGGCGCATTTCAACGCGGCGCTGCAGCGGCATCTGGGGATGTTCGTTTAGGGGGTGGCTTAGCCGCTTCGTTAGGTTAGAGGGCGGTGCGCTTGGCGCCCCTCACCCTGTCCCTCTCCCCAGAGGGGCGAGGGGACGCACTTTGCCCGGACGGTGCCACATCGCCCCCTCGCCCCTCTGGGGAGAGGGCTGGGGTGAGGGGCGCCAAGCGCGCGGAGCTTTGCCGTCGCCCTTGGCCCGTAGCAGCGACGATCAGGCCGCAAACGTCCGATGCGTCGAGCCCTGGAAATGCGCTTCCATCGCGGCAATCGCACCCGCGACGTCGCGCTGCTCCAGCGCGGCGATCACCCGCATGTGCTCGTCGACGGTATCGACCAGGTAGCCGCGGAAACCGGGGCGGCGGTGGACGCGTTGCGCCATGCGGATGTTTTCCTGCAGGCGTTCATGCGTATCGAGGATGGCGCGGTTGCCGAGCGAGGCGACGATCTCGCGGTGCATGCGGCCGTCGAGCTCGAGGAACGGGACGTGCGCTGCCTCGAACGGGCTGCCGTCGGTGAGGCTGATGCGGCACTTCTCGTGGTTGAGCCGCATGTCGGCCAGCCAGGCGTCCGAGACGGTGTCGCCGAAGCTCTTGAGTGAGAAGATCTCGATCATGATGCGGAACTGGTAGTTCTCGCGGATGAACGCCACCTCAGGGTAGACGATCTTGATGCCGGCGCGCGGCTTGATCTCGACCAGCCCGAATTCTTCCAGCAGCACCAGCGTTTCGCGCAGCGGCGAAAGCGACAGCCCGAGCAGTTCGCAGAGTTCGGATTGGGTTACCACCATGCCGGCTTCGAGCGTGCCGTCATTCATCGCCTTGCGGAAGCGGCGGTACCCTTCGTTGTCATTGCGGACGTCAGACATGTTCACCGGTGAATTGGTCGAGAGGCGTGTTCGCACTTTAGTATATCAACAGGCGTTTTGGAAATCTCAGCGAAATGCCAGAGAACACAGGTTTCTGCGCAACTTGCAAGCTACCAGATGGCCATCGAAGGGTGAGCCAAACGTCGTTGGAGCGGAGTCGATGCCTTGACTTGAGATATCATTGCCGCTCAATAATATCTCAACGGAGGGGTCGCATGAAGCTGGTGATGGTGTCGCGGTCGACGGGCAGGGGCTGCTAGGTGGCCGCGGTCGAGCTCAGAAACGTCCGCAAGTCGTTCGGAACGGTCGACGTCATCAAGGGCGTCGATCTCACCATCGACAAGGGCGAGTTCGTGGTGTTCGTCGGCGCCTCGGGTTCGGGCAAATCGACGCTATTGCGGATGATCGCCGGGCTCGAGACGGTGAGCGATGGCGACATCCTGATCGACGGCACGGATGTGACCTTTGCCGAGCCGTCGGAGCGGGGCATCGCCATGGTGTTCCAGTCCTACGCGCTCTACCCGCACATGAACGTCTACGACAACATCGCCTTCAACCTGAAGCTGGCGCGCTTCGGGAAGGACGAGATCGACAAGCGGGTTAAGGAAGCGGCGCGGATTTTGCGGCTCAATGAGCTGCTCAGCCGTTCGCCGGCGCAGCTGTCGGGCGGCCAGCGGCAGCGTGTCGCCATCGGCCGCGCCATCGTGCGCAACCCAAAGGTGTTCCTGTTCGACGAACCGCTGTCGAACCTCGACGCGGCTCTGCGCGTGCAGATGCGGCTCGAGATCGAGCGGCTGCACCGCGAGCTCGGCACCACGATGATCTATGTGACGCATGACCAGGTCGAGGCGATGACGCTCGCCGACCGAATCGTGGCGCTCGACAATGGCCGGATCCAGCAGGTCGGGCCGCCGCTCGATCTCTATGCACGCCCCAACAACCTGTTCGTTGCCGGCTTTATCGGTTCGCCCAGGATGAACCTGCTGCCGGGCCACGTGGTCTCGACCGAAGGCGGGGTGGCGACGCTCGGGCTCGGCGCCGACGCCCATGCTCGGGTGATGCTACCGGTGCCGGCGAATGCCGGCGACCAGGTGACCGTCGGCGTGCGGCCGGAATCGCTGGAGATCGTCTCGGGGGCGAGCGCCGGGGTCACCACGCTGCCGGCCAAGGTCGAGTCGGTGGAGCGGCTCGGCAACATCACCTTCGTCTATCTCGATGCAGGCACCCCAGAGGTCGTCACCGTGCAGGTGATGGGGCTGACCCCGCTCGAGCCGGGACAAACCGTGCAGGTCGGGTTCAAGCCCGCCCAGCTCTACGTCTTTGACGCTGCCGGAAAGGCCATTGCCTCGGCGGCGAACCCATAAAGCGGCGGCCCGGAAGCCGGCGCGCAACAGGAGGAACCATACATGCACAAACTGAAGACGACAGCCTTGGCGCTAGCCGGCGGGCTCATGCTCATGGCCGGCGCCGCCATGGCGGCCGACCCCGTCGTGCTCAACGTCTGGTCGGACCCGGTCCGCCTGACGATGTTCGAGCTCTACGACAAGACGCACGACAACGTGACGCTCAACATCACGACGATCGATCCGGCCGGCCTCGTCGCGAAGATCCAGCTCGGGATGCAGTCGAAGTCGGAAGTGCCCGACGTCATCTTCATGAACGACATCGGCTACGCCGCGCAGCTCTCGACGCGCCGCTCGAACTACCTGCTCGACCTGACCGACAAGGTGCCGCAGACGACGCTCGACGAGTTCTACCCCAACGCCAACGGCCCCTGCTACATCAACGGCAAGCTGTTGTGCATGCGCAACGATATCGCGCATGATGTGGTTTGGTACGACAAGCCGCTGATGGAAAGCCTCGGCGCCAAGGTCCCGACCACCTGGGAAGAGTACCAGGCGCTCGGCGACGAACTGGTCGCCAAAGGCTACTCGCTCGGCTCGCCCATGGTGCCGTTCGAATCCTTCCTGGTTTCCGATGGCTGCGACATGGTGATGCCGGTCGAAGGCAAGGACGATACCGTCAAGATCGACCTGACGACCGAGAAGTGCCTGAAGCCGGCCCGGATGATCGACCACATGATTGCCGCCGGCAGCCTCAGCAAGGTTGGCCCGTTCGATCCGGCCGTCGTCGAGCTGGTCAAGACCGGCAAGGTGCCGCTGATGATCGGCCCCACCTGGTTCGGCGAATACGTGATCAAGCCGACCTATGAAATGGCCCCCGGAAAGCTCGCAGTTGCCCTGCCGCTGAAGTGGGACGACCAGACCCAACCGCTCACCTGGAGCTGGGGCGGTGGCGTCTACGGCGGTTGGAAGGATACGAAGAATCCGGCCGAAGTTGCGGACCTGATCACCTGGATGTCGTCCGATGTTACCAACCAGACCACGGCCGTGACCCTGCCGGCGCACAAGCCGTCGTCTATCGCCTGGGGCGCTCGCCTCAAGACCGACGCCTACTATGCGTCGCCCGACGTGTTCGACGTGCAGGTCGCGGCGGCCGAGTTCAGCCACCCGGGCTATGTCTCGCTGCGCTTCTCGGTCGAGGACGCGCTGGTCAAGATCGTTTCAGCGAACATTGCCAAGGGCATCAGCGTCGAGGCCTCGCTGCCGGCGCTGCAGACCGAGCTGACCAACCTCGCCAAGCTCAACGGCTACAACGTCGAGTAAGCCAACCGGCCGGGCGTGCCCAGCGCGCCCGGCCTTTTCTACCTGAGATTTCGCGGGTGCTGCGACGCCCGCCACGGCCAATGCCGAGGACACGATGAGCGCCATCGCCGCAACAGCCACGCCAGATCGCGCCCGCGCCGCCAAGCGCAAGGGGCGCCGCGACACGCGCATGGCCTACCTGTTGCTGCTGCCCTACATCGTGCTGCTGATCATGTTCGGCGTGTTCCCTGTCGCCTACGCGTTCGGATTGAGCTTCGTCGATACCATCGAGAATTCCTTCTACGGGCTGGCCAACTACGACTTTGTGTTCAACGATTTCCGTGTGCCGGCTGCTGCGATCAATGTCATCTGGTTCGTCGTCATCTGGGTGGCGATGACCATGGTCGGTGTCGCCACGCTGTCGCTGATGCTCGACACGGTCGGGCGGCGGACGGCGACGACGCTGCGTACCATCTACTTCCTGCCCGGTGCCGTGACCTCGTCGGCGGTGGTGGTGCTCTGGCTGTTCCTGCTTGATCCGGGCGTCAGCCCGTTCCAGGGCCTGCTGCATGCGGCCGGCTGGACCTACAGCATCGACGTGGTTTCCGGCCTCGGACTCGCCAGCGTGTTCGCGCTGATGGCGTTCTTCTCCGCATCGGGCGGCTGGATCGTGGTGTTCGGCGGCGCGCTGTCGAGCCTCCCCACCGAGGTGCTGGAGGCGGCGCGCATCGATGGCGCCAACCGCTTCCAGTTGGCCACCCGCATCAAGCTGCCGATGATCTGGCGCTCACTGGTGCTGATGGGCATCCTCAGCTTCGCGGCCGGCCTGCAGCTGTTCGTCGAGCCGCAACTGATGGGGCTCGCCGGGCCGCAATCGGCGCAGAACGACTGGTCTCTCAACCAGATGGCGTTCCAGTACGCGTTCCGGATGGGCGATTTCGGCGCCTCGGCGGCGCTCTCGACCATGCTGGTCAGCACCTCCATCATCATCGCGCTGGTGATCGTGTTCGCAACCCGCTTCTACAAGCTCGACTGAGGGGACCATGGCCGACGCACGCACTCCGCCATTCCGGCTCAATCTCGGGCGCTTCATCGTCTACGCAGTGCTGCTGTTTGCGGTCTGCTTCTACGGCATCCCGCTGCTCTGGCTGCTGCTGGCGGGTACGCGCTCGCAGTCCTCCCTGTTTGCCGACCCGCCGTTCACGATCGGCACGTGGGACATGTTTATCGCGACCTGGAACAACCTCACCACCTACAACAACTTCCAGATCGTCAGCTGGGCGGCCAACTCGCTGATCTACTCCGTCGGTGGCGTCCTGCTGGCGCTGGTCGCCTCGATCCCCGCCGGCTATGCGCTCGCCGCATCCGAGTTCCCGGGGCGCAAGCTGATCCTTGTCGTGACCCTGATCGCGATGATCACGCCGTCGACGGCGGTGGTGCTGCCGATCTTCCTCGAGATGAACCTCCTGGGCCTGAACAACAGTTATGCCGGGCTGATCCTCGCAAGCGGGTTCTTCCCGTTCGGGGTTTATCTCACCTATGTCTACTTCTCGACCTCGCTGCCCAAGGGCGTGATGGATTCGGCGCGGGTCGACGGGGCCAACCGGTTCGAGCTGTTCACCCGCATCGCGCTGCCGCTGGCCCGGCCGATCGTCGCGCTCGTCGCGTTCTTCAGCTTCATCGGCATCTGGAGCAACTACTTCCTCGCCTTCGTGCTGCTCAGCGATGACAAGCTCTACAACCTGCCGGTCGGCCTCACGGTGCTGATTTCGACCTCTGGCGCGCTCAGCAACCTGCCGGCCAACGACGTGCCGATCAAAAAGCCAGAGGTTATCCTCGCGGCGATCCTCGTCATCCTGCCGGTGCTGCTCATTTTCATCGTCGCACAGCGCTTCGTCCGCTCCGGTACGCTTTCGGGCGCCGAAAAAGGCTAGCGCCTGCAACGCATTACGTATTTCAGGAGGATTGAATGAAGATCACGGGGTTCACGGCATGGCTGGTCGAGCACGAGCCGGGACCGAAATTCATCTGGCGCGACGGCATTCCCGGTTCGCACGGTGACATCCCACGCGGGTCGAAACCGCATAAGGCGGTGATCCGCATGGAAACCGATGCCGGGATCGACGGCGTCATCGAGATGGGCCGGGGCGAGGCGGTGATCGACCTGGTGCGCCGCCGCTACCACGAGTTCATCGGCGAGAACCCGCTGTTGACCGAACGGATGTGGCGGCTGATCTGGGAGATCGACCGCATCGAGGAAATCCACATGCGGCACCTCGGCATGCTCGATATGCTGTGCTGGGACGTGAAATCGCAGCACGCCAAAATGCCGATCTACCAGATGCTGGGCGGCGACAATCGGGTGGTGCCGGCCTATGCCTCGACGGTCACCTGGCCGACGATGGATGAGTATGAACGCTATATCAAAATGAGCCGCGATGTCGGCTTCAAGGCGTTCAAGCTGCATGCCTGGGGCGGCCCGGTGAAGCGCGACATCGAGCTCTGCGAGAACCTTCGCAAGTGGGTCGGGCCCGATGCGGATCTGATGTTCGACGGCTCCGCCGGTTGGGACTATGTGAACGCGCTGGAGTTCGGCAAGGCGATCCAGGATCTCGGCTTCCTCTGGTACGAGGAGCCGATGCGCGAGTTCCACCTGGGCAGCTACACCAAGCTCTGCGAGAAGCTCGATATCCCGATCCTCGCCGCCGAAACGTCGGATGGCGTGCATGGCAACATGGCGACCTGGATCGAGAACAAGGCGCTCGACATGACGCGCGTCTCGACCTTCTACAAGGGCGGCTTCACCGGCTCGATGAAGGTGGCGCACCTCTCGGAGAGTCACGGCATGCGGGCCCAGGTGCACGGCATGGGGCTCGAGAACGCGCAGATCTGCGCCGCCATCTCGAATAACGACTATTATGAGCAGCTCGTGATGAACGAGGAGCAGATCAAGGGCCTCGACAAGCTCGGGCCGCTGGCGATCGTCGATGGCAACCTGACGGTCAGCGACGAGCCGGGCATCGGCTACGAGTTCGACTTCAAGACACTCGACGAGACAGCCCTGACGAAGGTCTCAGTCACCGAACGGTTGACGCCGCGTGGGGCTGAGGTACCATGGCACTGATATATCAGACAACGTAACTGAGCTATCATTGGAGGAGAGACTTATGACGGCCAAGTTCGATAGACGATCAGTCCTGAAGCTGGGCGGCGGTATGCTGGCCGCTTCGGCGCTGTTGCCGCACCAGGCATTCGCCCAGCAGACCGCGATCAACTACTGGCACACCTTCACCAGCCAGTCGGAAGCTGCGGGACTGCAGGCGGTGCTCGACCTGTTCAAGGCTGCGCATCCCGACGTGGCGGTGACCCCCGAGAACATCCCCAACCCCGAGTTCATGGCCAAGATCACCGCGGCCGTGGTCGGCGGCAGCCGCCCGAACGTGACGATGGTTTCGTCCGAGCGCTTCGAGGATCTGCTCGCCATGGGCGCGCTGAGCGACATGACCGACCGCATCGCCGGCTGGGAGCGGCGTGGCGATTTCGACGACAAGCGTTTCGCCTCGATCACCAAGGACGGTAAGAGCTACGGCGTGCCGGGCTTCACGTTCGTCGACTGGGGCTACTATCGCAAGGACTGGTTCGACGAAGCCGGCCTTGCCGCGCCGACCACGTATGACGAGTTCCGCGATGCGGCGATCAAGCTGACCGACGCGTCCAAGGGGCGTTTCGGTTTTGGCTTGCGCGGCGGCCCCGGCGGCCAGAATTTCGTCGTCAACGTCATCGAAGCCTTCGGCTCGCCGGTGAAGAAGGAAGACGGCACCATCGGGCTCGACCGCGATATCGTGGTCAAGGCGCTCGACTGGTATGCGGGGCTGCTGGTCAAGGACAAGGCCGTGCCGCCCAGCGCGGCGAACGATGGCTTCCAGCAGGTCATCAGCGGCTTCCAGACCGGGCAGACCGCGATGATCTGGCACCACACCGGCTCGTATCAGGACATTGCGAGCAAGCTGAAGCCAGGCGTCGAATTCGGCACCTTCGCGATGCCGGCTGGCCCGGCAACCCGCGTGGCGCGCCTCGCCTACGCCTATAACTGCATCACCAACGACGAAAACGCCGACGCCGCCTGGGAATGGATCAAGTTCTGGGGCGAGCCGGATGCCGCCGTCGCCTTCCTCGAAAAGACCGGCTACATGCCGGCCTCGACCGTCGCGGCGCAGGACCAGCGCATCGTCGGCAACCCGATGTACAAGGCCGCGGCGGATACGCTGGGCTTCGGCATCCCGCAGCCGAGCTTCCCGGGTGCGGCCGGCTGGGCGCAGAATACCGTGCTGCCGGCACTGCAGCAGATCCTGATCGGCCAGGCGACGCCTGATCAAGCCGCCGATCAGATCATCGAAGGGCTGGCCGCGGCCATCGCCTGATCCCTGGCGGCCGGTGCAAGCCGGCCGCCTTCTCCCCCGACCCGATCAACGCGCTGAGGAGCCCTGATGAGCCGAGGCCGTGCCATGGCTGCCCTGCCGCCACCGCGCTCCACCTGGGACGCGATCAATCCGCTGCGGCTGCTCGGCGAGCTCTCCGAGACGCGCTACTGGATGTATCTGCTGCTGCTGCCGAGCGCGCTGCTGATCACCGCGATCGTGCTGTTCCCGACCGTTTACGGCTTCCAGCTGAGCTTTACCGAGATGCGGCTCAACCGGCCCGCCGGTAACGGCGCATTCGTCGGGCTCAAGCATTACCAGCGCATGCTGGCCGATCCGATCTTCTGGCTGTCGCTGCGCAATACCGCGGTGTGGGTGACCTTCTCGATCGTCATCGAATTTGTCGTGGGCCTCGTCGCCGCGCTGGCGCTCAACCGCAACCTGCCGGGCGGCAAGATTCTGGCCGTGCTGATCCTCGTGCCTTACTTTCTGCCCAACGTGGTGGCGGGCAACATGTGGGCCCTGATGCTCGACAGTCGCGTCGGGGTCATCAATGACATCCTCGTTCGTATTGGCCTGCTGCACGAATACAAGGCGTGGTTTGCCGATCCCAACACCGCGATGGCAACGGCGATCTTCGTCGAAGCCTGGCACAGTTTCCCGTTTTTCACGCTGCTGATCATGGCGGGCCTCAAGGGTATCCCAGCCGATCTCTATAAGGCTGCGGATATCGACGGGGCAGGGGCATTCGCGCAACTGCGGCTGATCACGCTGCCGATGCTGCGCACCATCATTGCCGCGGCGGTGATCCTGCGCGTCATCGGCCTCGTCAATTCGCCGGACCTGCTGCTGATCCTGACCCAGGGCGGGCCGGGACGGTCGACGCAGGTGCTCTCGCTCTATGCGTTCCAGAACGCTTACTCGGATTTCAACTTCGGCTATGCGGGTGCGCTGTCGGTGGTGATGTTCGTCTTACTGATGCTGTTCGCCTGGGCCTATATCCGGCTCAGCAAGGTCAACCAGGACTAGCGCCATGGCCCAGACCCGCACCGGCTCCAACCTCATCTGGAACATTCTCAGCTACGCCGTGCTGATCGTGCTGGCGCTGCTCAGTATCGGCCCGCTGCTGTGGATGCTGCTGACCTCGTTCAAGGTCGACGACGACATCGTCACGCGCACGATGGTGTATTTCCCCACCCGCTTCACGCTCGAGAACTACATCAAGCTGTGGAACCAGTCGGGCTATCCGGTGCTGGTGATCAACAGCCTCGTCACCACCACGCTGACGGTGGCGATCTGCCTGTTCACCGGCACCATCGCTTCATACGCCTTCTCGCGCTTCAACTTCCCCGGCCGCACGCCGCTGATGCTGGGCTACCTCGTGGTGCGCATGTTCCCGGCGGTGCTGATGATCATCCCGCTGTTCATCGTGATGCGGAACCTGGGGCTGTTCGACACCAGCCTCGGCCTTGCCGTGGCGTACACCAGTTTCCTCTTGCCGCTGTTCGTGTGGATGCTGAAGGGCTTCTTCGACGCGGCCCCCAAGGAGCTGGAGTCTGCGGCACGCATCGACGGGTCGACCCGCATCGGGGCGATGTTCCGCATCGTCATTCCGATCGCTCGCAACGGGCTGGTCGCCACCTGCGTGTTCGTCGCCATCGCGGCGTGGAACGAATACCTGTTCGCGCTGATGCTGACCTCGAGTACGGGCTCGCGCACCTGGCCGGTCGGCCTGCAACTGATGGTCGGCGAGTTCCAGTTGCCTTGGGGCATGCTGGCCGCCGGCGGCATCATTTCCATCCTGCCGGTGATCGTTCTTTTCGCGCTGGTGCAACGCGTCATGGTCGCCGGCATCACCGCCGGCGCAGTCAAGGGTTAGCGGCAATGGCCACGTTATCGATCAAGGGCGTCCGCAAGAGCTTTGGCGCGGTCGAGGTGCTGAAGACCATCGACATCGAGCTGGAGGATGGCGGTTTTCTGGTGCTGCTCGGACCATCGGGTTGCGGCAAGTCGACGTTGTTGTCGATCATCGCCGGGCTCGAGCCCAGTTCGGGCGGCGACGTCATCATCGGCGAGCGCAACGTCAACGATGTGCATCCCAAGGATCGCAACATCGCCATGGTGTTCCAGTCCTACGCCCTCTACCCGACCATGCCGGTGCGACGGAACATCGGCTTTGGCCTGGAGATGCGGAAGGTGCCTGCCGCCGAGCGGGATGCGGCGGTGCAGCGGGCCGCCGAGTTGCTGCAGATCGAGCACCTCCTGGATCGGAAGCCGGGCCAATTGTCCGGCGGGCAGCGGCAGCGCGTGGCGATGGGCCGCGCCATCGTGCGCGATCCCGACCTGTTCCTGTTCGACGAGCCGCTCAGCAACCTCGATGCCAAGCTGCGCGTCGAGATGCGCACCGAGATCAAGCGGCTACATGACCGGCTCGGCACCTCGATCGTCTATGTGACGCACGACCAGATCGAGGCGATGACGCTAGGCACCAAGGTGGCGGTGATGAAGGGTGGGGTGATCCAGCAGATCGCCGATCCGCAGACGATCTACGAGAAGCCGGCCAACATGTTCGTCGCCGGCTTCATTGGCTCGCCGACCATGAACTTCCTGTCGGGGACGCTCGAGCGGTCCGGCGGGACGATTGTGCTGCGGCATGGCGAGGCGCTGCTGGCGCTCCCCGGGCTGGAGCAGGATGTCGGCGCCCACATAGGCAAGAGCGTTGTGGCGGGCATCCGGCCCGAGACCTTCCATCCGGGCGAGGGGCAGGGAACGCTTACCGGCACCGTCGACGTGGTGGAGCCGACCGGCCCCGACACCATGGTGATCCTCAGCATCGGCGGACAATTGCTGACGGCGCGGCTCGGCTCACGCGACCGGCCGAAGCTTGGCGACACCATGACGCTCGCCGTCGATACGGCCGCGATCAACCTGTTCGATCCCGACACCGGCGACCGCATCTGATCGCGCAATCCAGAGGGCCAGACCATGAAAGACCTGCGCATCAAGCGGCTGACCGTTCACCAGTACAAGTGGACGCGGCGCGATCTGACAGGCGACTACAACGGCTTCAACCACGTCTATCTCAAGGGCGGCGAGGTCGAGTTCACCGACTATGTGCTGACCATCGAGACCGAGGGCGGCATTACCGGTGAGTATGCGGGTGGCGTCGGGGTGTCGTACGCCCAGGTGGCGATGGCGGCACAATATCTGATCGGCAAGAACGCGCTCCAGCGCGAGTTGATCTGGAACGACCTGAAGCGGGCGCTGCGCAAGCACGACAAGTTCGGCATGGGGCCGATCGACTGCGCGTTGTGGGACATTGCCGGCAAGGCTGCCGGCCAGCCGGTCTATCAACTGCTGGGCGGCTGGAAGAACAAGCTGCCGGCCTATGCCTCGACCTTCCACGGCGACGACAATGGCGGGCTCGACAGCCCCGAGGCGTTCGGCGACTTCGCCTTGCAGTGCAAGGAAATGGGCTACCCGGCGTTCAAGATCCACGGCTGGGGACATGGGCCGATCGCGCGCGAGGCGGCGGCGGTGCTGGCGACGCGCAAGGCGGTGGGCGACGGGATGGATCTGATGATCGATCCCGGCTGCGAATACGAGAACTGGGGGGATGCGCTGAAGGTGGGCAAGGCCTGCGATGAGGCGAACTATTTCTGGTACGAGGATCCCTACAAGGATGGCGGTATCTCGGCCTATGCGCACAAGCGGCTGCGGCAGTTCATCAACACGCCGATCCTGATGGGCGAGCACATTCGCGGGATCGAGCCGCGGGTCGACAACCTGATCGCCGAGGGCACCGATTTCGTCCGCGCCGATGTCGATTACGATGGCGGCATCACCGGGGTGATGAAGCTGGCGCACGTGGCGGAAGGCTTTGGTCTGGACGTCGAAATCCACGCACCGGGACACGCGCCGCGGCACTGCATGGCGGCGATCCGCAACACCAACTACTACGAACTCGGCCTGGTGAACCCCAAGGTTGCCGGCTGGAAGAGCCAGCACCAGATCCATGCCGACGACTATTCCGACGATCTCGACGCGGTGGACCAGGATGGCTGCGTGCCGGTGCCGCAAGCCCCCGGGCTCGGCGCCAAGCTCAACTGGGATTTCGTCAACAAGCATTCGACCGGCAAGACGGTCTACGAGTAGTCACCATGACCGATAGTTCGAACCTGCCCGCCATCACGGCGGCCGACATCCTCCCCTTGCCCGAATGGGCGCTGCTGCAGCGGCAGATCTTCGCTGTGCTGAACGAAGCGGCGATCGAGTTTGCCGACCGCTACACACGCGCCGACGGCACCTTGATTTGGCGCGATCGCTGGCCGGGCATGGATGGCTCGGACGACCCCTATGAGGGGTTCATGAACATGCCGCTGTTCTACGCGCTGGGCGGCTCGAAGGAGGTGTATCAGCGCTCGCGCACCATCTGGGATGGGATCACCTGGCAGTGGACCGAATACGGTCAGATCCACCGTGAGTACGACGCCTATTACGACTGGATGCACCACGGCGAGAGCAACCTGTTCTTCTATTTCTTCGGCCTCGCCGACCCATCGGTGCCGAAGGACCGTCAGCGCACCCGGCGCTTCGCCGGCTTCTACAATGGCGAGGATGCGGAAGCGCAGAACTGGGATGCCGAAAAGCGCCTGATCCGCTCGCCGATATCAGGTAGCCGCGGCCCGAGGTTCACCCAGACGGCGGAGGATTGGTCGACGCATCGCGAGATCCTCGACGACTACCTGCCGCCCTTCGAGGACCTGCCGGGAATCGACAAATACGGGATGAAAACGCCGTGGTCGGACGATGCGACCTATGCCGAAATCCTCACCCGCATCAACCAGCGGCAATCGCGTGGCGACGTGCCGCTCAATCTCGGCGCCACCTCGCTGATGACGCATGCCTTCGCCTATACCGGCGAGGAAAAGTACCGGGCCTGGGTGCTCGATTATCTCGCGGCGTGGGAAGAGCGCACCGCAAGGAACGGTGGGATCACGCCGGACAATATCGGGCTGAGCGGCGAGATCGGCGAATACAACGAGGGCAAGTGGTGGGGTGGCTATTACGGCTGGCGCTGGCCGCACGGCTCGTTCTCGCTGCTCGAGCCGCTTTGCGTCTCAGGCGTCAACGCGGCGCTGCTGACCGGCGACATGGCGCATCTGCAGCTGGCGCGTTCGCAGCTCGACATGCTTTGGGGGCTCAGGCGCGAGGAGGGCGGCCAGCAGCTGGTGCCGAACCGGCACTATGACGAAGGCTGGCGCGATTATCGCCGTTGCCATCCGATGTATGGCGTCTACCTCTGGAACGTCTCGATGGCCGAGGAGGACGCCGAACGGGCCGAGCGCGGCTGGGCC
Source organism: Devosia insulae DS-56 (assembly GCF_000970465.2). Lineage (GTDB taxonomy): Bacteria > Pseudomonadota > Alphaproteobacteria > Rhizobiales > Devosiaceae > Devosia_A > Devosia_A insulae. The sequence goes on from NZ_LAJE02000069.1 coordinate 25,902, forward strand.
GGCGAGCTGTTCGACGAAGTGAACCCGGCTTACCACGGCTATGGCAAGACCAATGGCGGCCATATGGGCTTCAACGGCAATACCGCGCAGTGGTTCAGGTTCATGCGCGGCAACGACCCCGGTTATCCCGAGGCGGTGCTGAGGGCCGACCTCAAAACCATCGCCGAGCAGATCGCCAATTATCGCAAAGCCGAGAACGATCCGGAGACGATGGATCACTACCGGGAGTCGATGACCATCCACATGTGGCAGCAGCTGACGCCAATGGTGGTGGAAGCGCTGACGCAGCTGACGCTGGGCGGGCCGATGCACGTCTATCACGGCGGGCTGCAGGTGGCGCGGTTCCGCTATTTCGACGAGGTCGGCAAGCGCCCGGGATTGCCGCAAGGGGTGGCGGCTTTGGTCGATGGGCTTACGCACGACGGCGCGACGCTGACGCTGGTCAACACCGACGCGCTGCATGCGGCGGAAGTGGTGATCCAGGGCGGGGTGTTCGGGGAGCACGATTTCACTTCGGTGCAGCTCGGTGATGCCGCACCGGTGGCGGTTGGTGGGCGGTGGGTGACGGTGAAGCTCGCAGCCGGTGCGACGGCGCGGCTGACGCTGGGGATGCGCCGGTTCGCCAATGCGCCGAGCTATGACACGCCCTGGGTGCGGGCGGCAGATGGCCCGGCGCCGTTGCTGGGGCGGGAGCTTTAGCGCGCTTGGCTACCCCTCACCCTGACCCTCTCCCCAGAGGGGCGAGGGGGCGTTGTGGCAC
>NZ_LAJE02000070.1 GCF_000970465.2 Devosia insulae DS-56
CCGACCTCGCCCTCAACCCCGAGGACGGCGAGACCACGGCGCGCTCGGCGCCCGCCCGCTTCCTGTTCCGTGCCGACGCTGCGCTGAAACCGGTAGGTCAGCTCAGTGGCGGCGAAATGCTGCGCGCCGGCCTCGCCTGCACCATCGGCAGCGGCCGGCCACCGGAACTGCTGATCCTCGACGAGCCAACCAACCACCTCGACATCCACGCCATCGAGGCGGTGGAGGCTGGCCTCGCCGCCTATGACGGCGCGCTGCTGGTGGTCAGCCACGACCGCGACTTCCTCGCGGCGATCGGCATCGAGCGCGAAATCGTGTTGCCCTAGCGCGGTTTGAATATATCCGCCCAGTTTACAAATGTGAGCGCGCGGGCCTATCGTCGGTGATCTGGCGGAGGAGTTCAAAGGAGCCGCCGGATCACAACAATAAGGGGAGGTTTCGATGCGCAACGCGTCGACGATGACTGCTGCCCTGCTGGGTACGCTACTGCTCTCTACGGCCACCGTTTCCGCCGCCGACATCAAGATCGGCTTCCTGCCGGGCGTGGTCGACCCGTTCTACCAGGTCATGCAACTGGGCGTCGAAGCCGCGGCCAAGGACCTCGGTGTCGAAGTGGTGACCCAGGTGCCGCCGACCTGGGGTGTCGAGGCGCAGACGCCGATCCTCGATGCGCTGGTGGCGCGAGGCGACCTCAACTACATCATCACCGCCCCCACCGATAAGGATCAGATGGTAGCGCCGCTGCAGGCGGCGCTCGACGCGGGCATCAAGATCATCACTGTCGATACTTTCCTCGGCGATGGCGACTATGCCAACGGTCCGATCAAGTTCCCGATCAGTTATATCGGCTCCGACAATGTCGAGGGCGGCCGTATCTCGGCCCGCGGCCTCGCCAAGGCGATCGGCGGCAAGGGCACGGTCTACATCAACTCCACCAACCCCAACGTCTCGTCGGTCGAAGGCCGCGAGCAGGGCTTTGCCGAGGTGATGAAGAACGAGTTCCCCGACATCAAGGTGCTCGGCCCCGACTACAACCTCGATGACCAGAACAAGGCCGCGCAGCAGACCGGCGCGGTGATCGAGCAGAACCCCGACCTCGCCGGCGTGTTCGGCACCAACGTGTTCAGCGCCGGCGGCGCCGGCAACGCGGTGGTCAATGCCGGCCTCGGCGGGCATGTGCAGGTCGTGGCCTATGACGCCACTGCCGAAGCCATCGAGCTGATGGGCAAGGGCGTGGTGTCGCTGGTCCTGGCACAGAAGCCGTTCGACATGGGCTATATGGCGGTGCAGTTCGCCGTCGCCGATGCTGCCGGCGTCACCAGCCTGCCGCGCCGCGTCGAGACCGGCTTCGCCATCATCGACAAGGACAATGTCGCCGATCCCGAATACGCGCGCTTCATCTACAAGGTCGGCAACTAAGCGCCACGCAAAGCGGCCCGTTTCAGCCGCTTGGCCGATCACGCCGAAAACGGCCGGGGCTGAGGTCCCGGCCGCTTCCGTCACTCCATACCCGGGGCAGCCGTGACCGACAGCAAGGCAATTCCAGCGGGGGCCCGGCTTCCGCCTGAAAAGCGTTTCATCCTTCTCGCCAGCCGGCTCTGGGCCTGGGCGTTCCTCGGCTTGATGATCGCGTTCTTCATCATCGTCGTGCCGCTCTCCGGCGGCGCCACCTTCCTGACGTTGCGCAACGCGATGAACATCCTCGTCGCCATCACTCCGGTGCTGCTGCTTGGGCTGGGGCAGACCTTCGTCATCATTTCGGCGGGCATCGACCTCAGCGTCGGCTGGGTGATGAGCCTCGCCTCAGTGGTCTCGGCTCACGCCATCCGGGCCTCGTTCAATGCCGGCGCGCCGCTGTTTCTCGCCGCGACTCTCGGCTTTCTCGCCGCAGTCGGTGCCTCTGCCGGCGTCGGCCTCGTCAACGGGCTGATCATCGCCAAGCTCAAGGTGCCGGCCTTCATCGTGACGCTCGGCTCATCCTTCATCGTCCGCGGCATGGCGTTGCTGTTCGCCGAAAACACCACCGTCATCGGCCTGCCGGCCGAGATCCGCGACTATGGCAATGAATCGCTGTTCTACCTGGTCGGCGGCGAAGGCGGCGGCTTCTATGCGTTCTTCCGTCCCGACGTCACCGGCGCCATGCTGCGCCAGATGGACCGCATCTTCACCTGGCCGGTGGTGATCACCGCCATCGTCGTGATCATCTGCATGTTCATCCTCAACCGCACCCAGTTCGGCCGGCATACCTATGCCATCGGCGGCAACATGCAGGCGGCGCTTCGTACCGGCATTCCGGTCGAGCGCCACATCATCAAGCTCTACATGCTGAGCTCGGTGACTGCGGGCATTGCCGGGTTCCTCTCGACCCTGCGCTTCACCGCCGGCTCGGCGGTGATCGGCGATCCGCTGCTGCTGAGCTCGATCGCCGCGGTGATCATCGGCGGCGTCAGCCTGTTCGGCGGCGCCGGCTCGATCATCGGCACGGTGATCGGCGCCCTGATCATCGCGGTGCTGACCACTGGGCTGGTGATGATGAACGTCCAGGCGTTCTGGCAATTCATCGTCGTCGGCGCGGTGGTGATCATCGCCGTGCTGATCGACCAGTCGCGCGACCTGATCCTTGGCCGCCGTGGGAGAGGATCATGAGCCAACCGGTACTGTCGATCCGCAACCTGGTGAAACGCTTCGGCGGCCTCACGGCGGTCAACGATGTCAGCCTCGACATCAACCCCGGCGAGGTGGTGGCGCTGCTCGGCGACAATGGCGCCGGCAAGTCGACGCTGATCAAATGCGTCTCCGGCGTCCACCTGCCCGACGAAGGCGAAATCCGCTTCGAGGGCAAGCCGGTGAGCTTCCCCAAGCCCATCGATGCACGCAGCGCCGGCATCGAGACGATCTACCAGGACCTGGCGCTGGCCAATAATCTCGATGTGCCGGCCAACATCTTCCTCGGTCGCGAGGTGAAGCATCGCTATCTCGGCGGGCTGATCAACACGCTCAACGACAAGCTGATGCTGACCGAGGCCGAGCAGAGCCTCGCGACGCTCGATATCCAGTTCCCCAGCCTCACCCAGCCGATCGAGAGCCTGTCGGGCGGCCAGCGCCAGGCGGTGGCCATCGCCCGCGCCATCTACTGGAAGGCGCGGCTGATGATCATGGACGAGCCGACCAACAATCTTGGCGTCCCCGAGCAGCAGAAGGTACTGGAGTTGATCCGACGTCTCCGCGACCAGGGCGTGCCGGTGATCCTCATCACCCACACCATGCCCGACGTCTTCGCCGTCGCCGACCGCATCGTGGTGATGCATCGCGGCCGCAAGGTCACCGAGAAGCGGACCGGCGACACCAACGCGTCCGAGCTGGTGCAATATATGGTGGGTGCGCTGGACGATGGCCGGGAAGTGGCGGCCTAGGGCGGTTATTGGCGCTGACCTTCCCCCAACCACGGTCACCCCGGCGAAGGTGAGTGCGGAGTCCCTACCCACCTACGGCGACGCAACCTCTGCTGGCGTTTCCACCACCCCCGGCTCCACCCGCTCGATCCTGAACCCGCTGAACCCCAGCAGCAGCGTAACCAGTGGGCTCGCGATGTTGAACAGGCAGAACGGCAGGTAGACCAGCGTCGGTACGCCAAGCACCGCCGCCATATAGGCGCCGCAGGAGTTCCACGGGATCAGCGGCGAGGTGACGCTGCCGCCATCCGCCACCGCCCGCGACAGGTTGGTCGCGGCCAGCCCGCGCTTGTTGAACTCGGCGCGGAAGATCCGCGCCGGCAGCACCACCGCCACATACTGGTCGCCCGCAACGATATTGAGCCCGAACGCCGTGCCGACCACGGTGGCGATCAGCGAGCCGGTACTGCGGGCCCGCATCAGCACCGGCGTCACCAGCTTCAGCAGCAGCCCGAACTCGTCGAGCAGCGTGCCATAAACCAGTGCGCCGAGGATCAGCCAGATGGTGAGCAGCATGCTCGCCATGCCACCACGCGATAAGAGGCTGTCGACCACCTCAATGCCCGAGTTCGCCTCGAACCCGGTGCCCATCGCCTGCCATCCGGCCTTCACGAATGCCAGCGGCTCCGCCAGCCCGGGCTCGTTGACGAAGCGCAGCACCGCCTCCGACTGCAGGAACGGCGCCAGCAGCGCCGCTGACAGCGCCGAGCCGATGATCGCCAGCGATGGCGGCACCTTGAAGATCGACAACACGATCAGCAGAACCAGCGGCAGCAAGGTCAGCGGCGTGATGTTGAACAGTCTCGACAGCGCCGAAAGTTCCGAGGCGACCACGCCGTCGCTGGCGCCGCTCGAATTGTCGGCCCAGCCGAGGATGCCAAAGCCGATGGCGGCGATCAGCAGCGCCGGCACCGAACTCCAGACCTGCCCCCGCAAATGCGCGTAGATGGTGGTGCCGGTCAGTTGCGCCGCAAGGATGGCGGTCTCGGATAAGGGCGACAGCTTCTCGCCGACATAGGCGCCGGAAATCACTGCTCCCGCGGTGATCGCCGGCGAGACGCCGGCGAGGAACGACAGCCCGACCAGCCCGACGCCGATCGTGCCGGCGGTGGTCCACGAGCTGCCGATGCCCATGGCGATGGCGGCGCAGACCAGGAGTGAGGCGAGATAGAACCAGTCCGGGTTGATCACCTGAATGCCATAATAGACCAGCGTCGGGATGGTCCCCGCCATGTTCCAGGTGCCGATCAGCGCCCCTACCGCGAACAGGATGAAGATGGCGCTGACCACCGACGACACGCCCTTGCGCCCGGCCTCGGCCACCTCCTCCCAGCTGTGCCCGTTCTTCAAGACGATGAACGAGGTGAACATTGCCGCGAGGATGATCGCCACCTGCAGCGGCCCATCCGTCGCCTTGAGCCCGAACAGCAGCACCGCCCCGGCGATCAGCACCGCCAGCACCACGAGCGGCGCCAGCGCGTCGAAATAGGACGGTTCGCGGATACGCCGCGGAGCGGTGCTCAACGCCGCCTCCTCGCCTTTGGCCGGCCAAGCGGCTTGTTGCGGGCCATGTCGGCTCTCCGCGTTCAACGAACACCAGCAGCCATCGCAGCTATTGCCTAAGCTTCCGCTTGCGCCGGATGGCCATGTGACATCAAATAAGATGCAACTATTTACGTGGCCAGTTCAACGATTTTGAACTGAACGGCGCGCCAAGCGCATCAATTCGCCGCTTTGAATGGTAGTACTTGCAGAACGGACGGCCAACACTTCTCGCGCTCCGTACGAAAGCGCACAGTACACGCGTCTGTTTACCAGCCGGGTTGAGGAGATCGTTATGATAAGAGCACTATTCATTGCGGCGATGCTGGCCGCTGGCCTGGGAGCGGTGCCCCAGGTACTGGCGCAGGAGACGTTTGTCATCGTTCCCGACAACCCCGGGGGCGGCAGTGGCGTGGGCAACGCCGTGGCGACCTCCAACGTCAACGTCCGTCGTGGTCCAGGCACCAGTTATGCCGTTGTCGACGTGCTGCGCGCCGGCCAGAGCGTGCGCATCAGCAATTGCAACGGCGGCTGGTGCTGGGTCAACCACGGCGGACCTAGCGGTTGGGTGTCGCAGAACTTCCTGTCACGGACCGGCGGTGGCGGCGGCGACTCGAACGTCCGGCGGCGGGCCTGCTTTTACGACGACATCCGTTTCCGTGGCCGCAGCTTCTGCGTCGGCGTCGGCGACAGCAACCGGGATCTCGGCTCCTGGAACAATCGCATCGCTTCGATCAGCATCAGCGGCGCGATGACGGTGGAGGTCTGCGAGGATCGCAACTTCCGCCGCTGCGAGGACTTCAACCGCGATGTCGCGACCCTGCCCTGGTGGCTGGACGGCAACATCTCCTCGTTCCGCACTTTCCGCTGAACCAATGAGCTAGGGGAGATTCCGGCTCAAGCCGGTATCTCCGGCTCTCAGAACTACCTGACATCGGTCTGTGCAAAGTCGTTGCCCTTATAGAGCAACGGTACTTTTCGGTTCTTTGCGCAGGCGTACGATAGGCAGTCGGCGAGATTCAGCTGCGCAGGATGCCCCCTGCCTTTGCCGTACTTCGCGAACGCTTGCACGGCCAGGTGCCCATCGTCCGCGTCAATGGCGACGACGTCGATCTTGGACTCGGTAAGGAGCTCGTTGATAGATATCTCGGCGTCCGTCGGCTCAACACCCAACTTGGTTGAGAGCCGCATCGCCGCCTCCAAGACGACCAGCGCACTGGTGATGAGAACGGGTTCCCGTTCAAGCCGCCTGGCCCATTCCTGCGCGTCGTCTTCCTCGGATAGAAGCGCCACCAGCACCGAGGTGTCGACGAACATCAGGAGTGACCCCACATCCCGTCGATCTCGTCCTTGGTCATCTCATGGCCGCCAGCATCGCCCTTCGCCCTCAGCCGACCGGCGATGCCCTTCAGGCGCTCCGCCAGGGGAACACGAGACTGTTCAGCTCTCAACTGTGCCTCTAGCGCATCGATGACCGCCTCTGTCAGGGACACACGCCGCTTCTCCGCGAGTTGGCGGGCCAATTGGTGAGCGCGCGGATCGCGAATTTGTAGGTTCATCAGCGATGCTCCTCTGTCGTCAATACAGACTATCATATCTGTAATGACAACCGCAACCACAAGGGCGAAAAGGGGAAGCGACCGAAGCCGCCTCCCCTCCTGAACAGACCCAGCACTCGCGCTGGGCGCGCCATACGGGATCGCCCCGTTCAGTGGCTGCCGACCACCATCCGGTTGCCTTCGCTGTCGCGGAACTCCGCCACCACCCGGCCCGGCTGCCACGGCGCCTCGCCCGGCTCTGTGATGATCTCGACACCCTTGGCGCGGAGCCGCTCGATGGTTCCCGCCACGTCGGCCTCGACCAGCACCAGCACTGGCTCGGCCGATGGCTTGTCGTCGGGGCGGCGGAGGAAGTGCAGCGCCGTGCGGGCGCCGGGGAACTTCACTTCGACCCACCGCCAGCCGTCCGCGCCCATCGGCGCGTCGGCAGCCACCTCACAGCCGAGATTGTCGACATAGAAGGCAATGGCCCGGTCCTGATCGAACACCGGCAGTTCGGCGAACTGGATATGCATCTCTGCCTCCGTCAGTTGGCGAACGAGCTGTGCAGCGCTTCGGCGAACGCGGCAGCCTGCGGGCCGAACCCCATGTGATCGCCGGGGAACCTGGTCGGCGCGATGCCGAGCTTATTGGTCAGCGCCAGGCTCATTTCCTCGATCGGCTGGCCGGCCGACGCCTCGCCGATGGCGACGACGATCTTCGGGTTCCCTGTCTGCAGCGTCATTACATCCGGCGTATAGAGCGACAGCGGCAGCATGCCATGCGCCAGCCAGTATTCGAAATTGCCGCTGACCCGGGCAAAGGTTTCGGCCTCTTCCGGCGGCATCTCGAACTCCGGCGGCGCTTCGGCCGCGTCGCCCGCCTCCTCGAGCCCGTTCATCGAAAAGAACATCCCCATCGCGGCATCGACGCCATCCTTGACGTAGGTGTCGTAGAGCGCCTTGTCGGCCGCCACCGCTTCGCTCGGGTCATCCATCAGCATCATCGAGGGCGGCTCGTGTGCCACCAGCGCCTGCACCAGCTTGGGGTGCCGCGCCGCGAGGTTCAGCCCGATCTGCGCGCCGCCGCTGGTGCCGAACACGTAGGCCGGACCGCTGCCTACAGCTTCGATCAGCGCGGCGGCGTCATCCGCCTGCTGGTCCATCAGCAGCGGTCTGATCTCGCCGTCGAAGCTGGAGCGCGAGTTGCCGCGTGGATCATAGGTCACCACGGTGTAGCGGTCGGCGAGGCGCTGCGCCAATTCGGCGAACACGCCGGCATCCTGCGGACCGCCGGGGATGATCAGCAGCGTCGGACCACTGCCCTGCACCTCATAATACAGCGTCGCACCAGGAACCTTGAGCGTGGCCGGCTTGCTGGCATTGGTCATCGAAACGTCTCCTGCGGTTTGATTTTCGGTCTGCGGCTTGGTTGCGGTTTCTGCCAGCGTGCCAGGGATTGGCAGGGCAAGCGCCCCAACCACCGTGGCAGCCAGCACGAAGCTTCGGTTCGACATTCAAGCTCTCCCTGCTTCTCGTATGACGGCCGGCGCCGTCGACGCGTTCAGAACTGGACCGTCCAGTTCTGTGTGATTGTCAGAAACTAGACTGTCCAGTACTGTACTGTCAATCAGGGCTGTGAGAGTTTTTGGAGAGTGACAGGTCGATGGGCTCGGAAGTGAACGAACACGCGGATGTGGAAGGCGATGGCCGTTCAGCCCGCAAGCGCCGGGCCATCCTCGACGCCGCCACCGAGGTGTTCCTGAAAAGCGGCTATCTCGGCACCAATATGGATGAGATCGCCGCCCTCTCCGCCGTGTCCAAGCAGACCGTCTACAAGCACTTCTCGTCGAAGGAAGCGCTGTTCGTCGAGATCGTCGGCGGCATGACCACCGGCGCCGGCGACACCGTGCACAACGACGTGGCGCAGCTCGGCCCGGACGAAGACCTCGCGGCCTACCTGGTAGAGTATGCCCTGCGGCAGCTGACCGTGGTGCTGACGCCGCGCATCATGCAGCTGCGGCGCCTGGTGATCGGTGAGGTGACGCGCTTCCCCGAGCTGGCCCGGGTGCTCTACGAACGCGGGCCGGCCCGCGCCATGAAGATGCTGGCCGTAGTGTTCAAAGACCTGGCCGGGCGCGGCCTGCTTGATATCGATGACCCGGCAATCGCGGCGGAACACTTCAACTGGCTGATCATGTCAGCCCCGCTGAACCAGGCCATGCTGCTCGGCGACGATGCCATCCCCTCTGAGGCTGAACTGCGTCGCAACGCCGAGGCCGGCGTGCGGGTATTCCTCGCCGCCTATGGCGGTCTCGGGCGATGACGGCGCGCTACGTGGCGTGCTGCGCCTGCGGCGAAGTCGAGCTCGAGCTGACTGGTGCACCGGTGATCAGCCTCATCTGCCACTGCGACGACTGCCAGGCCGGCTCCCGCCTGATCGAGGCCCTGCCCGGCGCACCGGCGATTCTGGATGCCGGCGCCGGCACACCCTACGCGCTCTATCGCAACGACCGGGTGCGCTGCACCAAGGGAGCGGAGCTGCTCGAGGGCTACAAGCTGAAGCCAGCCTCGACCACTCAGCGCATGGTCGCCAGCTGCTGCAACTCGGCCATGCTGGCGCGGCTCCCGTCCGTACTGCACTGGACTCCGGTCTACCGTGACCGCATCGTCCCGCCGGCGCCGCCGCTGGAGATGCGCATCCAGACCAGGTTTATGCCCGCCGACGTCGCGCTGCCCGCCGACTTGCCGAGCGTCAACGGCACGCCGTTTACTTTCGTGGCTCGCATGGTCGGAGCCAAGCTCGCCATGCTGCTCGGCCGCTGAACGGCGACCGGCCTCGATTGTCTACCCAGGAAACAACAAGGCCCGCATCGCTGCGGGCCTTCTTGTCATTCGTCGCGGTACACCTTCTCGCGCCGCTCGTGCATTTCCTGGGCTTCCAGGGAGAGCGTGGCGATCGGCCGGGCGTCGAGCCGGGCGATCCCGATCGGGTCGCCGGTTTCTTCGCAATAGCCGTAGGTGTTGTCCTCGATCCGCTTGAGCGCCGCGTCGATCTTCGAGATCAGCTTGCGCTGCCGATCACGGGTACGGAGCTCAAGTGCCCGATCGCTCTCCGAGGAAGCGCGGTCGGCCATGTCCGGATGGTTCTGGCTTTCTTCCTGCAGATTCTCGAGCGTTTCGCGGCTTTCAGCGAGGATCTCGCTCTTCCACCGCTCCAGCTTCTGCCGGAAATACTCCCGCTGACGCGGGTTCATAAACGGTTCGTCCTGAGTAGGTCGGTATTCAAGAACTTCAGTCGACATTCTGACTCGATTCCAAAACGCCCCTAATGGCGGGCCTTATAGTGGCGCAAGGGCATGCTTCGCAAGCTTTCAAAAGCTTGGTGATTAATCCGTGAGTGGAGAGGCGCCAACTGTGTCAGGCGGGGTACAGTCCGCGCTTGGCCAGTTCGACCCTGGCGCGCAGCTCGATATCGTCGAGCAAAGCGTCCAATCCGGGCTCGCTTCGCTCCCGCGCCTGGGTCAACACAGCCATGAGCTGGTTGAGGCGCCCCTCGGCCATCCGGCCGACCAGCAGGTCGCCCCGCAGCCCCTCGAGCGTATCGATCAACTGGTTGCCGCGACGCACCACCTTCTTGCGCTTGAGCAGCGGATCTTCGACCGCCTGCAGCGCCAGCAATGCATCGAGCGACGTGGTGGCGGCGATCGTCGCGGTCGGCCGTGCGCCCTGAGCCTGCGGCCCCTGCCCGATCTCGAACGCTACGCCGGACGAGCTGGGGCCGGTCGCAGAGCGCCCCGCCACATTGCCTACCCGCGCATTGTTCTCGATCCGCACCGGACTCACCTACCCTCACCACTGCCCGGCAAAATCTGCCGCCAGCAGTTAAGCAAACGTTAATGCGCCCGGCAGGACTTGCCGACCAGCACTATCCGCACCGACCGACTTGGCGCCAATCTCCTGTATTTTCAACGCATTGGCGAAACTGGCACGGTTCTCGCAACACCACTGGCAATCACGGCGCATGGGGATGTGCCGCACTCCGGGGACTGCCAGATGGCCAAATTCAACCTTAAGCGCGCACTGCTTGGTTTTATGACCGCGTTGCTGCTGGTGCCACAGCCGAGCGTGACCTACGCCGCTGCCGCCCGCATCAAGGATGTGGTCAATATCGAGGGCGTCCGCGACAACCAGCTGGTCGGCTATGGCCTGGTGGTTGGCCTCAACGGCACTGGCGATGGGCTCAACAACTCGCCCTTCACCAAGCAGAGCCTGCAAGCGATGCTCGAGCGGCTGGGCGTCAACACCCGCGGCGAGAACATGCGCACGGGCAATGTCGCGGCCGTCATGGTCACCGCCAACCTCTCGGCCTTCTCCACCCAGGGCTCCCGCCTCGACGTCAATGTCGCCTCGCTGGGCGATGCCAAGAGCCTGCAGGGCGGCACTTTGCTGGTCACCCCGCTGCTCGGCGCCGATGGCGAGGTCTACGCCATCGCCCAGGGTTCGGTGACCATCAACGGCTTTTCGGCCGAAGGCGACGCCGCCTCAGTGGTCTCGGGCGTTCCCACCACCGGCCGCATTTCTTCCGGCGGGCTGATCGAGCGCGAGATCGGCTTCGTGCTCGGCGCCCAGCGGACGCTGCGGCTCGCGCTGCGCAACCCCGACCTCACCACCTCGCGCCGCATCGCCCTGGCGATCAACGATTTCATCGGCGTGCCCTGCGCCACGCCCGAGGATCCGGCGACTATCCGGCTCAACCTGCCGCGCAATTTCAACGGCAACATCGTCGACCTGCTGACCGATATCGAGCAGCTGGTGATCGAGACCGACCTGCCGGCGAAGATCGTCATCGACGAGAACTCCGGCATCATCGTCATGGGCAAGGACGTGCGGGTCTCGACCGTCGCCGTCGCCCAGTCGAACCTCACGGTGACCATCGCCGAGAGCCCGATGGTGGTGCAGCCGAACCCGCTGAGCCTCGGCCAGACCGCGGTGGAGCCACGCACCGATCTCTCGGTGAACACCACCGAGACCAAGCTCGCGGTCGTGCCGGAATCGGTGAGCCTGCAGCAACTGGTCGATGGCCTCAACGCGCTGGGCATCAGCCCGCGCGACCTCATCGCCATCCTCCAGGCTGTGAAGGCTTCGGGCGCGCTGCAGGCCGAAATCGAGGTGCTGTGATGCTGAGCTCTGCATCGGGCCTCGGCTTTGCCGGCCAGAACAAGGTGACGACGCTCTCGCCCGCCCAGGTTGGGCACCTTCGCGAGCAGGCAAAGGACCTTGAAGGGGTTTTCCTCAACACCTTGATGAAGGAAATGTTCGCCTCGCTGAAGACCGACGAAAGCGCCATGGGCGGCGGCTTTGCCGAAGAAACCTGGCGCGGCATGCAGGCCGAACAGATGGCCGACGTACTGGCCCGTTCGGGCGGCGTCGGCCTCGCCGATGCGCTGCTGCCCGATCTCATCGCGGCGCAGGAAGCCGCCCAGAACTCCATCCCAACAACAAGAACCAGCGGAGCGCTGAAATGATGAATGCTGCTGCCGAACGCCTCGCGGCCCTCGACTCGCTTCCCGCCGCCGAGCTCTGCGGCCTCGCCATGGAAACGCTCGAGAACCTGGTCGTGGTGCTGAACCAGGAGACCACGCTGCTCCGCGCCGGCCGTGCCAAGGATGCAGGCCAACTCACCGCCGAAAAGACCCGCCTCGCCCAGGACTATATGGGCTTTGCCCGCTCGGTGCAGCGCCAGTCGGCCCGGCTGCGCGCCGAGGCCCCGGCTCTCGTCGATGCCCTGCTCGGCGGGCACGATCGGCTCGCAACACAAATGGCGGAGAATCTGCGGGTCATTGCCACTGCCCGATCGGTCACCGAGGAACTCCTGACCGACGTGGCCAAGGCGATAAGCGCCAAGGCGCGTCCCAAAACCTACGGCGCCAATGGCGAAATCGCCGGTCAGCCGCCGCAGGCCGCCAGTGGTGTATCGATCAACCGCGCGCTCTAGATCGCTACAGTTTTCGGCAAATTGCTTCGAACCGCGAAAGCGCGATGAAAGCCTGGACCGGCATGGTTGCCCGCTAAGTGGCAATTAGGAATGCCGGTCCATGAGCGCCAGAATAGCGCCCGAACCGATCAACATGGGACTCGGAGCCGTAGCGGACTATCGGTCGCGCACGCTGCTCGGCGATTCCCGTCAGGGCTCGGACCAGCCGGACACTCCGCCGCCACCTCCTCCACAGTACACTGCCGCACAGCTGCTGCCGCCTTTACCCGCGCCGCCACCCCCGCCGGGCTCGGCTTTCGCCGCGGCGCTGCTCTCCGGCCAGTTGCCGCCCAAGCCCACCAGCGACCGCGAAATCATCCTCAGGCTGGGGAGTGCCGACCTGCCGGCGCAGGGCTCGCTGGCGCTCCACGATCGGCGGGTCTGATCCCGCTCGATTCTGCGCCATCCTGATCCAGTTTCCTAACCGCCTCTCGTCCGGCGCGCGTTCGACAAGAACTGCTGAAACGCCGTTTTCCCCATGATATCCAAGGCTTTGCGGCCGACATCGAGGCGTCACAGAACACAAAATTAACTGCGTTCGGCAGTACCCCGTTAACCATTCTTAAGCCGGCCGAGGCTACGATCAGCGTCAATCTCAGGACGAGATTATCGATTTAGCCAGAAGGGATTCCACCCATGCCGGAAGTTAACCTGTCAAAGGCGGTTCGCTCGAACCTCCTGAGCCTCCAGTCCACCGCTGCCTCGATGGCAAAGACGCAGGAGCGTCTCGCCACCGGCCTGAAGGTGAATACTGCGCTCGACAACCCGACCAACTTCTTCACTGCCGCGTCGCTGAATAGTCGTGCGTCCGACATGGCAAACCTGCTGGACTCGATGTCGAACGGCATCAAGACCATTGAAGCCGCCGATAATGGCCTCACCTCCATCACCAAGACCGTCGAGTCGATGCAGTCGGCCCTGCGTCAGGCGCGCCAGGACAAGTCGTTCAAGACCATGTCCTATGCGCTTGATGCCTCGATCGGTACCACCACGGCCAAGTCGATCTCTTTCGAGGACGGTGCTATCGGCACCGCCCCGATCTCGATCGCGCTTAACACCACCGGCGCCGGTTCCCCGGCAACGTCCGGTACGCTCTCGTCGACCTTCGGCTCTACGCTGACCTTCGACAACGCCGGCGACCAGTTGAACTTCTCGATCAACGTCGATGGCGCCGGCCCGGTTGCCGTCTCGATCGACGCCCAGACCCTGACTGATGCCGGCATCACCGGCACTACCATCGACGACGGCGCCGAGTTGCGCGCTGCCGTTGGCCAGGCCCTCACCGATGCCGGCGTGACCGGCGTGACCGTGGGCGGCACGGGTTCGGCCCTGACGCTGACGTCGAACAGCTCCGGCGCCGGCTCATCCATCGCGCTCACCGGCGTGGCCGCGGTCGACGGTGGTGGCGCCGCCCTCACCAACACCTCGGGCATTGCCAACGGATCCAACACGGGTGTCGCTGGTGTGGCCGCCGGTGCAGTGAAGACGGTTGATGCCCTGGTCCAGGAAATCAACAGCAACACTTCGCTGAAGGACAAGATCCGTGCCTCCAACGACAACGGCAAGCTCCGCATCGAGAACCTCTCGACTGAAGAGCTCACCATCAACGGTATCAGCTCGGCCGGCACAGTCGATGGCGGCGCCAGCATCGGCGAAATCGACGGCAACACCGTTCGCAAGAACCTCGTCACCCAGTTCAATGAACTGCGCGACCAGCTCGACAAGTTCGCCGACGATGCTTCCTTCAACGGCATCAACCTGCTCCGCGGCGACAAGCTCAAGCTGACGTTCAACGAGACCGGCACTTCGACCATCGACATCCAGGCCAAGAACGAGAATGGCGACCCGATCGCCATCAACAACACCACCCTGGGCATCGACCACGTCGTCAACGCCGACTTCGACCTCGACTCGAGTCTCGACGGTAAGCTTGAGATCCTCGGCACGGCACTCGGCAAGCTCCGCTCGCAGGCCTCGTCCTTCGGTTCGAACCTGTCGATCGTGCAGAACCGCACCGACTTCACCAAGAACATGATCAACACGCTGGAAACCGGCGCGGCGAACCTGACCTTGGCCGACACCAACGAGGAAGCGGCGAACCTCTTGGCCCTGCAGACCCGCCAGCAGCTGAGCTCGACTGCCCTGTCGATGGCCTCGCAGGCCGACCAGGCGGTGCTGCGCCTGTTCTAAGGCCAGCTACCCCCGAAACATCAAAGGCGGGCTTCGGCCCGCCTTTTTCTTTGCCTACGCGACTTTGCGTATCACTTCGAGGCACCAAGCAAACTGCTCATTAACTTTGCCTCGAATGCCCCGGGCATTTACCTCGAATGCCCACGGCAAACTTCAATTCAGCGATCGAACTTAAGACTTCTTTTGCCGGTCCCGACCGATGATCCAGCCGCGTCTCAGGAGAGACGGTTAGTAACTGAGTACGGACCCAGAAAGGGCCTCCAAAATGGCTGATGTAAATCTGTCAAAGGCAGTTCGCTCGAACCTGCTGAGCCTCCAGTCCACCGCTTCTTCGATGGCCAAGACGCAGGAGCGTCTCGCCACCGGTCTGAAGGTGAACTCGGCGCTCGACAACCCGACTAACTTCTTCACCGCCGCTTCGCTTAACTCTCGTGCCTCGGATATGGCGAGCCTGCTCGATTCCATGTCCAACGGTATCAAGACCATTGAAGCTGCGGACAATGGCCTTTCGTCGATCACCAAGACCGTCGAGTCGATGCAGTCCACGCTCCGTCAGGCGCGCCAGGACAAGTCGTTCAAGACCACGTCCTACGCGGTCGACTCCACTACCATCGGGACTTCGTCGGTGAAGACGCTGTCGTTCGAGGGTGGCGCTGTCGGTTCTTCGCCGGTCAGCATCAACCTGAACACGACCTCGTCCGCAGCAACGCCGGCGACCGTTGCCGGATCCGTGGCTGTTGCCGACGACACCGCACTGCAGGCCTTTGCCGGCCAGACGCTCACGCTGACCTCGGGTACCAACACCACGAGCTTTGCGATCACCAATACCTCGACCAAGGCTGAACTTGAAACGGCCCTGTCATCGGCCGGCTTCACCGCCGCCTTCGACTCCGGCACCAACGAGCTCGGGATCACCCGTGCCGACGGCGCCAACTTCACCGGGTCGGGTGCGGCCGCAACTAGCCTCGGCGTAGCTACGACATCGACCGACGGCGTCGCTGCGGTAACCGGTGCGGTCAAGACCGTCGACGCTCTGGTGACCGAGATCAACGGCAACTCGTCGCTGAAGGACAAGATCCGCGCCTCCAACGACAACGGCAAGCTCCGCATCGAGAACCTCTCGACCGAATCGCTTGAAGTGACCGGTGTCGGTTCGGATGGCGAAGTCGACGGCACAGCCGGTACGTCGGAGATCGGCGGTAACGAAGTCCGCAAGAACCTGGCCAAGCAGTTCAACGAACTGCGCGACCAGCTCGACAAGTTGGCTGATGACGCTTCGTTCAACGGCATCAACCTGCTCCGCGGCGACAAGCTCAAGCTGACGTTCAACGAGACGGGCACTTCGACCATCGACATCCAGGCTAAGGATTCCGATGGCGACGCGACCTCGATCAACAACACGTCGCTTGGCATCACCTCGGTGCAGGACTCCGACCTCGACAGCGACGCGTCGATCGACGCCAAGCTGGGCAAGCTCGGCGACGCCCTAGGGACCCTGCGTTCGCAGTCTTCGGCCTTCGGCTCGAACCTGTCGATCGTGCAGAACCGCCAGGACTTCACCAAGAACATGATCAATACCCTCGAGACCGGTGCGGCGAACCTCACGCTTGCCGACACCAACGAGGAAGCGGCTAACCTCCTCGCCCTGCAGACCCGTCAGCAGCTGTCGTCGACAGCCCTGTCGATGGCCTCGCAGGCCGATCAGGCCGTGCTGCGTCTGTTCTAAGACGGTCAGTCCAAGACAAGACGAAGGCGGGCTGCGGCCCGCCTTTTTCCTTTCCTGGATACTGTTCTTCGGTCGGAATTAACCGGCTGTTTCCGATTATGGCCCGATAGATACAGCATATTGACGAGCCGAGCCCCAGGACGCGGGCAATTTAGACAGACCAGAAGGTTTGTAACGTGGCTGATGTAAATCTCTCCAAGGCGGTTCGCTCGAACCTGCTCTCGCTCCAGTCGACCGCCGCTTCGATGGCCAAGACCCAGGAGCGCCTCGCCACTGGCCTCAAGGTCAACTCGGCGCTCGACAACCCCACCAATTTCTTCACCGCGGCGTCGCTCAACAGCCGCGCCGGTGACATGTCCAACCTCCTCGACTCGATGTCGAATGGCATCAAGACCATCGAAGCTGCCGATAACGGCCTGAGCTCGATCACCAAAACGGTCGAATCGATGCAGTCAACGCTGCGCCAGGCGCGGCAGGACAAGTCGTTCAAGACGCAGAGCTTTGTTATCGATGCCGCGGCCAACGGCAACATCTCGTTCTCGGATGGGGCTATAGGCACTCCAGCCGTGAACGTGGCAGTGGGGTCGGGCACAGCTGTGCAGTCCACTGTCGCGGCCAGCGCCGACTATCAAGCGCCAACCTCGCCGAATGCTTCCGTCTCTTTCGCGTTCAGTAATCCGGGCGGTACACACATGGCGTCCGGACTAAACGTCGAAGTCGACGGCGGTCCGTTCATGACCGCAGACGTCACCAGTGCCGAACTGACCCAGGTGGGAAACCTCGACAACGTTGTGGACGGCATCGACGAGTACACCGACGCCCTCAACCTCCACCTGCAACTGAACAACAACGACGACGAACTGGTTGCCAGCAATGATGGCACCAGCATTACTTTGACGACGACCAGCACGGGCCCTGCTGCCTCGATCGAGGTTACAGGCCTAGTCGGCAATGCGGCCGCGTACGGCTTCACCACGACGCCGCAAACCTTTGGTTCCGTCGGAGGCAGCAAGTCCATCAGCATTTCGAACGGCACCGCGACTGCTAACATTACCCTCAGTTTCGCTGATGCCGCGACGGTTGGCACTGCACGCAGCTACATCCAGTCGCAACTGACAGCCCAAGGCGTCACCGGCATTACTGTCGGCGGCACCGGCAATCGCATCGACCTGACCGGAGCCGCCAACGGCTCCAACAGCATCACGGTAGGCGGTGCCGACGCCGACGACGTATTCGGCGCGGCGCCGACTGTTGCCGCGGGCACTACGGCCGGCACCTTCAGCGTCGATCAACTGGTCCAGTCGATCAACTCCAACACTGCACTCAAGGACAAGGTCCGCGCCTCCAACGACAACGGCAAGCTCCGCATCGAGAACCTCTCGACGGAAGCGCTTGAGATCGGCGGCATCGGCACCGATGGCGAGATCGACGGCACATCAGGCACTGCCGAGATCGGCGGCAACGAGGTGCGCAAGAACCTGGTCAAGCAGTTCAACGAGCTGCGCGACCAGCTCGACAAGCTCGCCGACGATGCCTCGTTCAACGGCATCAACCTGCTGCGTGGCGACAAGCTGAAGCTGACATTCAACGAATCCGGCACCTCGACCATCGATATCCAGGCCAAGGATGCCGACGGCGATCCGACCTCGGTGAACAACACCACGCTCGGCATCACTTCGGCGGTCTTCGCCGACTTCAACAGCGATGTCTCGCTCGACGCCCGGCTCGGCAAGCTCGGCGATGCGCTGGGCAAGCTGCGCTCGCAGGCCTCGGCTTTCGGCTCGAACCTGTCGATCGTCGAGAATCGCAACGACTTCACCAAGTCGATGATCAACACGCTGGAAACCGGCGCGGCCAACCTCACGCTCGCCGACACCAACCAGGAGGCGGCGAACCTGCTTGCCCTGCAGACCCGCCAGCAGCTGAGTTCGACAGCCCTGTCCATGGCCTCGCAGGCCGACCAGGCCGTGCTGCGGCTGTTCTGATCGCACAGAGCGCCTTACTGAGGACCAACCACCACCGTGAGCAGTGGTCGATCTGGCCCACTATGACCACCCCACACTCGATGTCATCCCAGCGAAAGCTGGGATCCATTTC
The DNA here is from genome assembly GCF_000970465.2 of Devosia insulae DS-56. Lineage (GTDB taxonomy): Bacteria > Pseudomonadota > Alphaproteobacteria > Rhizobiales > Devosiaceae > Devosia_A > Devosia_A insulae. Next base: position 18,582 of record NZ_LAJE02000070.1, read on the forward strand.
ACCACCTGCACCGGGGGATCGTTGGGTCCCAGCTTTCGCTGGGATGACGGCCGGTGGGTGAATCCAAGACCCAGCCAAACCGCCGGCCAGTGTGACCGAATAGTACACCCACGGAGACTTGTGGGCGCCCCGCCTTTTCCGTTGCCAGCTCGTAAAGCCGCGGGCCATCGTCGCCGCCATGACGCCGTACCGAGACATTCTGGCCATCCCGGCGCAGCGTCGGCTGCTGTTTGCCGCCATTCCCGCCGATTTCGCCGATTGGTTCGACTATGTCGCCGTCGTCGCGCTCATCGCCTATGTCTGGGGCGAAGGCCCTGTGGCGCTGGCTTTGCTGGCGCTGGCCTTCGCCCTGCCCTATGTCGTCGCCGGACCGCTGCTCGCCGCCTGGGTCGACCGGGCCGACTTGAAGCTGGTGCTGCTGCTCTCCAATCTCGGCCGCGGCGTGCTGACCTTCGCACTGGTGATCGCCCCCAATGTCGAGATCCTGCTGCTGATCGTGCTGCTCCGCGGCATCGTCGATTCCGCCTTCACCCCGGCTCGGCAGTCTGCCATCCAGCTAACCACACCCGAACCGTTGCTGATGGCGGCCAATGGCCTGCACCAGGGCATCAACCAGGCCAGCAAGATCGTCGCGCCGGCCTGTGGCGGGCTGCTGCTGGCGCTGGTGCCGGCGCAAGGGGTGTTTGTCATCAACGGCGTGCTGTCGGTGGTGGCGTTCCTGATCCTGCTGGGGCTGAAGCTGCCGCCGCGGGCTCACATCGAGCATGACGCCGAAGAGCCCTTCTTCGCCCGTGTCGCGGGTGGCATCGCCGAGTTCGGGCGCAACCGGGTGCTGCTCGCCGTGCTGATCTTCGCCTCGGCGGCGAACTTCACCTTCTTCCTCTACGACACGCAGATTGCCTTGCTCACCAGCCAGCTCGGTTACGATGCGACGGCCTTCGGCCTGACCATCACCGCCTCCGGCATCGGCGGCATGACCGGCGCCTACCTCGCCGGGCTGATGCGGCCGAACCGACCGCTGCTGCTGATGGCGCTTGCCGCGCTCGTCTCCGGACCGGTGACGGTCGGCACTGCGCTGGCGGCGGCCTGGGGCGTCGCTATCCCCTTCCCCCTGTTCTGCCTGGTGATGGCGGTGATGGGCGGCACCACCGTGTTCATGCTGGTGCCCTACCGCTCGGTGATCCAGTCGGAAACCCCGCCCGACCGCATTGCCCGCGTCAGCGCGGCCGGCGAAGCGGCGATGACCACCGCGATGATGGCCGCGCCGCTGCTCGGCAGCCTGATCGTCACCGGCTTTGGCGTGCCAGCGCCATTCATCGTCGGCGGCGGGCTGATTATCCTGCTCGGCCTCGGAGCCCTCGCATTCGCCTTCCGCCGGTAGCGTTTTGGTGACGAGGCGCATGCAGTATGCTGCACCACGGAATCACGGGGTTGAACCACCGACATGTCGTTAAAGGTCGAGTTGAAGCCGGGCGAACGCCTGATCGTCGGCAACTGTGTCATTACGAACTCGGATCAGCGCACCCGGCTGTTCATCGACGGCAAAGCGCCAATCCTCCGCGAGAAGGACATCCTGACCTTCGAAACCGCGACTAGCCCGGCCAAGCGCATCTACTTGGCTGTACAGCTCATGTACATTCATGAAAACGTCGAACGATTGACCCAAGACTACTTTCAACTGGTCAACGACATCATCACGGCAGCGCCATCAACAATCCGCATTGTTGACGAAATCAATAACGAGATATTAACCGGCTCCCTGTACAAAGCACTCAAGGCTGCGAAAAAGCTGATCCAGTACGAACAGGAACTCCTCGGCAATGCAGAATAGTGCGGCGCTCGCCTACCAGCAGGTAGGCAGGCAGACGGTCAATCCTCGTCTCCTCGAGGCCAACCTCCTCTCTCGAGCTGCCGGACAAATGCAGCGCGTGCGTGACGACTGGGAGAACGAGCGTCACGAGCTCACCGCCGCCCTGATGTTCAACCGCAAGCTGTGGACGGTGTTTCTCGGCTCGGTGACCGGCGAGGAAAGCCAGCTGCCCAAGGCGCTGCGCGAGAACATCGCCAATCTCGGCCTGTTCGTGATGAAGCAGACGATGACCATCCAGGCCGAGCCTTCGGCCAACAAGCTCACCGTGCTGATCAACATCAACCGCGAGATCGCCGCAGGCCTCCGCGCCGGCCAGAGCTGAGCTCGAGCGCGGATCGAGCCTGAAAAAGCCCGCGAACATCGCGGGCTTTTGCATTTCCGGGCGCCGGTGTCTCGCCGAAGGACTGACCCCGGAGGACTGCGCCCCTCTCCCCCAGGGGAGGCAGGGCAATCGCATATGAAAGCCACCCGCTACGCGCCACCTTCTCCCCAGAGGGGAGAAGGGACACCAGTGCATCCGCAGCGAAGCGTAGCAGGCAACCAACCTACTTCCGCGGCGCCGATTTCGGCTTGGCCTGGGCTCGCGATGTCGAGGTCGACCTGGACTTCGGCTTCGGGGCGATAGCTTCGGCGGCGGCGTTCGCCGGAACGTGGGCGGCGGCGGCTGCCTTGTGCGGCAACCCTGCCCCGGCGGCGCGCCGGTTGCGCCGCTCCTTGGCGATGATGTTGATCGCCTCGACCAGCACCGAAAAGCCCATGGCGGCGTAAATGTAGCCCTTGGGGATGTGGAAGCCGAGACCGTCCGCCACCAGCGAAGTGCCGATCAACAGGAGGAACGCCAGCGCCAACATCTTGGTGGTCGGGTGCTTGGCGACGAAATCGGCAACCGGGCCGGACGCAATGAACATCACGCCGACGGCCACAATCACTGCGGCGATCATCACTTCCACATGGTCGGCCATGCCCACGGCGGTCACGATCGAGTCGATTGAGAACACCAGGTCGATGACGATGATCTGGCCGATGATCGCCGCGAATGCTTTGGTCGCCTGCTGCTTCAGATCGGCCTCGTGCGGCTCCTCGAGCTCGGCATGCATCTCGTGCGTCGCCTTGTAGACGAGGAAGGCGCCACCAGCGATCAGGATCAGGTCCTTCCACGACGGGGCGAAGCCCATGATGTCGAAGGCCGGCTGCGTGAGGCTGATGATCCAGGAGATCACCAGCAGCAACAGGATGCGGAAGATCAGCGCCAGCGCCAGGCCGAGCTTGCGGGCGCGATCCGCCTGCTCCTTGGGGAGGCGCGACACCAGCACCGAGATGAACACGATGTTGTCGATGCCGAGCACGATCTCCATCGCCGTGAGGGTCAGGAAGGCAGCCCACACATTAGGATCGTAGAGGAGTTCCAGCATCGACAGCTCCGGTGGTGATGATCAGGTGGCGCCATACTTAGGGCCGTGGCACGATTGTTGGAAGAGTGCGCGCGCGGCTCCACACAGGGTGCGGTTTTTCACCGCGCCCCCGGCCCGTGGCACGATCGCATCGTGCCGAAGCTGGCCGGTCCATGTTGCCGCTGTTATTGTAAGGGCTCGGCTCCACTCGAAAGTTTCCCCATGGACGCGTTCTCTCCCATCCCCGCCCTGATTGGCGGTGTGCTCATCGGGCTCGCCTCGGCGCTGCTCTGGCTCGGCAATGGCCGCATCGCCGGCATCTCGGGAATTTTCGGGCAGTTGCTGCCGCCGGCGCGCACCGTGGTGTGGCGGCTGGTGTTCCTCGCGGCGCTGGTGCTTGGGGCCCTCGCGGCCGCCTGGCTGATCCCTGGCCTCGGCGTCGGTGGCCCCGGCGGCGCTTCGGCGCAACTGGCCTCACCGCCGGCGGGCTGGAATATCCCTGCCCCGCTCTGGATCGCCATCTCCGGCCTGCTGATCGGCTTCGGCACCAAGATCGGCAATGGCTGCACCTCGGGCCACGGCGTCGCCGGTATCGCCCGACTGTCGAAGCGCTCGTTCGTCGCGGTCGGCGTGTTCTTCTCGGTCGCCATCCTCACCGTCGCCGTCACCGGGATCGTCTGATATGGCCGCCAACCTTCGCCTGCCCTACCTCGCCACCGCCGCCGTCAGCGGCCTGCTGTTCGGCGCCGGCCTCTACATCTCGCAGATGGTCGATCCGCTGAAGGTGCTGCGCTTCCTCGATTTCACCGCCATCCCCACCGGCGGCTGGGATCCGAGCCTCGCCTTCGTCATCGTCGCCGCCATCGCCGTGATGTTCATCGCCGTACGTGTTGGCCGTATCAGGCAGGCGCCGCTGTTTGACGCACAGTTCCATGAGCCCGAGTTCCACCATATCGATGGGCCGCTGGTCGGCGGCGCCGTGCTGTTCGGCATCGGCTGGGGCATGTCGGGCATCTGCCCGGGCCCGGCGATCTCGCTGATCGCCTTCTGGCCTGACAATCTCTTGACCTTCCTCCTCGCCCTGTTCGCCGGCTCCTATGCCGGTGCGCTGGTCATTCCGAGCGGCCGCGACGAGCGGCTGGCGCTGGCCCGATGAGCGGCGCTCCTGAAGCCGTCGTCGTCGGTGGCGGGCTCGCCGGCGTGGCAGCAGCGGTGGCTGTCGCTCGCGCCGGGCTCCGCACCCTCCACCTCGCGCCGAAAGGCCCGCCCGACCGGCGCACCTCGGCGCTGATGGGCCCGAGCGTCGATTACCTCCGCGCCTCCGGCCTGATCGACGATCCCGCCGCGCTCGGGCACCCGCTGACCCAGATCCGCATCATCGACGCCACCGACCGGCTGCTCCGCGCCCCCGAGACGCTGTTCGACAGCAAGGATGCCGGCCTCGAGGCGTTCGGCTGGAATTTTCCCAACATCAAACTGCTCGAAGCCTTCGAGGCCGCGCGTGCCTCGCTCCCCAACCTCGAGACCCGCGAACTGGCCCTCTCCTCGATCGAGCGCGGCGCCACCGGCTGGGTGCTGACCCTCGCCGATGGCAGTGTCGTCGAAGCACCGCTGGTCGTCGGCTCCGACGGCAAGAAGTCGCTGGTGCGTGTCGCCACCGATTTCCGCGCCCGCGAACACGGTTTCACCCAGGCGGCACTGGTCTGCGACCTCGAGCTCGGCCGCCCGCTCGGCGGCGCCTCGGTCGAGTTCCATTACCCGGAGGGCCCATTCACGCTGGTCCCAGCCGGCGGGTCACGCGCCAACCTCGTCTGGATCGATGACCGCGAGGTGCTGAAGGCAGCCCAGGCCACCGGCCAGGATGGCCTCCGCACCACCTTCCTCGAGAAGTCGCAGCGGCTGTTCGGCGATATCCAGCTGTTGACCCCGGCACACATGTTCCTGCTCTCGACCCTCACCGTCGAGCGCGCCGGCATGGATGGCATCGTGCTCGCCGGCGAAGCGGCGCACGCCTTCCCGCCAATCGGTGCGCAGGGCCTCAACCTGGGGCTGCGCGATGTCGCCGATCTTGCCGCGGCACTGGCTGCCACCGACCGCACTGCCCCCGGCTGGGCCAATGCCGTCAGCACCGACTACGCCGGCCGCCGCGCCGATGATCTCGAGCGCACCGGCGGCATGGTCGACGCGCTGTTCCGCTCGCTGCTCAGCGACTTCCTGCCGGCCCAGGCGCTGCGCGCCGGCGGCCTCTGGGCCCTGCGCCTGCTGCCGCCACTACGCAAGCGCGCGTTTGGGCTGGGCATGGGGCGGGGGTGAGTTCACGAGACACAGCGCTACTGCTCTGCACCGGCGTCATTGCCGCGCAGGCGGGAACCTAGTGGGATGCTGCGGCACCCACTGAAGCTGTGAGATCCCACTGGGTCCCCGCCTGCGCGCATGTGCGCTAAGTTAGGTGCTGTTGGGGATGGTTCTGTGGCCGCCAACCCCTCACCCGTCTCGGCCTTCGGCCGATCCACCCTCTCCCCGACGGGGAGAGGAAAAGAGGCGATCGCTGGGCTCTCCGGATTCTTCTCCCCGTCGGGGTCGCGGGACGAGGGCA
>NZ_LAJE02000071.1 GCF_000970465.2 Devosia insulae DS-56
CCCCCGCAAGGCGGGAGGAGACCAAAACACTGGCTCCGGCGTTGGCGTCTCCCTCCCCCTTGCGGGGAGGGGACAGGGGTGGGGGTGCTCTTTCCGCACCGGCCTATCAGCCGCACTGAATTCCTTGCCTTACCCCCGCGCCAGCTTGCCCCGCCCTTCCGGCAGCACCCGGTGCGGCGGCTGCGCGCCGTCGATGAAGGCGCGGATGTTGACGATTACCGTCTCACCCATCTCGAGCCGCGCTTCGAGCGTTGCCGAGGCCATGTGGGCGGTGAGCACCACGCGGTTGTCGCGAGCCAGCTGCAGCAGCCGCGGGTCGATGCCGTTGCGGCTTTCGAACACATCGAGCGCGGCGCCCGAGAGGTGCCCGTTCTCGATCTCGCCGATCAGCGCCGCCTCATCGACAAGTTCCGGCCGCGACACATTGACGACGAAGGCATCCTGGCGCATCCGGCTCAGCCTTTCGGCACTGAGGATGTGGTGGGTCGAGCGGCTGAGCGGGGTGTGCAGCGAGACGATATCGACCTCACCCACCATGTCGTCGAGCTCCGCCCAATAGGTGGCGCCCAGCGCGTCCTCGACCTGCGGCGGCCGGCGGTGTCGGGAGAAATAATGGATGTTGAGGCCAAAACTGCGGGCCCGGTTGGCGACGGCAGTGCCGATCCGCCCCATGCCGACAATGCCCAGCGCCTTGCCGCGCAGCCGCCGGCCCAGCATCCAGGTCGGCGACCAGCCGGGCCACTCGCCGGTGGTGGGCAGTACCTGGGCGCCCTCGACCAGCCGGCGTGGCAGCGCCAGCATCAGCATCACCGCCATATCGGCGGTATCCTCGGTCAGGACCGACGGGGTGTTGGTGACGGTGAGCCCCGCTGCATAGGCCGCTTCGATGTCGATGTTGTCAAAACCGTTGCCGAACTGGGCGATCAGTTTCAGCTCGCTGGGCAGCCGGGCGATCAGCGCCGCATCGATCGGATCGTTGATCGAGGAGACCAGTACGTCCTTGCCTTGCACGCCCTCGATGATGGCATCGGCGCTCAACACGCCGTCCACCGGTTTCGAGGTCACCTCGAACAGCGTCGCCATGCGCGCCTCGATCTGTTCGGGGAGGCGTCGCGTCACGAAAATCTTGGGTCGGCTGAGGGTCAAAGGCGGCGCTTTCAGCGACCATTAAGGTCTTTTGCCTAAGTGTAGAAAAAAAGCACACCCCTGCAAAGTCATGTTCGGCAAAGTCAGCTCCATGCTCCTCACGAGGCGCTCCCACGGGCGGCAGATCAAGGCGATTCTCAGCGCCACCCTCCTCACCGCGATCATCGCGGCCGGCTCCGTTATGCCGGTGGCAGCGATGGCCGCCGAAGGTCCGAGCGGCTTGCCGCTGCCGCGCTTCGTCACCACCCGCTCCAACCCGATCAACGTGCGGGTCGGGCCGGGCACCAAATACGGCGTCGCCTGGGTCTATGTGAAAGCCGGCACGCCGGTCGAGATCATCCAGGAGTTCGACACCTGGCGCAAAATCCGCGATGCCGACGGCTCCGAGGGCTGGCTGCACCAGAACCTGTTGCAAGGTAAGCGGGCCGGCCTCGTCGCCCCCGCCTCCGCCGAGCCGGTGGCGCTGCGCCGCGACCCCAATGACCAGGCCGGGGTCCGCGCCTGGCTGACCCCGAGCTTCCGCGTCGACATCAAGGAATGCGACGGCAAATGGTGCAAGGTCATCGCCACCGCCCACCCGCTCAATGGCAGCCCGCAGAGCTTCGACGGCTGGGTGCACCAGGGCGACCTGTGGGGCGTCTACAAGGACGAAGCGTTCGACTGAGAGTGGCCAGGCAAGGCCTGACTGAAGCAGACGGCCCCCTCCCATCCTCCCCCACAGGGGGGAGGTGCCGGCCGGTGTGTCAGGCACGATCGACGACAGAGCCTCGACTCTTCACCTCCCCCTTTATGGGGGAGGCCGGGAGGGGGCCGTCTCTATCAGTCAGAATAGAGCGTCAGCTCCGAACCTTCCGCACCCGCACCACCACATCAACATGGGTGATGTTCATGCCGCGCGGCGGCTCGGGCAGGTTCTGGATGACGATGGACGAGGCCGGGATGTCGATCACCCGCTGCTCGTCCTCGAGGTAGAAGTGGTGATGGTCCGAGGTGTCGGTGTCGAAATAGGAGCGCGACGCATCCACCGCCACTTCGCGCAACAGCCCCGCTTCGCGGAACTGATGCAGGCTGTTGTAGATGGTGGCGAGCGACACATTGACCCGTGCCGAGGCGGCTTCGGCATGCAGCTGCTCGGCGCTGACATGGCGATGCGCGCCGGCGAACAGCAGCTCTGCGAGCGCAACGCGCTGACGCGTCGGCCGCAGGCCCGCCATGCGCAGCACTGCCGTCAGGCACGGTCGGCGAGACGGAACGGTCCTGGCGGAAAGGCTGCGGTCGGTCATCTGGTCCTTGGCAACGAGGGCGTATCAGCTTGCAGCTTATAACTTTCACGCCTCTTCTACACAAGCGGCGGTCGGTCGCGGTCGGCGCTCGCGACGCTGGGCCGCGGCGGTCACTCCCTTGGGCGCGCTTGACCCTCCGCCCCCCGCTCTCTAGTAACGGTCTCAACTGACCGACGGAGAATGCCGGCCGATGACGGATCGGAAGAACGCCTACGGGTATGACGACCTGATCCTGAGTGGAACGGGAGAGCTGTTTGGCAAGGGCTATGCCCAGTTGCCAGCCCCGCCGATGCTGATGTTCAACCGCATCACCGAGATCAGCCGCGAAGGCGGTGCGTACGGCAAGGGCCTGGTGCGCGCCGAACTCGACGTGGACCCCAGCCTGTGGTTCTTCCAGTGCCACTTCATCGGTGACCCGGTGATGCCGGGGTGCCTGGGCGTCGACGCCGTCTGGCAGATGCTGGGGTTTTACCTGTGCTGGGACGGCTCGCCCGGCAAGGGCCGGGCGCTTGGCTGCGGCGAGGTGAAATTTTCCGGCCAGATCACCAATGACGTCAAAATCGTCGAGTATGGCATCGACCTGAAGCGGGTGATGAAGTCCAAGCTGGTGCTCGGCATTGCCGACGGCTGGGTGAAGGCCGACGGCCAGATCATCTACGAGATGTCGGGCCTGCGCGTAGGCCTGTTCACCTAATGGTTTCTTGATTTGCGCGCTTCGAAGCGGAAAAGTCGCACAACTTTTCCTGGAAGCGCGACGCCCGCCGCCGGACCTGAGCCGCGGCCATAGAGGAGGCAATATGAGGCGCGTTGTCGTCACCGGCATGGGGATCGTCTCCTCTATCGGAAACAATCTCGATGAAGTGATCGTGAGCCTCAAGGAGGCCAAGTCCGGCATCGTCTTCGCCGAGGACTATGCCAAGTACAATTTCCGCTGCCAGGTGCATGGCGCGCCCAAGCTCGATCCGTTCGCGGTGCTGGACCGCCGCACCACCCGCTTCATGGGCAAGGGCGCGGCGTGGAACTACATCGCCATGCAAGAGGCGATCGCCAATTCCGGGCTCGAAGAAAAAGACATCAAGAACCCGCGCACCGGCATCATCATGGGTTCGGGCGGCCCCTCCACCCCCACCCTGATCGAAGCGGCCGACATCACTCGCGAACGGGGCCCCAAGCGCATCGGGCCGCTGGCCGTGCCCAAGGCGATGAGCTCGACCGCTTCGGCGACCCTGGCGACGCCGTTCGGGATCCAGGGCGTCAACTACTCGATCACCTCGGCCTGTGCGACCTCGAAGCACTGCATCGGCGCCGGCTACGAGCAGATCCAATGGGGCAAGCAGGACATCGTGTTTGCCGGTGGCCACGAGGATCTCGACTGGTCGCTTTCGAACCTGTTCGACGCCATGGGCGCCATGTCCACCGACTTCAATTCGACGCCCGAAAAGGCCTCGCGCGCCTATGATGCAAAGCGCGACGGCTTCGTCATCGCCGGCGGCGCCGGCGTCCTGGTGCTCGAAGAGTACGAACACGCCAAGGCGCGCGGCGCCACCATCCTCGCGGAACTCGTCGGCTATGGCGCGACCTCCGACGGCTACGACATGGTCGCCCCGTCGGGCGAAGGCGCCATCCGCTGCATGCGGCAGGCGCTGTCGACGGTGAAGGGCAAGGTCGACTACATCAACCCGCATGCCACTTCGACGCCGGTCGGCGATCTGAAGGAAATGGAAGCGATCCGCACGGTGTTCGGCAATGGCGACAGCTGCCCGCCGATCTCGGCCACCAAGTCGCTCACCGGCCACTCGCTCGGCGCCACGGGCGTGCAGGAATCGATCTACTGCATCCTGATGATGCGCGAGAAGTTCCTGTGCGAAAGCGCCAATATCGAGGAACTCGATCCGGTGTTCTCGGACATGCCGATCCTGAGGCAGCGCCGTGACAACGTCGATGTGGGCATCGCGCTCAGCAACAGCTTTGGCTTTGGCGGGACCAACGCCACGCTGGTGTTCCAGCATCCGGACGCAGCGTAAGGGCCGGGCCCGCCCCACTAATTCAGCCGACAACCACCCTTACCTTCTCCCCTTGTGGGAGAAGGTGGCCGAAGGCCGGATGAGGGGTCCGCGCAACGAAGTGTAGCGCGATCCGAGCGTAAGCGAGGAGCGGCTGGAGTGCGCGGAGAGATACCCCTCATCCGCCCTTCGGGCACCTTCTCCCACAAGGGGAGAAGGCCTGACTGCACGGTCGCCCTACCCCAGCATCTCCACCGCCAGCGCCAAAACGCGCTTGAACGCGGTCATGTCGGTCAGTTCCTGCCCAGCGGGCGCGTCGCCGACCACCACGGCGCCGCCGCGGTTCACCACGCCGCCATGCAGCATCAGGTTGTCGATGAAGCCGAGATCCTCGATCAGGATGTGATCGGGGCCGCGCGGCTTGCCGGCGGCATCGGCGTACCACTCGCCGTTGAAGTGGTCGCGGGTGCGGGCGCCGTGGTCGGCTTTGACGTTGGTGTAGGCGAAGGCGGGCTTGCCCTGGGCGCACATGAAGCCGAGCTCGAAGCAGGTGCCGGTATCGGCGGCGATGCCGCGGAACGGCGTCAGGTTGGCGATGATCGCATCGGCCGAGTGCATCAGCTTCTCATCGATGGCGCTGATCGCCAGGCCGAGCTCCCACTTGCTGTTGGTCGGCGGGAACTCGAGGTCGCCCGGCGACACCGGCACGAGGCCTGCCGCGCGGGTCAGCTCAATCTTCAGGTCGAGGATTTCACGGGCGTTGGGCAGAAAAACTTCCGGGCCGGCGAGGTAGACGGATTTGGGCATGATGGCTCGTTCAGGTGGCGTCAGTGACTAGCGTGACTATTGCGGGCTGGCGCCGCTGACCAGGTCGCCGCCGACAAAGGTGGCGGCAATGTTCGGTCGGCTGGCAGTGTAGAGGATTTGCTCAAGCCGTTCAGCCGGTTCAGCCCCAAACAGCCGGACTGTCCCCGCTTCCGCGACGGGGTCGATGAGCAGCGCGTCGAAGTGATAGCCGGGGCGGAACATGCCGACGGGCAGATCGAGCGCCACCCCACCGCCGGCGGTGGCGAGGTGGAAGGCGGTGAGCATGTCGATGCGCGAGTTGGGGACGCCGCGCGTTTCACGTGAATCCCTCGCGTCGACGCCGTCCTCGAGCAGGCGCGAGGCCTGAGCGGTGGCGCGACAAGCCTCCAGCATCGAGCCGGAAGGCCCGCCGGAAATGTCAGTGCCGAGCCCGACATGCAGCCCCTTTTCCAGCGCCCGGCGCAGCGGGAAGACGGCGTTGCCAAAGTACATGTTGGAGAGGGCGCAATGCGCGACGCCGGCCCCGGCCGCGCGGACCGTCGCCATGTCGTCGTCGGTCAGAAACACCGAGTGGGCCAGCACGGTCTTGCGGCCCAGGAGCCCGAAACCATCGAGCGCTGCAGTGTCGGTCTTGCCGTAGCGATCGAGCGCATAGCCATGCGCCCAGTCGCTCTCCGAGCAATGGGTCTGGACGTGGCAATCGCACTCCGCCGCCAGCGCGCCGAGGCCGGCGAGCGCCGCGTCGGTGCAGGAGGGAATGAAGCGCGGGGTGATCACCGGTAGCACCCGGTCATTGTCCGGCAGGGCCCGGATGTGGTCGATGACGGCACGGGTCTCGGCAACCGCCAGCTCGGCCGAGGCATCGCGATAGTCGTCCGGACAACTCGCGGGATCGTCCATCACCACCTTGCCGACCAGCGCCCGCTGCCCCTGCTTGAGGCAGATCTGCGCCAACAGCTCGGTGGCCTCGCGATGCACGGTGGCGAAATAGAGCGCCGTGGTGGTGCCCGAGGCCAGGAGATCGGTGACCAGGGTCTCGTAGCGCTCCTGGGCGAACGCGAGGTCGGCGTACTGCGCCTCGAGCGGAAAGGTGTATTTGCCCAGCCAGACTTCCAGGGGCACGTCGAGCGCCATGCCGAGCTGCGGGTATTGCGGGGCATGGAGGTGGAGATCGACAAAGCCCGGCAGCATCAGCTGTCCGGCCGGCAGCTCGATGGTTCCCTCCGGCACACCGTCGGCGGCCCGACCGATGCTGGTGATGGTACCGTCACTGGCGATGGTGATCACCGCAACGCGCAGCACCTCGAGTTCGCCGCGCACCGGTGCATGGACGAAGCTGCCGCGGATGCTGCGGCCGCGCAGGCCCGTCACCAGACCACCTTGTGCTGCTCGCCGCTCTGCACGTTGACAAAGCCCTCGGGCGCCAGTTCGCTCGGCGCCACCAGCACCCAGCGCCAGGGCGAGCAGGTGAGCGTCGCGAACTTCAGGAACTCCGGGAAGCCGGGCTTCCAGAGGTTGAGCGCCGAGGGCTTGTACATCCACTCGACCTGCTCCGCCGCGCGATAGAAAGCCTGCATGTCGATATCGAAGGCTTCGGCCGAGCGCGCCGTCATCAGCCCGCCGATCTCGAAGCGCATCTCGGCGACCACTTCGCCCTTGTGCACCAGCACCCAGCCGCCATCGATCTCCTGCAGCCGGTTCACCGCCTTGGCCATCGCCGCGTCGGAGGAACCGATGCACCAGACATTGTGGCTGTCATGCGCCACCGAGGAGGCGAGTGCGGTATCGGGGTCGGCCGGGCCGCAGCCGGTCCAGAACATTTTTGCCACCGCACCATCGCCGCGATAGCGATCGACCAGCGCCCATTTGGTGATCAGCCGCTCGGTGTCGCGCTGCACCAGGCCATCGACCACCGGCAGGGCTTCGACCAGGAAATCCTCGTTCCAGTGGAACGGCCGGAGGATCGCCGCCTGCATGGTGTGGCGGTCCGGTTCGGCCTTGATGGCGAAATCGTCGGCGCTGAGGACGCGCCCGATGTTCATGGTCTTTCTCGCCCAGTCCGGCCAGTCGATCGCGGTCAACGGGCCGAGGAACTGTTTGCCTTCGGAGACCAGTTGGCCATCGGCATAGACGTGCCGGATCGACAGCGTCTTGACGTCGTCGAGCAATACTATGTCGGCATAGCGTCCCGGTGAGATCGAGCCGACCCACTGGTCGATGCGCATGTGCCGCGCCGGGTTGATGGTGGCGCACTGGATGGCGATCTCGGGCGCGAGGCCATACTCGATGGCGTGCCGCACGTTGTAATCGGCGGCCCCCTTCTCCAGCGTTTCGGAGGCCGAGCGATCATCGGTAGTGAAGGCGATGTTCGACCAGTCGGTCAGCCGCTCGATCAGGCCGGGAAGTATGACGTCATAGGAGAACGGCCGGAGCTCGGTGAAGATGCCGTGGCTCAGCCGTTCCCAGGCTTCCTCCAGCGCCCAGACCTCATGGTCGGACGAGATGCCGGCGGCGGCGAAGGCAGACAGATCATGCGGATCGATCAGCCCAGAGCCGTGCCCCTCGACCACACCGCGCATCTCCATGGTGGCGCCGATCATGCCCCACATGCGGATGTAGCCGGGGTTCTCCGGGTTCCATACCGAGGGCCAATCCATCACCTCGTCGAGGCTGACGGTGCCCATGTCGTGGGCGAGGAAATCGCGCTGCTCCTCATAGCCATAGTAGCCGCCCGACTCTTCCCACGCGCTGGGCGGCACGGCCGAGCCGGGCTGGATGAAGATTTTGAGCGGCGAGCCGGCGAGCCGGGATTTCTGCCAGAACTCCTGGTTCTTTGGGCCGTTGACGTTGGCGAACTCATGGCTCGCCTCGCAGGTCCAGGTGTTGCCGCGCGGCAGCACCAGGGCCGCCTCGAATTCCGGGGTGATGTGGGTCGATTCGATGTGCTTGTGCACCTCGCCAAACCCCGGCACGGCGCTGAGGTTCGGGTAACTCACCCGCGCCCTCACCTCGCCCTTGTAGCTGCCGCGCGGGCCGACAAAGGCGATGCGGCGACCAGAGACGACGATCTCCTGGTCCTCAAGCCAATGCCGCGAATGCACCGAGAGCAACCTGCCGACCTCGATCACCAGATCCGCCGGGCGTTTGGCCAGCGCCACCAGCGTCAGATGCTGGCGAATGGAAACTTCGTCCTCGGCGTTGAGGATCAGGTCGTCAGGCAGGTGCATAGGCGGATTCCGGGTGGCGCAACCGCATTAGTAAAGCGGTTTACGAGAGCGAGTGCAATGTGCCGCGATGAGGGACGTACGGCAAGCCGGTGAGCAATGACTGTTCAGCGCCATCGCTTGCCCGCGGCAGCGCATTTTGCCATAAGTTGCCGGCCTCGATCCCACGCAGCGAGGACAGCCGCGATGAGCCAGATTGCCATTTTCAGTGGTAGCTCTCATCCCGACCTCGCGGCGCAGATCTGCGCCGAGCTCGGCGTGGCGCTGCTGCCGACGCGGGTGAAGCGCTTCTCCAATGACTGCATCGAAGTGCAGCTGCAGGCCAATTGCCGCGAGCAGGACGTGTTCCTGATCCAGACGCTGAGCGCCCCAGTGCAGGACCACCTGGTCGAGTTGCTGCTGATGCTCGACGCGGCGCGCGGCGCCTCGGCGGCCCGTATCACCGCGGTGATCCCGCACTATGCCTATGCCCGCTCCGACAAGAAGGATGCGCCGCGCATCTCGATCGGCGGCCGCATGGTCGCTGACCTGTTGCAGACCGCCGGCGCCAACCGGGTGCTGACCATGACGCTGCACTCGCCACAGGTGCACGGGTTTTTCAGCGTGCCCGTCGATCATTTGCACGCGCTGGGTGAGCTGGCCGAATATTTTGGGCGCTACGAGATGGGCAATGCCGTCGTGGTGTCGCCGGACCTCGGCAACGCCAAGAACGCGGCGGCTTTCGCCAGGCGCTTCGGCGTGCCGGTGGCGGCGGGCGCCAAGGAGCGAATCAGCGACAGCGAGGTGCGGATCACCGCGCTGATCGGCGAGGTCGCGGGGCGCGACGTGATCGTCCTCGATGACGAAATCGCCAATGGCGGCTCGATGATCGAGCTGCTGCGGCACCTCAGGCAGCATGGGGCACGCTCGGTGCGCATCGCCTGCACGCACGGCATCTTCGCCAACGATGCGATCGCGCGGCTGGCGGCCGAGCCGGATGTGCTGGAGATCGTCTGCACCGATACCCTGCCGATCGCCGCGGCGCGCCGCCACCCCAAGCTGACGGTGCTGTCGATCGCCCCGGCGCTGGCCGAGGCGATGCGCCGGATCAACAGCGGCGAATCGGTCAGCACGCTGTTCCACACCGAGCAATCGGCGCCGACGGTGACGCGGCTTCGGGCTTAGGTCGGTATTGGCAGTCGGCTACTAACTCAGGCCGCAAGATCCGCGACCACCGCATCCAGCACCGGCCAGCCCTTGTCGGTGACCCGGATAAAGCCGTTGGGCAGGGTTTCGACGAAGCCGATCGAGCGCAGCTCGTTGATCTGGCGTTCGGAAATGGCCCGGCCGGAGATCTTGTGGAAGCGGCGCGGGTCGATGCCTTCGCGCAGCCGCAGCCCCATCACCAGCAGCTCGTCGCCTTCTTCTTCCCAGGTCAGGATGTCGTCGGTGACCATGCCGTGGCCGCGCGCCTGCACGCGCTTCTGCCAGTCGAACGGCATTTTCTCGGTCGCCGTGGCGTGGCGCTGGTTGTTGATCAGCAGCCGCCCATGCGCACCGGGGCCGACGCCGACATATTCGCCATAGCGCCAGTAGATCAAGTTGTGACGGCTTTCCTGGCCGGGCCGGGCGTGGTTGGAGATTTCATAGGCCGGCAAACCCGCCTTCTGGGTCAGCTCCTGCGTCATCTCGTAGAAGTCGGCGCTCAGGTCCTCATCCGGCATCTTCAGCTTGCCGGCGCGGAACAGGTCGTAGTAGCGCGTCCCCATCTCGATGGTCAGCTGATACAGCGAGACGTGCCCGGCTTCGGCCAGCCACAGCGCTTCGGTCAGCTCGTCCTGCCATTCGTCCAGCGTCTGGCGCGGACGGGAATAGATCAGATCGAAGCTCGAGCGCGGGAAGATCGACTGGGCCAGCCGCACCGCGGCGATGGCTTCGTCGACCGAATGCCGGCGGCCGAGTTCGGCCAGCGGGCCCTCACGCAGCGACTGCACCCCGAGCGAAACGCGATTGACGCCGGCGGAGCGATAGCCGCGGAAGCGCTCGGCCTCGACCGAGGTCGGGTTGGCTTCGAGGGTGATCTCGGCGCGGGGATCGATGACCCAGTGCTTGGAGATGGCGTTGAGGATGCCTTCGACCGAGCGCGGATCCATCAGCGATGGGGTGCCGCCACCGAAGAAGATCGACTGCACGGTGCGGCCCGGCGTCTGCTTGGCGAAATGCGCCAGTTCGGCGGCGTAGGATTCGACATAGGTCGCTTCGTCGAACTCGCCACGGTGTACGTGCGAGTTGAAATCGCAGTACGGGCATTTGGCGGCGCAGAACGGCCAATGCACATAGACCCCGAACAGGCCGTTGGAGCGCGGATCGACGGAGTTGTGGCCGAACGTTTCAGTGCTCAACGCCACCTCCCAGTGCATCATCGACGAACTTGGCGAAGGCGCGGGCGCGGTGCGAAAGCCCGACCTTGCCCGGGGACCAGGAGTGCTTGGCCTCGGATGGCATTTCGCCGAAGGTGATGTCGTAGCCATCGGGCATGAACACCGGATCGAAGCCGAACCCTTTGTCGCCGCGCGGCGGCCAGACCAGCGTACCCTCGGCCTTGCCCTCGTAGATCACCTCGCGCCCATCGGGATGGGCGAGGCAGAGCGTGGCGTTGAAAGCGCCGCGGCGATCGCCTGGGGTAATCGCACCGACAGCCTGCAGCGCATCTTCGACGCGGCGCATGCCAACCATGTAGTCGCGCCCGCCATGCGCCGAGGAGCCGGCCCAGTCGGCGGTATAGACGCCCGGCTTGCCGCCGATGGCATCGACCGAGAGGCCGGAATCATCGGCCAGCGCGATATTGTCGGCGGCAGCCGCGGCAGCGTGCGCCTTGATCCGGGCGTTCTCGACGAAGGTGGTGCCGGTCTCTTCGGGCTCGGGCAGGCCGAGCTCGCCGGCCGAAACCAGGTCGAGCCCGAACGGCGCCAGGAGTTCCTTGAACTCGGCGAGCTTGCCCGCATTGTGGGTCGCCAGCACCAGCCGGTCGCCGCGCCGCAATGTGAGCTTGTGCGCCATCAGCTGAGTGCCGCCTGCTGCATGGTGGTCAACTCGCCAATACCCTGCTCGGCCAGCTGCATCAGGCTTGCGAGTTCGTCGCGGCTGAACGGCACCTGTTCGGCGGTGCCCTGGATTTCGACGAACTTACCGGTGCCGGTCATGACGAAATTGGCATCGGTATGGGCCTCGACGTCCTCGAGATAATCGAGATCGAGCACCGGGGTGCCGCGATAGATACCGCAGGAAATGGCGGCGACCGAATCGCGCAGCACCGGGCCCTTGGTGAGGCCGCGGGCCTCGAGCCATTTGATCGCATCGGCCAGCGCCACATAGGCGCCGGTGATCGAGGCGGTGCGAGTGCCGCCATCGGCCTCGAGCACATCGCAATCCAGCGTAATCTGGTTCTCGCCCAGTGCCTGCATGTCGACCACGGCGCGGAGCGAGCGGCCGATCAGGCGCTGGATTTCCTGCGTGCGGCCGGATTGCTTGCCTTGGGCCGCTTCGCGCTTGGTGCGCGAGCCGGTGGCGCGCGGCAGCATGCCGTATTCGGCGGTGACCCAGCCCATGCCGGAGCTGCGGCGCCAGGAGGGGAGCGTGGTTTCGACCGAGGCGGTGACGAACACCTTGGTCGAGCCGAAGCTGACGAGGCAGCTGCCTTCGGCCTTGGGAGCGACATTGCGTTCGAGCGTCACGGCCCGCATCTGGTCTGGCTGGCGTCCGGAGGGCCGCATATGGTCAAATCACTCGTTCTTGGAAATAGCTGTTAACCGCCTCTTAACCCTGACCGCCCCCTCGAACAAGCAGCGGCAGCTTGGCGGCACAAGCCTTTCCGCCTAAATGGTGAACATGGCAGATCGCACAAAAGCTCCCGAAGACGTGCTCGCGGTGCTCAACGCCCGCAGCCAGGACATCTTCCGCAAGCTGGTGGAGCGCTATCTCGACACCGGCACGCCGGTGGCGTCGCGCGACCTGGCGCGCATGCTGAGCGTGGGCCTGAGCCCCGCGTCGGTCCGCAATGTGATGGCCGATCTCGAAGATCTCGGCCTGATTGCCTCGCCGCACACCTCGGCCGGCCGGCTGCCGACCCAGCAGGGGCTGCGCTTCTTCGTCGATGCGATGCTGGAGATCGGCGCGGTCAATGAGGAAGAGAAAACGGCGATCGCCAAGCAGATCCAGGGTCCGGCGGTGCATGGGCAGGTCGAGGACCTGTTGACCGAGGCAAGCCAGCTGCTCAGCGGGCTCAGCCATGGCGCCGGGGTGGTGATCGCGCAGAAATCCGACCTGGTGCTGAAGCATATCGAATTCATCCGGCTCGACGCCGAGCGCGCCATGGTGGTGCTGGTGGGCGAGGATGGCTCGGTGGAGAACCGCGTGCTGCCGCTGCCGCCCGGGCTGACGGCAAGCGCCTTGACGCAGGCCTCGAACTACCTGGCGCATTTCGCCGTGGGCAAGACGCTCAACGAGACGCGCAAGGCCTTGCAGACGCAGCGCGAAGCCACGGTGCATGAGCTCGACGAGCTGACACGGAAGCTGGTGGACGCGGGGCTCGCGACGCTTTCCGGCTCGGGCAGCGCCTCACCGCCGACGGTGATCGTTCGCGGCCGGGCCAACCTGATCAACGACACCATGGCCTCGGAGGAACTCAGCCGGGTGCGGCAGCTCTTCGACGAGCTCGAGAGCCGCGACGGGCTGATCGAACTGCTGGGCGATACCGAAACGGCGCAGGGGGTGAAGATTTTCATCGGCTCGGAGAACAAGCTGTTCTCGCTCTCGGGCTCGTCGGTGATCCTCAGCCCCTACAAGGACGCCAACCAGAAGGTGGTGGGGGTGCTTGGGGTCATCGGGCCGACGCGGCTCAACTACGCCCGCATCGTGCCGGTGGTCGACTACACGGCCAATGTGGTTTCGGCGATGATGGCCCGAAAGAGCTGAGTGCAAAGGCTGAGACCAAGGCTCCCGGAACCTTTCCTAGGCTTGAATCTTATCGCTCATTGGCCGATATGCGGGGCAAACGCGATCAGCGACAAAATCCAAGGTCCCAATGAACGACGATACGAGCAAGCCCGAGGACGACAAGGCCGCTACCACCGCGACCGAGACCGAGGCGACCAAGCCAGACGAAAAGACCGCGACGGCGGCAGCGACGCCCGATCCGATCGAGGCCCTCAAGGCTGAGAACCAGGATATGCGCGACAAGCTGCTGCGCACCATCGCCGAGATGGAAAACCTGCGCAAACGCACCGAGCGCGAGATTTCGGACACGCGGTCCTACGCCATCGCCGGCTTTGCCCGCGACATGCTGACCGCTACCGACTCGCTGAGCCGCGCGCTGATGGTGCTGCCGGCCGAGGCGCGCGACAGCTCCGACACGACCATCCGGTCGCTGATCGAGGGCATCGAGATGACCGAGCGCGAGATGCAGCGGCTGCTCGCCAAGCACGGCGTCAAGCCGATCGAAGCGGAAGGCCAGAAGTTCGACCCGCATAAGCACCAGGCGATGTTCGAGGTCCCCGACCCGTCGCGCCCGGAAGGCACCGTGGTGCAGGTGGTGCAAGCCGGCTTTGCCATCGGCGACCGCGTGCTCAGGCCCGCCATGGTGGGCGTCGCCAAGGGTGGCGGCGCCACCGGCGCCCCGGCCGAAGGCACGATCGACAAGAGCGTCTGATTTCACCGTACCGGTGATGTCGAAAAGGGCGCTTCGGCGCCCTTTTTGTTTGCCGCATGACTTCTTGCCCGATGCCGGAGGACCGCGATGCACAGCCTTTACGACGATGCCGAGCTCTACGACCTCGTGGCGCCCGCGGACGCTGCGATGGAGCGCTTCTACGTCGAGGCGGCAGGTGGGCCGGGCCAGCGCGTACTGGAACTCGCCTGCGGTTCGGGTCGCTTCACCGTCCCCTTGGCGGCGAGTGGGGCGCTGGTGATTGGTGGCGACCTGTCCGAGACGATGCTGGCACGGGCTCGCGCCGCGGCGACGGAGCGCGGCGTGTCGGCCGATTTCGTCGCGCTCGACATGCGGGACTTCGTGCTCGGCCGGCATTTCGACGCCATCGTCATCGCCGCCAACTCATTGATGCACCTGCACGCCCGAGCCGACTTCGCCCGTGCTTTCTCGGCCATCCGCCAGCACCTGGCGCCGGGAGGCCGGCTGCTGTTCGACGTGTTCGTGCCGAGCGCACGGCTGCTCAGCCTGCCGGCCGGCCAGCGCCAGCTGCTCGGGGTGTTCGCGCATCCGCGGCTCGGCGACGTCACTATCGAGGAAACCATCAGCTACGACCCGATCACCCAGGTGAGCCGGGCCGACTGGTATTGGTCCACCGCCGATCACCGGGATTTTCACCACACCCCACTGGAGCTGCGGCAGATCTTTCCGCAGGAGCTGCCGCTGTTGCTGGAGGCAAGTGGATTGCGCCTGCTCGAACGGTTCGGCGATTTCGATCGCGGCCCGCTGACGGCGGCGAGCCAGCGGCAGGTCTGCGTGTGCGCGGCGGCTTAGGCGCGTCGCGATCAGTTCGCCGCTGAAACCACCAGGTCCGGGCACGTCGTCACGTCGTACTTGGCGCCGGGCTTGCCCATCTCGTCGACGACGCGGCTGTCATAGGCGTCGCGCATCGCGGTGATCGCCACATCGTCATTGCCTTCGGCTTCCAGCATCATGTCGGCGCGGGCGGCAAGGTCGTCGGACCAGGCGCCGTATTCGTCCCCTTCGGCGTCGTTGCCGGAATCATAGGCGTCGGTGGAAAGCCAGTAGAAGGCGCTGCCACACCAGAGCAGCCGGTCGGCGGCGGCCGAGGGCTCGCCCGCCGCGGCCGGCAGGGCCAGCAGCCCGATCAGCAATCCGCCAAGCGCAACCCGCAGCATTTGTCCCTCAAGCAATATCCCCGGCGACGATCCGCTTGACCCCGGCGGCGTTCATGTCGGTCCAGGCCTGGGCCAGCGACCCCGAGGTGTCGATGGCGCGGCAGGCGTCCTCGATCACGTAGGTCTCAAAGCCCGCATGGGCCGAATCGACTGCCGTCCAGTTGACGCAGAAATCGGTGGCGAGGCCAGCGATGAACAGCCGCTTGAATTTGCGCTCGCGCAGGTAGCCCTCGAGCCCGGTCTTGGTCTTCCTGTCGGCCTCCTGGAAGCCGGAATAGGAATCGACCACCTCGTGATAGCCCTTGCGGATCACCAGTTGAGTGTGCGGCAGCTCGATATCGGTGGAGAATTCGGCGCCGTGGGTGTCCCAGACGCAATGGTCGGGCCACAGCACCTGCGGCCCATAGGGCAGCTCCATGATCTCGAACGGCGCCGTGCCGGCGTGGCTCGAAGCGAACGAGATATGGCCGCGCGGATGCCAGTCCTGGGTCATGGCGACGTTCTCGAAACGCCGGCCGAGCCGGTTGATCGGGATGATGATCTCGTCGCCGCCGGCAACGGCAAGCTTGCCGCCGGGGAGAAAATCATACTGCAGGTCGACCACGAGGAAGAGGTCGTCGGTACGGGGCGTGAGGGCCATGCGGGTCTTATCTATGTCATTGGCCGATGAGGGCCGAACAATCCTGGAATGAATAGGCGGCGCCATCGCTGGCCCTGCCGGTGCCATTGACGACGCGACCGATGGAGTCTTCGAGGTCGCTGCGGTAGTCGGCCAGCGCGTCGTCGGTATAGCCGGCCTCGAGGTAGATCGGCAGAGCGCGCTGCAGCAGCAAGGCCCCGCCATCGGCATAGACCTTGGCGGAAGCGAGCTTTTCCGGCGTTGCATCGGCCGGCGCGTCGCGGGTCATCAGTTCGAAGGCGGTGCCGCACCACATATCCATCTGCGCCTCGGCCGGCACTTCCTGCGCCAGCGCGGCGACGGGGAGCAGCGGGACCGCAAACAGCGGAGCGATGACAAGGAACCTCAGCACAGTCGTGTTCCCTTGGGCGGCAACGAGAGGGCGGCAACGAGCGCTTCTTAGACCATAACCGGGGCCGCAACGACAAGCCGCGTCGGCGCGCTACGGCACCCGGCGGCGGCTGGTGAGATTTCTCTAACCATGGCGATAGCCAGCCTTTGAGGCATAATAGACTAAATTGCTAAGTGAGGCCCAGGCGCCGCTTCCCGTGCGCCTGGGTTTCGGTGATCGCGGGGTCGAACCGGAAGTTCCCCTCGTGCATGCCGACCCCGTATGTTCTGGGGGCTCTATTGAAATTGACGATCCTGGGTGGCGCTGCCGCCCTGCTGCTGGTGGCGCTGCCGGGCACCGCGCTGGCCGAAGACCTGACCTTCACCCTGACCAACAATTCGTCCTACGCGGTGAAGAGCCTGTTCACCTCGCCGGCCGATGTCGAGACCTGGGAAGAGGACGTGTTCGCCGACAAGTACCTGCCGGCGGGCAACTTCGTCGACGTCACCATCGCCGATGGTCGCGAGCACTGCGTCTACGACATCAAATTCGTGCTGGAGGACGATTCCGAGTTCATCGAACCGGCGGTCGACCTGTGCGAACTGGGTGAATATACCCTCAGCGACGCGACCTGACGGCATTGCGGCGGGCGCCGTAATACTGCGCCCGCAACCGTACGCTGCAGTAGATTACGAGCCGTCGAGGCGGATTGGCGAGGCGAGTTCCCGCCGAAAGCCGGGACTTTGTGCCCGGACTACGCTTGCACCCCCAAAAGCCCCCTCCTATATAGCGCTCAAGGCCCGGTGACGGGTCAATTTCAACACGGGAACCCGGACACCCGCGAGGGATCAGGAACTGCCGGATGGGGTTTCATCCGGGTTCGCCAGGAAAGAGGCAGTAGGTAATGGGTAAAGTCATCGGAATCGACCTCGGTACGACCAATAGCTGTGTCGCCGTCATGGACGGTGCGACGCCGAAGGTCATCGAGAACGCGGAAGGCGCGCGGACCACGCCGTCCATGGTCGCATTCACCAAGGACGGCGAGCGTCTCGTCGGCCAGCCGGCCAAGCGCCAGGCGGTCACCAACCCGGAAGGCACGCTGTTCGCGGTGAAGCGCCTGATCGGTCGGCGCTACAACGACCCGATGGTCGACAAGGACAAGGGCCTGGTGCCCTTCAAGATCGTCAGCGGCGACAACGGCGATGCCTGGGTCGAGGTCGAGAGCAAGAAGTACTCTCCCTCGGAAGTCTCGGCGATGATCCTGACCAAGATGAAGGAAACCGCCGAATCGTATCTGGGCGAGAACGTCACCCAGGCGGTGATCACCGTTCCGGCCTACTTCAACGATTCGCAGCGGCAGGCCACCAAGGACGCCGGCAAGATCGCCGGGCTGGAAGTGCTCCGCATCATCAACGAGCCGACGGCGGCAGCGCTCGCCTACGGGCTCGACAAGAAGAACACCGGCACCATCGCGGTCTATGACCTGGGCGGCGGTACCTTCGATATTTCCGTGCTCGAGATCGGCGACGGCGTGTTCGAGGTGAAGTCGACCAACGGCGACACCTTCCTCGGCGGCGAAGATTTCGACATGCGCCTGGTCGATTACCTGGCGGCCGAGTTCAAGAAGGACCAGGGCATCGACCTCAGGAGCGACAAGCTGGCGCTGCAGCGCCTGAAGGAAGCAGCTGAAAAGGCCAAGATCGAGCTCTCGAGCTCGACCCAGACCGAAATCAACCTGCCGTTCATCACCGCCGACGCTTCGGGCCCCAAGCACCTGACGCTGAAGCTCACGCGTTCCAAGCTCGAGAGCCTGGTCGATGACCTGATCCAGAAGACCGTCGATCCGTGCCGTCAGGCCCTCAAGGACGCGGGCGTTTCGGCCGCGCAGATCGACGAAGTGGTGCTGGTCGGCGGCATGAGCCGCATGCCCAAGGTGCAGGAAGTGGTGAAGCAGCTGTTCGGCAAGGAGCCGCACAAGGGCGTCAACCCGGATGAAGTGGTTGCCATGGGCGCCGCCATCCAGGCCGGCGTGCTGCAGGGCGACGTCAAGGACGTGCTGCTGCTCGACGTGACGCCGCTTAGCCTCGGCATCGAAACGCTGGGTGGCGTGTTCACCCGCCTGATCGACCGCAACACCACGATCCCGACCAAGAAGAGCCAGACCTTCTCGACCGCCGAGGACAACCAGAACGCGGTGACCATCCGCGTGTTCCAGGGCGAACGCGAGATGGCCGCCAACAACAAGCTGCTCGGCAATTTCGACCTCGCCGGCATTCCCCCGGCGCCGCGCGGCGTGCCGCAGATCGAAGTCACCTTCGACATCGACGCCAACGGCATCGTCAACGTCTCGGCCAAGGACAAGGGCACCGGCAAGGAGCAGCAGATCCGCATCCAGGCCTCGGGTGGTCTTTCGGACGCCGATATCGAGCGCATGGTCAAGGAAGCCGAGCAGAACGCCGACGCCGACAAGAAGAAGCGTGAAGCGGTCGAAGCCAAGAACCAGGGCGAGTCGCTGATCCACTCGACCGAGAAGTCGCTGAAGGACTATGGCGACAAGGTCACCGCCGAAGAGAAGGCCGCCATCGAGACGGCGATCACCGATCTCAAGGGCGTCTTGGAAGGCGACGATGCCGAGGCGATCAAGGAGAAATCCGCGACGCTGGCCGAGGCTTCGATGAAGCTGGGCGAGGCGATGTACAAGCAGAGCCAGGCGGAAGCCGAGGCCAAGGCGGAAGGCGGCGAGCAGCCGGCCGACGACGATGTGGTCGACGCCGAGTTCGAAGAGGTCAAAGACGACAAGCGGTCGGCATAAACCCCTCACCAATTGAATCGGAAAGGCCCGGCGATTGCCGGGCCTTTTTGTTTGCCGATGTGCTAGAGTGACGAATGTTCCCAGATCTCAGCAAATTCTCCGAACCGGAAAAGCTCCGGAAACTCCTGTTCAACGCCCGCCGGCTCGGGCATCACGACTATGCGTTTCAGATCCAGATGCGGATCGCCGAGCTCGCCGGCCTGCCCTTCAGCGACACGCTCGAACGCGAGTTCTGGACGGCGGTCAGCTATGTCGAAGAGGTCAAGACCGAGGCGACGGGCAAGACCACCCGGCTCTCCGGGACCCGCACCAAGCACAAGAAATACGGCACCATCCGTTGCCTTGGCGATTGGGCGATGGATCCCAATCCGAGCGAAGGCCTCGACCGCCTGGTCGAGCACAAGCGGGCCGAGCTCAGTGGCGAGGCGATCGTCCTGCGTCACGCCGACAAGTTCCCGGCAGAGGCCGTGGCGAGCGCCGCGGCGAAGCTGGCGGCACTCGGGGTCAGCCGCGAGCAGGTTGTATAAACAACCGCCACCGCTTTCGTTTCACGTGAATCACCCGCAAAATCAAAGGGCTCCGGAATTGGTCCGGAGCCCGATGCTTTTCCGCATTGCTGCCGCATCGGCGCCCAAATGTCTTCACATCCGCCAATGATGGTGGCCGGGTTGAAGTGGGCGTCTTTGACCTGGTCACGCTTTCGAGGTGGAAAAGTCTCTGAACTTTTCCCGAAAGCGCTCCAACCGTCAGCAGCGGGGCGCCTTGAGGGAGCAGCCGAAACCCAGGGCCGGGGAGCGGATGCTTAGGGCGGACTTCGAAAGGACTATAGATGTCATCGGTTGAGGTGCGGAGGTTCGCCGAGAACGGCGATCTCCATACAGCAGATTCCGCGCCTGTTGAGCGCCTCGACGCCGATATGCGCCACGTGCTCAACGTGCTGCAATCGATGGGCGGCAAGCGCATCGACGAGTGCCGTTCGCCCGAGGCGCGCGCGCTGCCCACCCTCGACATGGCGTTACGCCGGATCCTGCGCGATCAGGTCGACGACATGGGTGTCGGCATGGAGATGCGGCTGATCCAGGGGCCGACGGACGAGATCCGCGCCCGCATCTATGTGCCGCAGAACGACATCGTGATGGGCCTGAGGCCGATGGTGCTGTTCCTGCATGGCGGTGGGTTCGTGCTCGGCGATGTCGACAACTATGACGCGACGCCGCGCGCGCTCGCGGCCCGCACCGGTGCGGTGGTGGTCTCGGCGCATTACCGGCAGGCGCCGGAGCACCGCTTCCCGGCGGCGCACGAAGACGCCTATGCGGCATGGAACTGGCTGCTCGAGCATGCCGAATCACTGGGTGGTGATGCCAAGCGCGCCGCCATCGTCGGCGAAGGCTCAGGCGGGAACCTGGCGGTCAACGTGGCGATCCGGGCGCGGGCCGACGACAAGCCGCTACCGGTCCACCTCGGCCTCGTGACGCCAATGGCGGCAATGCTGTTCGACCTGCCCTCGCACCTGCAGAACGCCGAGACCTTCCCCTATTCCACCGCGACGCTCGAATGGGCAGCGCGCAAGCTGTTCCGCAAGAAGGACGATGCGCACGACGCGCGGATGAACATTGCCGGCCGGGTCGACCTGGCCGGGCTGCCGCCGGCGACCATCATTCTCGCCGACGCCGATCCGCTGCGTTCGGAAGGCGAAGCCCTGGCCGACGCGATGCGCCGCTCCGGCGTGTGGGTCGACATGACGACCTACGAAGGCGTGACGCACGGCTTTTTCGGGCTCTATCGCATCGTCAACAAGGCGATGTTCGCGCAGGGCCAGCTCGGCCGGAACCTGGCGGCGGCGTTCGGCGCCTGAGACAGGCGCGACAGCTCGACCCATGACTGGTGGAAAAGTCACACCGGGCACGTACGTCGACCCATAGCCCTCGATAGTGTTGCCGTCAGGCATCAGAGTACTTATCTAGGCCGGATGCCTGATGCGGGGCGCAGGCAACCAAGGACAAGGCCGATTGGCGAAACGCGATTTTTATGAAGTGCTCGGGGTGCCCAAGGGCGCCGACGAAGCGGTGCTGAAAGGCGCCTACCGCAAGCTTGCGATGCAGTTCCACCCGGACCGCAACCCGGGCAATGCCGAAGCCGAACATAAGTTCAAGGAAATCAGCGAGGCCTATGACACGCTGAAGGACCCGCAGAAGCGCGCCGCCTATGACCGCTTCGGTCATGCCGCGTTCGAGAATGGCGGGCGCGGGCCGGCCGGGTTCGGCCCCGAGTTCACCTCGTCGATGTCAGATATCTTCGAGGACATTTTCGGCGACTTCATGGGTGGCCGCGGCCGCGGCGGTCAATCCCGCCTGCGCGGTTCCGACCTGCGCTACAATCTCGAAATCAGCCTCGAAGAGGCGTTTGCCGGCCGCACCGTCGATATCGACGTGCCGACGCTCGCCACCTGCGACACTTGTGAAGGCTCCGGCGCCAAGCCGGGCACCGGCATGTCGACCTGCCGCCACTGCAATGGCCAGGGCAAGGTGCGGGCGGCGCAGGGCTTTTTCACCATCGAGCGGACCTGCCCGATCTGCAATGGCCGCGGCCAGATCCTCGAGCAGCCCTGCACCGATTGCGGTGGCCAGGGCCGCCGGCAGCAGAACCGCACGCTTTCGGTCGACATCCCCAAGGGGATCGAGGACGGCACCCGCATCCGGCTCGCCAATGAGGGTGAAGCGGGGCTGCGCGGGGGACCGCCGGGCGACCTCTACATCTTCATTTCGATCAAGCCGCACGACCTGTTCCAGCGCGACGGCGCCGACCTTTACGCCCGCGTGCCGATCGCCATGACCACCGCGGCGTTGGGCGGCGAGTTCGAAGTGCCGACGCTCGATGCGGCGCGGGCCCGGGTGAAGGTCTCGTCCGGTACCCAGCCGGGCCAGCGCGTCCGCCTCAAGGGCAAGGGCATGCCGGTGCTCCGCTCCAAGGACTTTGGCGATCTCTACGTGCAGCTCGACGTCGAGACGCCGCAGAGCCTTTCGAAGCGCCAACGGGAGCTTCTCGAAGAGTTCGAACGCGAATCGACCCGCGAGAACTCGCCGACCAGCGAGGGCTTCTTCGCCAAGCTGAAGAGCCTGTTCGAGAGCTAGGCGGCTCACCCCTCACCCGTCTCGGCCTTCGGCCGATCCACCCTCTCCCCGACGGGGAGAGGAACAAGGCGGTGCCGTTCGCTCGCTCTGTTCTTCTCCCCGTCGGGGAGAAGGTGGCCCGAAGGGCCGGATGAGGGGTGATTGCCCCGTTGCAGATGACGATCCGGTGTCTTTCGACTGCAAATGGAATGCGCTAGCTCTAGCGCATGACCATCGACACCCCTCCCCCCAAGACTGCCATCACTATCTGTGGTTCGCTGCGCAAGGACTCGATCAACGAGCCGTTGCGCCGGCACATGTCGGCCAAGCTCAGAGAAGCCGGGGTGATCGTCACCGATCTCGACCTCCGCGAGTTCGAGATGCCGATCTTCAACCAGGATATCGAAGATGCCGGCGAGACTCCCGAAGCAGCGAAGCGCCTGGCGGAAATGTTCCGTAGCCACGACATCGTGCTGATCATCAGCCCCGAGTATAATGGCGGAGTCACGCCGCTGGTCGCCAACCTCGTCTCCTGGGTCAGCCGCGAGAAGCCGAACCCGTTCAAGCACGCAGTGTTCGGCATTGGCGGGATGAGCGACGGCAAATATGCGACGATCTTCGCGCTGTCGCACCTGCGCGACTCGCTCAGCAAGATCGGTGCACTGGTGGTGCCGACGCTGCTCGGGCTCGGCCCCTACCCGGATGTGCTGGACGCGGACGGCGCGCCGAACGAAAGCAATATCAAGTGGAAGGTCGGCCAGATGGTGCGCGAGCTGACCCACTTTTCGCGCGGCGGCATCTGAGGTGTACGCGCTCTACGTCACCCACCCGGAAGTGGTGATCGACCCCAAGGTGGCGACGCCGCGCTGGGGGCTGTCCAGCCTCGGCAGGTCACGCGCAGAACGTTTTGCGAACCATCCACTGGTCACGCCACTGACCCGCCTCGTTTCGAGCACGGAAACCAAGGCTCTCGAGCTGGCGGCAATTCTCGCTGGAGGTTGCGGCGCGCCTGTGGACAGCGGGGATAAGTTCGATGAAAACGATCGCCGCAGTACCGGTTTTGTTCCTTCGGCACGCTTCGAGGCGCTGGCGGACGCGTTATTCGCCTACCCCGATGAGTCGGCCGAGGGCTGGGAGACGGCGCGCGACGCACAGAAGCGAGTGGTCACTGGCTTCAACGAGGTGCTGGCGGGCCACGATGCGACGAAGCCTATCGGCTTTGCCGGGCATGGAGCGGTGGGGACACTGCTGAAGTGCCACCTCGGCGGGCTGGCGATCGCCCGCTCCGAGGACCAGCGCCGTATCGGCAACCCCGGCGGCGGCAATGTCTTCGTAGTGCGGCTCAGAGACCGGAAGCTGTTGACCGACTGGATCGCGATGGAGGATTTGCCGGCGCGGGTTGAGGGGCTTTAGCTCCCGAGGGGCCACCGGCAGTAGACGTATCGCCTTCTCCCCTTGTGGGAGAAGGTGGCCGAAGGCCGGATGAGGGGTCCGCGACACGCAGTGTCGTGAGACCGGAGCGTAAGCGACGGGCTGTGAGTGCGCGGAGAGATACCCCTCATCCGCCCTTCGGGCACCTCGCGGCGAGGGCTTCGCCCTCGTCCGCTGACCACAAGGGGAGAAGGCACTCCCCGCCCCGCCAGTGGCTACCCACAAGCGACGATCTTGCCTAAGCCCCATCCGTCCGCCCACGCCCCCACCCCCCCAGTCCAACCAGCTCTACCCCCTCCTCTGCAGCCACCCGC